>JBILEY010000027.1:0-23471 GCA_044351865.1 Planctomycetota bacterium | reverse complement strand
AGTTGCGCGATGCACGGGGCATGCCCCGAGGCGAGCACGACCGCGCCCCCGGGGCGCGGCGACGCGGCGAAGCGGGCGCGACCGCGCCCATCCGTGCGGCCCACGACGGGTTCCGCGCCGTCGGTCCAGCAATGCACCTCCGCAGCGGCGAGCGGGGCATTGGCGGCGTCGACGACCAGGAGTTCGAAGTGCGCATCGACGCGATCTGGCGTCGACGCAGCGGCGGCGTCGCCACCGGGCGTCGCCACGGCTTCGGTTGCCATCGTCGCGGCCGTGTGCGTGGCAGCGGTCTGGTCGATCGGCGCAGGGGGCGCGGCCGGGTCGGGAAGCGCGATCCACGCTCCCGCGGCGACTGCGAGCAGGACGAGAGCGGCGGCAAGCCATTGCTTGATCATGAGCGGCACCAGGAGCAGCGACGGGAAGAGGGTGGGAGGCAGTGCGGCGGCGAAGGGCTCCGCCCAAGCCGCACGACTGCCGTGGTGGCGGTCGAGCCGTTCGCGCAGCAGGGCCAGGCCGCGGTGCACACGCTGGCGCACGACCACCGACGAGGTCGCGCAGCGCTGGGCGATCGCGCGTGGCGTCAGGTCGGCGAAGAACCGCAGCGTCACCGCGGTCCGGTAGGGTTCGGGCAGCGCCTGCACCGCAGCAGTCAGCTCTTCGTGCAGCGCGAGCTGGTCTGCCGCCTGTCGTTCGACGTCGTCGCTGCCGGTGCGCGCTGCGTAGGCCTCGCGCAGTGCCCGCTCGTGGCGGGCGCGGCGGGTGGCGAACGCGATGCGGCGCACCACGGTCCGCAGCCAGCCGCGCAGCTGCTGCGGGCCGGCGAACGCAGGCTTCTGCTCGATCGCAGCGGCCAGCGTCTCCTGGGCCACGTCCTGCGCGAGCGCGTCGTCGCGCAGCAGGGCCCGAGCGAGGCGGTGGACCCACGCGGCGTGGGTGAGCAGGTCGGCGGAGTCGTCGGGTCGGGTCACGGATGCATGATGGAACGACGGCCGGGATCGTGACCGAAAGTTCTCGGGACCGCGCCCCGGACACCCCACCGTGGCGCTTCGATCGGGTGGGGCCCACCCGGCCCGCTCACGCCTCCGTGAAGTCCGTCTTGCGCTCGTCGAGCAGGAACTCGTCGGACACGTACTTCAGCACCACGCGCCCGATGCGTTCGTCGAAGCGTTCCCGCTGGGGCCGTAGCACCACACCTTCGCGGATGTGCGTGTCGTCGAACGCCGTCTTGCCGCTCGCACACGCCTTCATCGTCGCGACGTCGAACGGCCCTTCGTAGAGCGCGGGCACGCTCGGCACTTCGAAGCGCTGCAGCGCGTCCTTGAGCTCGGGCCAGTCGAGGTAGCGGTCGCCGACCATCAGGTCGAACGCGGCGAAGCCGAGGCTGCCGCGCTGGCCGTAGTGGAACGACTGCACGCCGCGGCCGAACGTCTCGCCGAACAGGATCACGCGCTCGTGGTCCTTGGCGAAGTGCTCGAGCAGCGCCACCACCGGCGGCAGCGTGAACGGCAGCCAGTACGGGTTCTCGTGCAGGCGCGCCGTCGGCTCGGCGCGGCGGATGCGGTGGCTGCCGGCCATGCGTTCGCCGCGCACGATGCCGACGCGCACGTTGGTGCCGTGCACCTTCTCGGTGATCGCCACTGGTTCGCCGGCCGCGATCACGGTGGCGAAGTTGCGCCAGTTCTCGAGGTCGGTGTAGCGCGGGAACCACGGATGGTCGTCGACCGCGTCGCCGGCGAACGTGCGCACCGGCGGCTCGTGCTTGGTGACGCCGTAGTGCGCGGCCATGTTGGTGCCGAGCGGCGTGGTCGGATCGTCGGGCGCGGCGAGGAAGCCCTGGCTCGGCACGCCGCGCAGCCGTGCGCACTTCACCCGGCCGTTGGCGAGGTACTGCGTCACGCCGAAGCGGTCGCTGTGCTCCGCCGGCACGATCGCGTCGGGCGGGAAGTAGACGACCTTGTCGCCGGGCTGGTAGCGGCCCTTCGGCACGACGACCTGCCAGCCGAGCACGTGCGCGATCTCGAGCCGGTCGGCGTTCGGGTGCGGAGCGATGCTGTCGATCGCGGCGATCGGAACGATCAAGGTGCTGGCCATGAGCGGACCAGCGAAGCTGCTGCGGCGCGCGGCGCAAGTGGTGGCATGCCGTCGCGCGCGCCGCCGCGCTACTTCGCCGCCTGCCGCGTGACGATCGGCACGTAGCCGACTTCGAATCCCTTCGGCGGCGTCACCAGCACCGCCGGGTCGAGCGACGCCAGCTTGCCCATCGTCGCCGGCGGCAGATACGCGCGCTCCTTCGTCCATTGCCGATGCAGCAGCTCGACGCGTTGCTGCAGGCGTTCGCGGTCGGCGTCGGTCAGATCGGCGTGCTGCAGCGCCGGCTGGTCGCAGAAGCGATACCAGCTGAAGGTGACGACACTGCCATCGCCGAGCGCGGCGGTGAACGGCCCCGCGACCGGGCCTGGCTTCGCCCACGCTCCGTCGGTCGGCGTGACGTAGGGCTCGGGCTGCTGCTTCGTCGGCGGCGTGAAGGCGACGTCGCGCAGCGCGTCGGGCAGCGGTGTGCCGGCGGGAGCAGGGCGCCACTGCGCCTTCTTGCCGTTGCCGTCGGTGACGACGAAGTGCTCGGGCAGCGTCGCCAGGCCGTCGCTGCCGATGCGCACGTGCGCCTTGTCCCACACCCAGCAGAACGTGTGGCCGTCGATCGCTTCGGGCTTCGCGAACTGCCGCCAGTCGACGGCGACGCGCTGCTCCTTCGGCGTCTGTGGCGTGTGGATGCGCCACGTCGACCAGCCTTGGCCGGTCATCGTGTGCACCATGCTCTGGCCGGCGTCGATGCGGCCGTCGCTCGCAGCACCGCCGGCGAACCAGGCGGTGACGTCGTTCCACAGTGTGCCCTTCCGGAACGACCGGATGTTGTGCACCAGCACCGAGCGGCCCTCGGCGTCGGTGGGAAAGCGCGTCGGTGCCACGCGCGCGTGCTGCGTGCCGTCGGCGGCGGTGGCGACGTAGGCGGGCACGTACTGCGTCTCCATCTGCAGCGCGCGGTTCGGATCCGCCGGGCGTGCGTCGAGGAACAGGCCGGCGAGCTCGGGCTTGTCGACCGTCGGCGTGGTGAAGAAGTACGGCGTGAAGAAGGCGACCGGCCCTTTGAAGTTCGCGGTGTCCAGGAACAGCGTCCAGCACTGGCCGCCGGTCGGAACCTTCGCACCCGCGGTCGTGCCCTTCGCGTCGACGAGCGGCAGCGGCAGGTAGCCGTAGCCGAACAGTTCGCCGCACGTGCCCTGCTGCAGGTTCAGGCCGTCCGGTGGCCACAGCACCCACGGACTGAGCTGGGCGACGCCGTACTTGCCGAGCGGTCGCTGCCAGTCGCGGCCCTTGCCGGCGCCGGGACCGTTTGCCCACATGCAGAACTCGAGCGCGACGCCGCCCATGATGAACTTCGGCGTCGGCGTCGCGAAGCGCGTGTCACGCCACCAGCCCAAGCCCCCTTCGATGTCGGAGTAGATCTTCGCGTCGGGCTTGTCGGCGCCGAGATGCGCGAACATCCACGTGCCGAACAGGCCGGTCTGGAACCGGTCGCCGGGCCATGCCGCGAGCAGTGGCCAGGCGGCGACGTGCATCGCGAAGCCGCCGCCGAAGTCGAGCGGGACCTTCTGCTGCGGCACGCCGAGGTAGCCGTCCATCTGGCCGGCGCTGGCGGTCGTCGGGGGCGGGGACTGCGCGAGCGCGGCGCTGGTGAGCGCGCCGATCGTCAGCAGGTGCGTGGCGAACGTGGCCATCGCCGCAGGCTACTGCCGGCGACGTGATCGCCCTACCCGCCCCGAGGTGTTCGCGGCCGGCCTGCTCAGCGGCCGCCGGCAGCGCGCATCGCCTGCAGCTCGGCGCGCAGTGCCGTGACTTCGCGTTCGAGCGCGTCGAGGCGCTGCAGCAGGCTCGCGGGCACCACCGTCGCTTCGGCCTGCCGTTCCATCTGGCGCACCAGCGTCACCACCTCGGCGAGCTGGTCGCGAAAGCCGTGCAGCAGCAGTGTGCGCGGGCCGGCGGCGCACGCGGCCGGCCGGCCGGCCGCGCGCGGCGACAGCAATGCGAAGTGCACCTGCAGCGCGGCCGCCAGTTGCATCGCATCGAGGCTGCGCAGCTCGAGCGTCGTCGTCGCCAGTTCGCGCAGGTGCGGGCGCTGCAGGATCTCGTTCGGCGTGCGCGTCGGGATCGACGTCACCGGCACCGGCCGGTCGCCGGCGGCCAACGGCACGATCGCGTAGAGCCCGCGCCCTTCGTCGATCGGCAGCACGACGAGATCGCGCGACGCCAGCAGCGCGTAGAGCACGTCCTCGGCGCCGAGCGCGTCCAGCGACAAGCTCTTCTGCAGCGTGAACGACGGCAGCGCCGCGATGGCGCCGTCGTCGTAGAGGTAGTTGCGGCACAAGAAGCGCGCTGTCGCTTCGACCAGATCGGCCGCGGTGAACTCGCCCGCAGGCAGCGTCAGCCCCGACTTGGTGGCGAGGATCGGTCCGCGCGTCAGGCTCGCTTCGGCGAGCACTTGCTGGGCCCCGGCGCCGGTCAGCGCGAACGACGCGGCGGCGAGCATGGCGAGGGCGCGTGGCATGCGGCCCTCACTTCGCCTTCGCTTCGCCGCCCGCCGCCTTCGTTTCGCCGGGCTTCGCGTCGCCCGCCTTCGCCTTGCCGAGCTGCTCCTCGAGCGCCTTGACGCGCGCCTCGAGCTTGCCGACGCGGTCCTGGTCGGGCATCGGCATGCCCTGGCCTTCGTAGCTGCCCGGCTGGTCGCACTTCTGGACCAGCCGGATCGCTTGCACCACCTGGTCCTGCATGCCGCTCATCAGCAGCGACTTGTTGTTGCCGACGTTGCCGATCGTCAGCGAGCCGACCGGCATGCCACCCGAGCTGGCGAAGAACGGCCGCATCGCGTTGGTGGCGATGGTCGCGTTGATGTGTTCGAGCGGCACGACGACGGTGACCGGCAGCTTGAGGTTCGGCCGCGCCAGCACCGCTTCGATCGAACGTTCCTGCGACCGGCTCCACAGCTCGCGGGCGCGCGGGCCCTGCAGGCTGACGACCTCCATCATGGTGCCCTTGTCGTCGAGCCACATCAGGCCGAAGCCGAAGCGGTAGAGCAGCGACGAGAGCAGTTCTTCGCAGCCGTCGCGGTCGGTCGTCACCGGTTGCTGCAGCTTGACCGCCATCGACTGGCCGGCCTGCAGTTCCTGCGGCGCGCTGAGGATGTTGACCTGCAGGTAGGAAGCGCACTGGTCGATCAGCGCCGGGATCTGCACTTCGCCGGCAGCGAGGCGGAAGGGATCCTTCGGCGGCTCCTTGGCAGGCTGCTGCGCGACGCAGGCGGGGATGGTGGCGAGCAGAGCGAACACGAGTGCGGCTGTCTTCATGGCTTTCTCCGAGCCCCTTCCGACGGCGGCCTCCGCGGCGTTCTTCCCGCGCAAGCAGCGAGTCGGCGGCGTAGGGTTCGGGGATGGTGACCGTCGGAAGGACGAGCTTCGGTGGCAGCTTCGTGCTCGCACTCGCGGCTTGCGCCGGGGGCGGTGCCGACGCCGGGCGGGAACGGCCCGGGCCGGTGCGGCGTCCGGCGGCCGCGGCACCGGCCGTTCGCCTGCACGGCCACAACGACTACCTGCAGCCGCGTCCGCTGCAGACCGCCCTCGAACTCGGCCTCGGCAGCGTCGAGGCCGACGTGTTCCTGGTCGATGGCGAACTGCGCGTCGGCCACGAGCGCTGGCAGCTGCGACCGGGGCGCACGCTGGCGTCGCTCTACCTCGAGCCGCTGGTGGCGTTCGCGCGTGCGCACGGCGGCCGGGTGCGCAGCGACGGCGAGCCGTTCGTGCTGCTGGTCGACATCAAGGCCGACGCTGCTTCGGTATGGCCGGTGCTGCACGCGGAGCTGGCGCGCCTCGCCAGCGAGCCGGGGCTGCTGACGCACTTCGCCGGGGATCGCATCGAGGTCGGAGCGGTGACCGTGCTGCTGTCCGGCGCCCGTCCGTTCGCCGAAGTCGCCGCGGCTGGCGAACGCTGGTGCGCGCTCGACGGTCGCCCTGGCGACCTCGCGCGCGTGCCGCCGCCATCGCCGACGCTGGTGCCGTGGATCAGCGAGGCGTGGACGAAGGTCAGCACGTGGCGCGGCTACGGCGAACTCGAGCTCGAGGAGCGCGAACGCATCCGCGCACTCGCCGCGGCGGTGCACGCCGCCGGGCGCGAGCTGCGCTTCTGGGGCGCGCCGGATCGGCCGGAAGCGTGGGCGCTGCTGCGCGAACTCGGCGTCGATCGCCTCGGCACCGATCGGCCCAAGGTCGCGGCAGCGTGGCTGGCGGGTTCTGTGCGTTGAGGGAGTTCGCCGTGTGCTTCAGGCGAACACGGCGCGCAGGTCGACGGTGATGCCACGCAGGGCACGCAGTCGCACGAGCGAACCGTCGGTGGCGACTTCGACGTAGCGACCGCGTCGCAGCACGAGCTGCACGAGCGAGTCGGTGTCGGGATCGACGAGCCAGAGCTCGCGCACGCCGGCGCGTTCGTAGCGTTCGCGCTTGAGCACGGTGTCGAGCGTGCGGTGCGACGGCGACAGGATCTCGACCAGCAGGTCTGGCGCGCCGGTCACTTTCTTCTGGCCGATGCGCGAGGGGCGGCGGGTGCCGAACACGACGAGGTCGGGCTGCACGATCGTGCCAGGTGCCAGGTGTACGTCGACCGGCGCGATGAACACGCGGCCGCGGCGCCGTCGCTCGATCGCGTCGACCAAGGCGACGTAGAGCCGGCCCGCCACTTCCTGATGGCGAAGGCTAGGCGCGGGGCTCACGAAGTGCCTCCCGTCGACGATCTGATGCCGTTTGCGATCCGCCGGGATGCGGCAGTAGTCGGCGTAGGTCCAGCGTCGTGACGAAGGGATCGTCTGGGTCATCGTGGTCGGCCCGTCGAAGCATCGCAGCATAGCCACTCCTTCGGTCGTGCACCGGTCCCTGCGAACGATGCTCGTCCCAGTTCCCTAGTGGGGGACCGGGGGCAGGCGAGCGGCGGATTTCGGGCTGCGGCTCAGCGCTGCCAGCGCGGAGCGTCGAGGCGCCGCTTGCCGTCGTGGCTGCGCGCGACCGCGGCGCCGTCGGTGAAGTCGCGGTCCCACAGCTGGCAGGTGACCTGCTTGTGCTTCTGGTCGAGGCCCTCGCAGTAGTTGGTGAACAGGCAGCGCCGCACTTCGGCGCCGCGGCCGAGGCGCATCTTCTCCCACCAGTCGGGGTCGGCGAGGCTCTGGCGCGCGGCGGCGACGAAGTCCGCGTCACCGCGCTGCAGGATCGCTTCCATCTGCGTGAACTCGCAGAGGCCGCCGGCGGCGACCACCGGCGTGTCGTGGCCGGCGTCGCGCACCGCGCGGCGGATCGCGGCAGCGAGTTCGACGTTGCGGCCGAACGGCCCGCGCGCGTCGCTGCGCACCGTCGGCATGCACTCGTGCCCCGAGGGGCCGGTGTACGGATACGCGGCTTCGCCGACGTTCGGCTGCTTCGCATCGTCGAACTTGCCGCCCTTGCTGATCGACAGGAAGTGCAGCCCGGCGCGCGCGAATGCGACCCCGTGCGCGACCGCGTCGGCGAGCGGGCTGCCGCCGGCGATGACCTCGTCGCCGAGGAAGCGTGCGCCGACCGCGAAGTCGCCGCCGACGCGCTGCTGCACCGCGGCGATCACTTCGAGCGGCAAGCGCTGGCGCGCGGTCAGGGAGCCGCCGTAGCCGTCGTCGCGCACGTTGGTGCGCGAGAGGAACGACGCCATCGTGTAGGCGTGCGCGAAGTGCAGCTCGACGCCGTCGAAGCCGGCGTCGCGCGCGCGGGCGGCGGCGTCGGCGAACAGGCCGGGCAGCACCTGCGGCAGTTCGCGCACGTGCGGCAGGTGCAGGTCGGAGACCTCCTCGCGCGCGCCGTAGGCGTAGTCGCGGAACTCGCGCGGCGTCAGCAGCGTGCGCAGCACCTCGTCGTCGCAGCCGGCGAGCGTCGTGCGCACGTTCGTGTCGTCGGCGGCCGCGGCGGCGCCGAAGCGCTCGCGCACGGCGTCGCGGTGCCGCGGCGTGAGCGCCAGGAAGCGCGCGAAGAACTTCTCCTTCTCCGGCCGGCGGCGGATCGACAGGAAGTCGAGGATCTGCAGGAACAGCCGCGTGCGGCCGCCGCTGCGCTCGCGCACGTGGTTGGTGAGCTCGCGCAGGCCCGGCACGAAGCGGTCGTGGCCGATGCGCAGCAGCGGGCCGCTCGGCACGTCGCGGATGCCGGTGGCTTCGACGACGAGCACGCCGGGCGCACCGTCGGCATAGCGGCCGTACCACGACAGCACGTCGGGCGTGACGAAGCCGTCGTCGGTCGCGCGCCACGGCACCATCGCCGGCACCCAGCTGCGCGACGTCGTCGTCCGCGGGCCGATGCGGCCGGTCGAGAACAGCAGCGAACGCGCGGCGGTCGCTGCGTCGGGCCAGTGCGCGGCCGGCAGCGCGTGCTTCACGATCGGCGTGCCGGGCTCGCGCATCGGCGGGCGCTCAGCGCTTGCCCTTCGGCGGCTCGCGGAAGCCGTTCGGCGCGCGGCGCATCTGGCCCATCTGCTGCGGCGGCTGCTCGAGGCCGAGCGCGAACCAGTGCATGCCGAAGCCCTGCATCGTCATGCGCGAACGGTTCTGCACGCGCAGCAGGTTGTCCTTGGCGACCTCGTCGTTGGGGTTCTTCTTGCAGAAGTCCGCCAGCACCTTCTGCGCTTCGTCGGCGCGTTCGCTCTTGTGCAGGATCCACGCCCACGTGTTGTGCAGCAGCGTGTGCTTCTTGTTCACCATGCCGGCGACCTGCAGCACCGAGAGGGCGCGCGCGGTGTCGCCGTTCTTGTAGAGGATGCAGCCGAGCAGCAGGCGGGCGTCCGGAGCGCGCAGGCTGGACTGCTCGAGCAGTTCCATGGCGCGTTCCTTCTTGCCGGTGTGCCACGCGATCATGCCCATGTTGGCGAGCAGCTGGCCGCGCAGCATCGGCATCCAATTGCCCATCGGCAGCAGCGCTTCGAGCGACTGCATGGCGGCGTCGATGTGGCCGGCTTCCATCTGCGCCTGCACACGCGCCATCGCCGGTTGCAGCTTCGCCGCGATGCGGCGGGCGACGATCGCCCAGACGACCAGAGCCAGGATCAGCGAGAACAGGATCGCCCAGCCCCAGCCCCACCAGTCGAGGAAGGTGCCGCTGAAGCCAAGCAGCAGGGCCAAGGCGCAGGAGAGGATGACGGAGTACACGCGGGCGGGGCTCCAGGGGGGATGTAAGGGGCGAAGAGGATACGCCCGAGACCCCGTCATCGCGACCGTCCGCTCGCCCCTGCCGTTCCCCGTGGTGGCCGGCCACCGTCCGGGCGGTGCCGCCGACCTCTCGGTCCCCGGCCGTTCAGTCCTCGACCCAGGTGCCGACGCAGCGGTGCGCGACGTAGGTCGTGAACTTGCTCGGCGCCAGCAGGCTCAGCTCGTAGCCGTGCAGGTTGCCGTTGTCCTGCTGCGTCGTATCGGTGTAGTGGCGCAGGTCGCTGATGGTCGAGCGATCGGCGGCGTCGTAGATGGCGTCGACCGCCCAGACCGGGGCGCCGGAGTGCACCGACACCAGCTGCGTGCGCAGGCCGAGGTGCGGCGGCGTGTAGGCGCGCCAGGACGTCACCGAGCCGAGGAACAGGCCGTCGAGCGAGTAGCGGCGGCACAAGCGCACGATCGCGTCGGTCGACAGGCGACCGCGGCTCAGCGAGAAGTTCAGTTCTTCGTCTTCGCTCGCTTCGGCCGGCAGCGGTACCACCTCGAAGCGGCGCAGCTTCTGCAGCTCGGCGACGAACGCGTCGCGCACCTTGCTGCAGTCCATGGCGACGCCCGCTTCGTGCGCGAACGGCAGCACCATGATGCGGCGCACGTTGGCCAGGTCGGCGCGTTCGGCGAGGTAGGTGTTGACGACCTTGGGCCGCGGCGGGGCCTCGATCTGGCAGCCGAGGGCCGCGAGCAGCGGCAGCGCGAACAGGACGCGACGCAGGAACGGCGACATCAGCGGCTCCTGGGCGGCGGGGCCGCAGCCTCGACCGCGGTGGCGCTCAACGACTCCATCGAAGCGCTGAGCTGCTGGATCTTGCCGTGCAGGGCAGCCTGCTCGAGCTTCGCCTTCTCGATCGACAAGCTGAGGATGCGCGCCTCGAGCTCGCGGCGGCGTTCGCGCAGCTGCTCGGTCTCCGCTTCGGCCTGCGCCCGCAGCGCCTTCTCCTTGGCGAGCAGCTTGCCTTCGTCGCCGAGCTGCGACTGCAGGTTCTGGTTGATCGCTTCGAGCTCGCTGCAGCGCTTCTCGAACTGTCGCTTGCTCTCGGTCAGCGCCGTGAACTTGTCGAGCAGCAGCTCCTGCTTCGGACCCCAGTCCATCTCGGTGCGGTTGCCGGTCTCGGCCAGCACGCCCTTGTAGCCGTCGAGCGGATCGGTCGGCGACGGTTCGATGAACAGGTTCGCCGCCGAACGGCAGGCGCCGAGGGTGAGGGCCGCGAGCGCGGCAACGACGAGCAGGGTGGAACGGAGGAACGGGGGCATGCTCAGCTCTCCTTGCCGTAGACGCATTCGACGATGGCGGACGCACCGCAGCCGCAGCGGATCTCGAAGCCGGCGATGCGCTCGCCGTCGAGCAGCGGCACCACGGCGATCGGCTGCGCGGCGTGCCCGTTGCCGGGCCCGCCGCAGTCGATCATCGCGGGCTGCGCGACCAGGCGAACGGCGTCGCGGCGGATGACTCCGGGGGTTTCGGTGCGTTCGGCCATCGCTCGGGTTCTCGAGCAGCCGTCACGCGATCACGTCGACGTGGCGGTGCTGCGGGTCCTTTCGGTCGGCGCCGGCTTCGGCCTGAAGGCCCGTTCGCATCGGCCGTTCGCCGGCGGCGGGGCGCCGCGGTTCGGCTTCGCCGCCCATGGCCTCGCCCTGCTGCTGCAGCGCACGGCGGAACACGTCGGCCTGCTTCTGGCCGCCGGCCTGCCGCTCGTTCACGCGCAGCGAACCCTGGACGTTCGACACGGCGCGCAGCGGTTCCATCGCGTCACTCCTGTTCCTTCAGCTTGAGCCGCAGGCGCTCGGTGGCGCGGGTCAGGATCTGGCTGACGCGCGACTCGGTGACGCCGAGCACGGTGCCGATCTCCTTCAGGAACAGCTGCTCGTGGAAGTAGAGCACGACCACGTGGCGGTCGGTCTCGGGCAGTTCGGCGATGGCCTTGGTCAGCCGCGCGAGGCGCTCGCGATCGTCGGCGGCGTCGCCGGGGTCGCGGGTGTCCTCGGCCTGCATCAGGTTGGCCAGCGTCGTGCTGCCCTCTTCGTCGCCGCCGTACTGTTCGTCGAGCGACAGCGTGCGCGCGGTGTGCAGCGCCTGCAGGTCCTCGTCGAGGTCTTGTTCGCTGCAGCCCATCGCCTGCGCCAGTTCGGCCAGCGTCGGCTCGCGGTCGAGTTCCGCGTACAGCTGCGAGTTGGTGCGCTCCATCTTGCGCAGCCGATCGCGGCGGTTGCGCGGCACGGGGTCGTGCTTGCGCACTTCGTCGAGGATGGCGCCGCGGATCGCGGTGTAGGCGAACGTCTTGAACGACGCACCGCGGCCCGGATCGAACGTCGAGGCCGCGTGCATCAGGCCCATGACGCCGACCGAGTAGAAGTCGTCGCGGTCGAGCGAGCCCGGCAGCGTCACCGGCAGGCGCGCGACGACGTAGCGGACGAGCGGCAGGTACTGCTCGACGAGGCGGTCGCGGTCGGCGACCGAACGCAGCATCCTGGCGGTGTCGCCCCTCACGCGTCCTCCTTGGCCTTCTCGGCGGCGCGCTTGGCTTCTTCGCGCGCGATCGCGGTCAGCACCGCGTCGACTACCGGCGGCGCCAGCAGGTTGCCGGCGACGAGGGCGATGCCGGCGCAGACGACGCTGCGCCAGAGGGCGGTGCCACCATCGACGCCCACGACCGTCGCGACGAGGAACGTGACCCCGAATGCGATGCTGGTCAGGTACGCCGTGATGAGGCGTGTCAGTTCTTGACTGCCGGTGCCGGACTTCATGTCGCTTGCCGGGCAGGCGTATCGGCACCGGCGTCGGCGCGAGTTGAGACCGGAGCGCGGAACTCGCGATCGGACCGGTGTTTCCCGTAGTCCGGGCGCCCGTCTTCAGTACGGCAGTGGCGTGATCGTCGACACCTGCAGCTGGAACACGTCGACGACGTAGCCGTCCTCGACAGTCGGGCCGACGGTGAGCGTGCCGGTCAGCAGCACCGGCTCGAACGTGTAGTCGGTGGTCTGCCCAGCCGGCAGCACGCAGCGCACGATCTCGTGCAGGTCCGGCGGCGTGCCGTAGCAGCACGACCACAGCGACTGGACCAGCAGGAACTGGGTCATGTCCCTCACTTCGTCGATCGGCATCATGAAGCCGACGAACGTCACCGTCGTGCCGTTCAATGCCTGCACGTCCTGCGGCATGCCGACGAGGCCGTTGGTGTAGTCCCAGCTCGACAACTGCGCGAACGACATGGGCCGCGCCGGCAGCTTGCCGTCGGCGACCAGCGCCGCGACCTTGCGTTCGGCGGCGAGCATCGCGTCGGCGCCGCGCGCCGCGGCCAGGTCGGCCGGATCGGTGCCCTTCGGGTGTTCGGGCTTGGGCATCGGGGTCGTCGCCGGCTGCGTCGCTGGTGCCAGCGGGGCTGGGCTCGTCGTCACCGGTGCGATCACCGAAGGAGTGATCGGCGTCTGGCTGCGTGCGCACCACCCAACGGCAATGACGACGCCGGCCGCCGCGACGGCGACGAGCGGGCGCAGCAGCCGGTGCGAGGGGGCCGAGCTCGGGGCGCGGGCCAGCGCTGCGGCCACGCGCGGTGTGCAATCCGTCGGCGCGCGGCGATCGCCGAGTTCTTCGAGCAGCAGTTCGAGATGGCGGTCCTGGACGTCCTGATGCAGCTGCGGGTTCATCGGTTCTCCTCCGTGCGACGACTACGTTCGATGCAGTCGCGCAGCAGTTCGCGCGCGCGCTGCAGCAACGACTTGGTGCCTTCGTCGCCGAGCCCGAGGCGCTCGGCGGTGTCGCGGCGCGACAGGCCGTCGACGTGGTGCCACTGCACGGCCTGACGGGCGCGTTCGGGCAGCTTCTGCAAACAGTCGCGCACGGCGGCGAGCTGGCCGTCGGCGAACGCGTCTTCGTCGCGCGCCACCAGCTGGTCCACGGCCGCGGCCCAGTCGTTGGCCGGCGGCTGGCGGCGCGCGCGGCGGCGGGCGGCGAGCAGCAGGTTCTTGGCGATGCCGCGCAGGAAGGCCGCCGGCGCGTCCGGCGACGTGTCGGCGCGGCGCGAGGCGAACGCGACGAACGTGTCCTGCACGAGGTCGTCGGCTTCGTGGGTCTCGGCGCCGAGCAGGCGCAGGTAACGCCACAGCGGTCGCTGGTGGGCCGCGATCAGCTGCGGCAGGTCGGTGCCGACTTCGGCTTCGGCCTTGGCCACGGCGGGCGGGGCGGCGGTCGTCGGCAGCGGCGGTGGCATGCCGATGAGTGTCCCGGACAGGCTCGATGGGTGCAGGAAACCTCGGAATCTGCGCACCCTGGACGCTCGCCGGCGGCGCCGGGGCGGGGCTAGCTTTGCAAGGCAAAGCGAATAGCCTTCGGGCATGCGACTGCACGAGATCTTGTCCTCCCTCGATCGGGTCCTGCGCGGCGATGGGCTCGGCGGCGATCGCGCGACGTCCAGCCAGGCGCACGCACCGGCGCGGCACCTGGCGGCGATGGCGCTGCTGCTCGGCGGCTTCTACGGGCTCTCGCTCGGCGCCTACGGACTGTTCCGCGGTGCCGACCAGGCGTGGTTGCAGGCGCTCGCGGCGGCGCTGAAGGTGCCGGCGCTGTTCCTGCTGACGCTGCTGGTCACGTTCCCGTCGCTCTACGTCTTCGCGGCGCTGCGGCGGCTGCCCATGGGCCTGCGCGCGACGCTGAAGCTGCTGCTGACCGCCATCGTCGTGCACACCGCCGTGCTCGCCGGCCTCGCTCCGGTGTTCGCCTTCTTCGCCGCCAGCACCAACAGCTACGGGTTCATGCTGCTGCTGAACGTGCTGTTCTTCGTCATCGGCGGGCTGGTCGGCCTGTCGACGCTGAAGCGGGCGGCGATGCTGGCGGTGCCGACGAACGTCGTGCAGCCGAAGGTCGAAGCTGGCGAGCCGGGCAGCGCGCCACTTCGTGTGCAGCCCGTGCCGGAGCACCAGGCGCAGCGGCTGCTCACCACCTGGGGCCTCGTCTACGGCGTCGTCGGCGCGCAGATGGCGTGGCTGCTGCGCCCGTTCGTCGGCACGCCGGACCTCGCCTTCAGCCTGTTCCGTCCGCGCGAGGACAACGTCTTCATCGGCATCGTGCGCGTGCTGAAGGGTCTGTTCTCGTGATCGCAGCGGCCGAACGGCTGCTGCGCGGCGATGCCCAGGCGGTGCCGTCGGCGCGTGCGTGCATCGCCGTCGGCGCGTGCGGTGCCGCAGCGTTCGGTCTCGTGCTCGGGGCCTCGTCTGGCGAACCGCTGCTCGCCCTGTTCGCCGCCGTGAAGCTGCCGCTGCTGCTCGGGCTGACCTCGCTGTTCTGCCTGCCGAGCTTCTGGGTCGTGCACGCGGTGCTCGGCCTGCGCGACGACTTCGCCGCGGCGCTGCGCGGCCTGCTGTCGGCGCAGGCGGTGCTCGGGCTGGCACTGGCGGCGATGGCGCCGTTCGCCGTCTTCCACACGCTGAGCGTCGCCGACCCGTACGCGCTGACGCTGCTGGATGGGGTGCTGTGCGGCGTCGCCACGCTCGCCGCGCAGCAGGTGCTGTCGCGCCACTACCGGCCGCTGATCGCGCGCGATCCCCGGCATCGCCGCACGCTGGCCAGCTGGCTCGTGCTCTACGCGTTCACCGGCGTGCAGCTGGCGTGGGTGCTGCGGCCGTTCCGCGGCACGCCCGGCTTCGGCGTGGAGTTCCTGCGTGCGGAGGCCTTCGAGCAAAACGCCTACGTCGTGCTGTTCGAGCACCTCGGCCGGCTGTTCCGGTAGGCGCGCGGAGAATCGCCAGAACGGCGAACCCTTTGTCGGCGCGCCCCGCGATACCACCCGCGATGCCGCCGACCAGCGACAGCCCCGCCCGCACCGCGACGCTCGATCTGGCGCCGCACGCACCGATGCTGCGGCGCTACCTGTTCGTGCTCGGCGCCGCCGTCGACCGGCTCGACGACCTGGTGCAGGAGACGTTCGTGCTGGTGCTGCAGAAGCAGCCCGAGGATCGCGGGCCGCGCGCCGTCGGGGCGTTCCTGCGCGGCGTCGCCAAGAATCTGCTGCTGCGCGATCGGCGTTCGCAGCAGGCGCGCCGCGAGGTCGAAGGCGCCGACGAGGTGTGGCAGCGCGAATGCGGCGACGACGGCGATGCGCGCATCGACGCGCTGCAGCAATGCGTCGGCGAACTGCCCGAACGCAGCCGCGACCTGCTGCACCGCCACTACGCGAACCACGAAGGCCGCGCCGAGATCGCGGCGGCGATGGCGATGACGCCCGACGGCGTGAAGACGGCGCTGCGGCGGCTGCGCGACGGACTGCGGGAATGCGTCGAACGACGACTGCGGAGGCAACGATGACGACGGAACGAGACGACGGGATGGCCGTGGCGGAGCGGGCGCGCGAGCGATTGTTCGCGGCCGAGATCGCCGCGGCGCTCAGGGCGCCGCTGCGCGCGGAGGCGGCCGGCGATCGCGAGCTGCGCGCGGGTTCCGGCCAGTGGCTGCGGGCGGCGCTGATGCTGTTGGGCGTCGTGGTTGCCGTCGCGGTCGGCTGCCTGCAACTCGAGGCCGGTCGAGAGGCGCAGCAGCCCGTGGCCTTCGATCCGGTGTTCCCGCCCCTTGGCGAAGACCTTCCCTACGGTGCGGGCCAAGGGGTGCTGATCGATCTCCTCGGCATGGAATCGCCGCCCGATCTCGACGCGATGTGCGTTCGCACGACGTCACCGTCGTGGCCGAAGCTGGTGGGGCGACGCGGTGTGCGGTGGCTGAAGGTCCTCGGGGGCATCGATCGCGACAGCACGCCGACGTCGTCGCAGCTGCAGACGATCGCGAGCATGCCGGACCTGCAGGCGCTGCACATCTGGACGCCACCCAAACGACTGCCGGATGGGGAGGTGCTGCGCGAACTGCGCGCGGCGCCGCAGCTGCGAACGCTCGGTTTCTGGGGCGACGCGCGGGTGACCCTCGATCGCGACCTCGCGTCTGCGATCAGCGAACTGCCGCGGCTGCGCATGCTGCTGCTGTCGGAGGTGCCGTTGACGGCCGAGGGTGTCCGCGGGCTGGCCTTGCTGCCAGTGCTCGAACAGTTGCGCATCGAGCGCACCGTCTACGACGACTCGGTGTTCGAGGCGTTCGCCGCGTTGCGTGGCCTGCAGGTGCTGCACCTGTGGTCCGCCGATGCGAAGACCTCGCAGGTCGGCCTGCTGACCCCGGCGCGCATGCGGGCGCTCGCCGCGGTGCCGAAGCTGGTGGAGCTGGGGCTCTCTGGCTTCGACTGCGACGATGCCGCACTTGCGGCGCTGCCGGTCACACTGCAGTCGCTGCGGCTCGAGCACCTGCGCGGGCCGACGGCAGCCGGATGGCGAGAGCTCGCACGGCTGCGGCAACTGCGCTCGCTGCACTGGATCGCCACGGCGGATCCGGAGACCACTCAGGCGCTCGCCGCCGTCGTCGAGTCCTTGCCCCTGGAGCAGTTCTTCTGGGCCAGTGGCCCGATCCCGGAGGCGATGTGGAGCGCGCTGCAAGCGAAGAAGGGCATGCGCTCGCTCGCCGTCCGCATCCCGATCGATCTCACGCTGTTCGCCGAGCGGCTGGTCGGCTTCCAGAAGCTCGAACGGCTACGCCTGTTCTGCGCCGAGCTGCCGGCGACTCCCGAACTCTTGCGGGTGCAGCAACTGCCGCTGCTGCGCCGGCTCGAGATCGTGCCGGCGCCGCCGCTGGAGAAGGGCAGTGTCGATGCGTTCGCCGAGCGCGTGCGCAAGCTGCTGGGCGACCGCGTCGTCGTCAGCACCTGGTAGCCGCCACGCCGCGTGCGTCAGGACGGGCTCGCGGATGGGCTCGGCGACGTCGCCGGCCGCAGGCGCAGCGGCCGGGGCACCACGACCGGCACCGGATTGCCGCGGCCGACCGGCGGCAGCGCCGCCAGCGCCGACGCGGCCAAGCTCTGCAGGTCGTCGAGGCCCGGACCGACGCCGAACAGCGCGATCGGCTCCTGCGCCAGCACGCCGTGCTCGACCTTCGCATCGCGCCCGACCGAGCCACACAGCTTCAGGTCCTTGCCGAGGAACTTGCGCGTGACGCCGGTCAGTTTCGCCGCCGTGCGCATCGCTTCGTCGCGGCTGGCGACGCGGTTCGCGACCAGCTGCGGCAGCGGGCGACCGCGCAGGTGCAGCACCTTGCACAGCGCGTAGGTGTCGGTGACGGCCGCGGCGTCGGCGGTGGTGACGGCGAGCACGAGGTCGGCGCGTTCGGTGACGGCGAGCGTGGCCGGGCCGATGCCGGCACCGGTGTCGACGACGACGACGTCGAAGTCGCGCGCAACGGTGGACACTTCGGCGAGCGCACGCTGGCGCGGGGCCGGATCGTCGCCGACGAGAACGGTCGGGCCGGAACGGCCGAGCAGCACACGGATGCCGCCGGGGCCGTCGAGCAGCGCGTCGGCGGCGCTGCAGACACCGGTGGCGACGTCCTCGAGGTCGAAGCGACCGGCGAGGCGCAGGTGCACGGCGACGTTGCCGCAGCCCGGATCGAAGTCGACCAGCAGCACGCGGTGGCCCTTGCGCGACAGCAGCACGGCGAGGTTGACCGCGAGCGTGGTCTTGCCGACGCCGCCCTTGGCGCCGGCGACGGCGAGCCACGGCGCGCTGACGGGCCGCGGGATCTGCAGCGCGTTCGCCTGCTGGTTGACGAGGTTGCCGGTGGCCGGGTTCGTCGGCGCGGTCGGCGCGATCGGCGGCGTCACGATCGTCGGGTTCATGCCGAAGCCCCCGCGGTCTCGAGGTCGAACGCGGCGCGCGCGAGCTGCGTCGCTTCGGCGGCGACGATGTCGGCCGGCACTTCCTGGCCGATGCACAGGTGCGACAGCGGCAGCCCGGCTTCGACGACGGCGGCGAGCGCTTCGCCCGGCGCGATCGTCTCGTCCCACTTCGTCAGGCAGACGGCGTCGATGCCGAGCGGTTCGTAGGCGTCGAACACGACCTGGCAGTCGCGCGCGCGCGTGCCGGCCGACAGGCACAGCAGCGTGGCGGCGCCGCCGGCGCGCAGGTTGCCTTCGAGCAGCGGCATCGCGTCGGTGTCGCGCGGGCTGCGGCCGGTGGTGTCGATCAGCACGCGGTCGAGGCCCTTGTGCTGCTGCATCAGCCGGCGCACGTCGGTCGCGGTGAACGCGACGTCGAACGGCACCGCCAGCAGGTCGGCGAACGCACGCAGCTGCTCGACGGCGGCCATGCGGTAGGTGTCGAGCGTGACGATGGCGACGCGTTCCCCGCGATCCTTGGCGCGCGCTGCGAGCTTGGCCAGCGTCGTGGTCTTGCCGACGCCGGTCGGGCCGACGACGGCGAGCGTGCGGAACGCCGACTCGGCGGCTTCGAGACGCGGCTCGGTGCGCACCAGGGCGGCGAGCACGCGCGCGGCGAGGTTCGGCAGGGCCGGGTCGCCGGGGCGGCTCATGTCGACGCGCGTGCCGAGCAGCGCCTTCTCGACGGCGCGCAGCACGGTGGCGGAGAGCCCGAAGTCGGTGGCCTTGTCGGCGAGCGGCTGGAAGCCGCGCGTCCACTTCGACAGCAGCGACGTGCTGCCGGCCTGGTCGCGGGCGAGGTCGCGGCGCGGCGCTGGCGTCGGCACGGCGGTCTCGGGCCGCGCGGCGACGATCAGGTAGCCGCCCTTGGTGGCGCGCGTCTCGACGACGAGCGCGTCGTCGCCGCACTCGGCGCGCACGCGTTCGAGGGCCTCGGGCATGGTCTTCGCTTCGATTCGCTTGAGCAACATGGGGTGTGCGTCGGGATGCGTGGGAGGGGGTCGCGCTCAGCCGGCGACGGCGATGCGTTGCGTGGTCTCGACGCGCTTGGCGGGCGTCGTCTCCTGGTAGCTCAGCACCGCGGCGTTCGGGATGACGCCGGCGATCGCCTCGGCCAGGAAGGGCCGCAGGCTGGCGCGCGTCACCAGCACCGGGTCGCGGCCGTTCTTCGCCATCGACGACAGCGCCTCGGCGGTGCGATCGACGAAGCGGCCGAGGAAGCCGTTCGGCAGGTTGGCGACGCCGTCGTTGCCGGCGAGCGCCTCGGCGAGGTTGCGTTCGAGGTCCGGATCGAGGAACGCCGCGTAGAGCGTGCCGGCCGGATCGAGGTGCGGCTCGACGATGGTGCGGGCGAGGCGCGAACGCACCTGTTCGGTCAGCGCGCGCAGGTCCTTGGTCTCGATGCACGCGTCGGCGAGCGCTTCGAGGATCGTCTGCAGGTTGCGGATCGGCACGCCTTCCTTCAGCAGGCCGGCGAGGATGCGCTGCACCTGGCCGAGCGACAGCTGGGCTGGGATCAGTTCCTCGACGACGGCGGGCGAGACCTTCTTCAGGTTGTCGACCAGCGTCTTCACGTCGTCGCGCGACAGCAGTTCGCCGGAGACCTTCTTCAGTACTTCGGTGAGGTGCGTGATCAGCACCGACGCGGCGTCGATGACCGTGTAGCCGAGCAGTTCGGCGCGGTCCTTGTCGCCCTCGGTGATCCAGCGCGCCGGCAGTCCGAACGCGGGCTCGATCGTCTCGACGCCCTGGATCGGTGCTGCGGTGCCGCTCGGGTCCATGGCGAGGAAGTGGCCGGCGCGCAGCGTGCCGCGCGCGATCTCCTGGCCGCCGAGCAGCACGCGGTAGGTGTTGGGGTCGAGCTGCACGTTGTCGCGCACGCGGATCGGCGGCACGACGAGGCCGAGCGCTTGCGCGAACTGGCGCCGCAGCGAACGGATGTGGTCGAGCAGCCCGCCGTGGCGGCCGGGTTCGACCAGGCCGATCAGGCGGTAGCCGATCTCGACGCCGAGGCGATCGACGGCGAGCAACTCTTCGACCGGACCGTGGCCGTCTTCGGGCTTCTTCTCTTCGCTCGCGGCGGCGGCGGCCTTCACCTTGTTCTCGGCGGCGCTCTTGCGCGCGTTCTCGACCGTGTTCGAGAACGTGAACAGCAGGGCGGCGATGATCGCGAACAGCATCGTCGGCATGCCGGGCAGGATCGCCAGCAGCATCAGCACGACGGCGACGAGGCGCAGCGCGCGGCCGCTGGCCATCATCTGGTCGCCCATCTCCTGGCCGAGCGACTGTTCGCTGGCGCCCTTCGTCACCAGGATGCCGGCGGCGGTCGACACCAGCAGGGCCGGGATCTGCGCCACCAGGCCGTCGCCGATGGTGAGGATCGTGTACTCCTCGAACGCCTGGCCCGCCGTCATCTTGCGGTACAGCACGCCCATGATCAGGCCACCGACGATGTTGATGCCGGTGATGATCAGGCCGGCCACGGCGTCGCCGCGCACGAACTTGCCGGCGCCGTCCATGGCGCCGTAGAACTCCATCTCCGCGGTCAGCGCCTGACGCCGCGCCTTCGCCTCCTCCGCGGTGATGATGCCGGCGCCGAGGTCGGCGTCGATCGACATCTGCTTGCCGGGCATCGCGTCCAACGCGAAGCGGGCCGTCACCTCGCTGATGCGGTTCTGGCCCTTCGTGATCACGATGAACTGGATCACGATCAGCACGAGGAAGATGACGATGCCGACCAGCGGGTTGCCGCCGACGACGAAGTTGCCGAACGTGCGGATGACGTCGCCGGCGTCGCCTTCGAGCAGGATCAAGCGCGTCGACGCGACGTTCAGCGCCAGGCGGAACAGCGCGGTGAACAGCAGCACGCTCGGAAACGTGCTGAACTCGACCGGCCGCCCGGCGTTCAGCACCGCCATCAGGATCATCAGGCTGCAGGTGATGTTGAGGCACAACATCGCGTCCAGCAGCAGCGGCGGCAGCGGCACCAGCATCACGGCGAGGATGCCGACGAAGAACACCGCGAGGAGCGTGTTCCGCTGGTTCTTGTTGGAGATCTCGGGCATGGCTCAGTGCCGGTTCAGGCGGTGCGGTGCTTGAGGCGGTAGACGTGGCCGAGCACCGTGGCGACGGCCTGGTAGAACTTCTCGGGGATCGACTGGCCGACCTTGACCGCGCGGAACAGCGCGCGCGCCAGCGGCGGGTCCTCCATCAGCGGCACGCCGTGCTCCTTCGCCAGCGTGCGGATGATCAAGGCGACCTCGTCGACGCCCTTGGCGACGACGATCGGTGCGAGGTCGCGCTTGCGGTCGTAGCGCAGCGCCACCGAGTAGTGCGTCGGGTTGGTGACGACCACGTCGGCCTTCGGCACCGAGGTCATCATGCGCTGCTTCATCATCTCGGCGCGCGCGCGTCGCTGGCGGTTCTTGATCGCCGGGTCGCCTTCGCTGCGCTTGCGCTCGTCCTCGACTTCCTGCTTGCTCATCATGTTGCGCTTGTCGAACTGGAAGCGCTGCCAGAAGAAGTCGGCGGCGGCGATCGCGCTGACCGAGGCGGAGACCCACAGCACGAGCGACAGCGCCAGGTCGGCGACTTCGCCGGCGGCGGTCGAGAGAGGTTGCTCGTGCAGGTGCAGCAGACCCGGGACCCGGTCGCCGATGACCATCCAGGCGATGCCGACCAGCACTGCCAGCTTGATCGCCGCGAAGCCGGTGCGCACCAGGCCCTGCACGTTGAACAGGCGGTTGAGGTTGGTGACCGGGTTGAGGCGGCTCAGCTTGAAGCCGATCACCTCGTGCGACCAGTGCACGCCGATCTGCGCGTAGCCGATGATCAGCGTGGCGACGACGAGGGTGCCGACCAGCGTCGCGAACGGCGGGGCGACGATCGACATCAGGGCGCCGACCTCGCGGCAGACGCCGCCGACGTCGGTGATCTGGTGTTCGCTCAGGTCGAGGGCCAGCCCGCGGCGCATGCACTGGCCGAGTGCGGCCATCAGCCAATCGCCGGTCCAGCCGAGCATCACCGCCGCGACCAGCAGCGTGCCGCCCTGCACGAGCTCGCGCGACAGCGGCGTGTCGCCGCGGTTGCGCACGTCGGTCAGCCGCGACGGCGTCGCCTTCTCGGTCTTGCCCTGGTCGTCGCCGAAGAGTGCCATGGGTCAGACGGGGAACATCTCGGCGGCCCGGTCGAGGATGCCGCGGAAGGTCTGGATCAGGAACGGCGAGCCTTCGCCGAGGAACCACGCCATCGCGCCGAGCGCCAGCAGCACGCGCAGCGCGTAGCCGAACTCCATCAGGTTGATGTTGGGCACGGCGCGGCCGAGCAGCACCATGCCGACCGACAGCAGCAGCATCAGGCCGAGGATCGGGAAGCCGTACTGCACCGCGAGCTCGACGCTGCCGCCGATCAGGGCCTTCAGGCCGAGCCAGATCGGCTCGATGTCGAACGGCTGGCCGACCGGGCACGCGCGGTAGGTCTGTTCGAGCACGCGCAGCGCGTCGTGGTGCAGATCGAGCTGCAGGATCAGCAGGAAGCCGAGCACCTGCAGCAGCTGCGACACGACGGTCGCGTCGACGCCGCTCTCCGGGTTCATCGTGCGCGCCAGCGAGAAGCCCATCTCCGAGCTGATCAGTTCGCCGGCGCTGACCAGCAGCGACGTCATCACCGACAGCGCGAACGCCAGCGCGATGCCGACGACGCCTTCGCGCAGCGCCATGACGGCGAGCGCCAGCAGGTTGTGCGGCACGTCGACGTGCTGGTCGCCGACCCACCAGAACACGCCGCCGAGCGAGATCGCGAGCACGAGGCGGAGGATGAACGAGTCGGTCTGCCGGCCGAAGATCGGCACCACGGCGAAGAACGCCCCGGCCCGCACCATGTGCAGGAAGAGCGCCACCGCGTAGTCCTCGAAGGCCAGCAGGTCCATCGCGTCAACCGTGCAGGCCGTAGGCGGCGAGGTTCTGGAACAGCGTCGCCGTGTACTCGCGCAGTGTGCCGAGGATCCACGGCATCATCAGGATGATGGTGGCGAGCACCGCCAGCATCTTCGGGACGATGGTCAGCGTCTGTTCCTGCAGCGAGGTGACCGTCTGGAAGAAGCTGACGGTCAGGCCGACGAGCATGCCGACGAGCAGTGCTGGCGCGCAGATCATCAGCGCCGTCAGCAGCGTCGACTTCGCGAGGTCGAGGAGGGTTTCGTGGCCCATTGGGGTGCTCCGATCAGGTGTTGAAGCTCTGTGCCAGGGAACTGACGACCAGGTCCCAGCCGCCGACGAGGATGAACAGCAGCAACTTCAGCGGCGTCGACACGACGACCGGCGGCAGGCTGAACATGCCCATCGAGACGAGGATCGAACTGATCACCAGGTCGATGACGACGAAGGGCAGGAACAGCACGAAGCCCATCTGGAACGCCGTCT
>JBILEY010000243.1:0-8069 GCA_044351865.1 Planctomycetota bacterium | reverse complement strand
CTGCAGCTGGATGGCGTGCACGGTGCGGCCGTCGCGCAGCTTCAGCACGGTGCGGGCGACGCAGGTCGGCAGCCCATCGCCGCGCAGTTCGCATGGCGGCTGCAGCCCCGCGCGCTGCAGCACCGAGCGCACGCGGCGGCGCAGTTCACGCGCCGGTTCGACAGCCTTCTCGTCGAGGCGCCACGCGTCGTAGGCGGCGACCGGCGCGTTCAGGTAGACCGCGAGGCCGCTGCCGTGCTTCTTCTCCACCTGCGCATCGCCGGCGTCGCGCCGTTCGCCGAGTTCGCCGCGCAGCCGCGCCTCGGCCAGCGGCAGGCCGCGACCCGCTCCCTGCACCCGGCCCTGGCGCACCAGCTGGTCGTCCCAGTCGAGGCTGCGCTCGGTGATGCCGAACAGGTCGTCGAGCCCACCGCGCTCGCGCCGCAGCAGACTGCCGTCGTAGAGAGCCGTGCCGTGGTCGGCGAGCACGACGCCACCGGCCCGCGCGTAGGCCACGATCGCCTGCGCCGTGCGGTCGTCGAGCGACAACAGCGCCGGCAGCACGAGGCAGCGCGGTGCCTGCTGCAGCAATCGCTCGGCGAGGCCATCACTGCCGACGAGGCGCGGCGTGAACCCGAGGTCCTGCAACAGGCGCAGCCAGCCGACGCGCGCCGCCTGGCTGGTGCTGTTCTTCGCTTCGTACGACGCGAGGCGCCGGACCCAGGTCATGCCGTCGCCGACCGAGTCGAGCATCCACCAGGCGCGCACGGTGGCCTGGTCCTCGACCATCCACACCGACGACGGCTCGATGCTGGCGCCAGCGCAGGCATCGAGGGCCGCACCATACTGCTGCAGCGAAGCACGCAGCGCCGCCGCGAACGGGCTCGGTTCGCCGCTGCCGTTGAACACGGTGCCGTCGTTCCAGACCACGACGCCGGCGGCGCCGCGGCACGCGAGCGCGACCACCTGCGAACGCACGAAACCGTCGAGCGGCGCGCCCGCCAGATCGTCGGGCCCGGGCGGCGCGATCGTCGCGTATCGATGCGCCGACGGCGCGAATGCACTCGCCAGTTCGACCGCCCCACCGATCGCGTACGGCTCGACCAGCGTCAGCGGCGACAGCAAGCGGCGCGGATCGCTGCCGCCGAACGCGGCCGGCGCCGACGTCCCGGTCAGGCCGACCGGCACCGTCGGCACGGTGCGCTGCACCGCGCCAGCGAGCTGATGCACGGCGGCCGCGAACTGCTCGTCGACGAACTGCCGCGCCAGGTTCCAGCCGCGCAGATCGCGCGGCAGCGCCCGTTCGCCGAGTTCGCGGCGCCGGATCTGGTCGGTGGTCGGCGGCAACACGTCCCCGAACTTTGCGTACTGGGTGCCGAGCACGGCGCAGGCGGTGGCGAGATCCGGGTGCAGCTTCTGCACGTGCGCGCGGAACGCCGCGAGGCAGTGCGCACAGCGGCAGGTGTCGAGTGGCGCGTCGTGGCGGGTCGCCGACGGCTCGTCGGCGAGGGCGACGAAGCGCAGCGCCGGGCCGGCGACCCGCTTCGCCTCGGCGACCGCGGCCGCAACCGCCGCAGCAAGGCGCTCGGGATCGCCGTAGCAACCCGGTCGCACCAAGGCGCTGGCGTCGCGCTGCTGCTCGTAGGAACGCGCCAATGGCTGCCATTGCTCGTCGCGCAGTTCGAGCACGCCCTTGCCGATCGGCTGGTCGAGGTAGAAGCCGAGGCCGGCGTCGAGTGCTGGCTTCGGGTCGACGCCGCGACCGAGCTGCACCGCGGTGAAACCGAGCGCTGCGGCCCGCGGAGCACTGCGCGCGAGTTCGCTGCACCAGAGGACCCGTTCGAACCGCGTCGGCGGCGGCACGTCGCCGGCAGCCTGGGCGACGACGGCGCCAGCGGCGAAGACGGCGGACAGCAGCGCACCAGCACCCGTGGCGAAGCGGCTCGCGTTCATTCGATGCCGTAGTCCTTCAGTTTCTCCCACAGCACCTTGCGCGAGATGCCGAGCACCGACGCGGCTTTGGTGCGATGGCCGCCGACGCCACGGAGAACGGTCTTCAGGTGCTCGCGCTCGGCCTCGACCATCACTTCGCGCAGCGAACGCAGCGCCGTCGGTGGCTCGAGCGCCGCACGCCGCGTCTTGTCGACCGGCAGCAGGTGTTCCTTCTTCAGGATCGTGGCGCCGCCCGACAGCGCGATCGCCTGCGCCAGCCGGTTCTCCAGCTCGCGCACGTTGCCGGGCCACGAGTAGTCGCTCATCGACTCGAGCACGTCGGTCTTGACGGTGAACAAGCGGCCGCCGCCGACCTTCTCGATGAAGTGCTGCACCAGGAGCGGCAGGTCGCCTTCGCGTTCGCGCAGCGGCGGCAGCCGAACCGGCACGACGTTGAGGCGGTAGTAGAGGTCTTCGCGGAACTTGCCGGCGCGCACGTGGTCGAGCAGCGGCACCTTGGTGGCGGCGACGACGCGGATGTCGACGCGGATCAGCGTCTCGCCGCCGACGCGCTCGAACTCGCGTTCCTGCAGCACGCGCAGCAGCTTGACCTGCACCGACAGCGGCATGTCGTCGATGTCGTCGAGGAAGATCGTGCCCGAGTCGGCGACCTCGAAGCGGCCGCGGCGCTGCCGCTGCGCGTCGGTGAAGGCGCCCTTCTCGTGGCCGAACAACTCGGTCTCGAGCAACGTGTCCGGCAGCGCGCCGCAAGACAAGGCGACGAACGGCTTGTCCTTGCGCGCACTGAGCAGGTGGATGGCACGGGCGATGCGTTCCTTGCCGGTGCCGCTCTCGCCTTCGATCAGCACCGATGCTTCGGTCGGCGCCACGGTGCGCACCGTCTTCACCACCGCCTGCATCGCGCGGCTCTGGCCGATCACCCCCGGCAGACCCTGGCCGTGGCTGTTGTTCAGCTGCTCGCGCAGCTTGACGTTCTCGCTCAGCAGCGCGCGGAACTTGCCGATGCGGCGCAGTCGCTCGAGCACGTGCTCGTTGAGGAACGGCTTCTGGATGTAGTCGTCGGCGCCGAGCCGCATCGCCTCGACCGCGTGCTCGACGGTGGCGTAGGCGGTCATCACCAGGACCTCGGTGTCGGGGCGGGCCTTCTTCGCCGCCTGCAGCACCTGCATGCCGTCGGCGCCGGGCAGGCGCACGTCGGTGATGACGACGTCGAAGCTGGTGCGGCCGAGCTCGGTGATCGCCTCCTTGCCGTCCGCCTTGTGCACGACGTCGTAGCCGGCACCTTCCAGATCGTCCTTCAGGGTGATCGCGATCGTCTGCTCGTCCTCGACCAGCAGGATGCGCATGGGGCCGTCGCTCATGGGGCTTCTCCGTCCTGTCGATCGGTGCTGCGGCGCCGCGGCGCCGGTTCGGACGCGCGGGCCTGGCCGTCGCCGGCGCTGCCGCGCAGCTGCGTCTCGCCGAACGAGACGACCTGGTTGCCACCGCGCGACCCGGCGAACTCGAGCGCCGCTTCGACCTGCGCCAGCAGGCTGTCGAAGAACAGGGTCTTCTGGTCGTCGCACGCGGTGAAGCCGACGCTCCACGACAGCGCCAGCGGACGGCCGTCGACGGCGACGTCGAGTTCGCCCAGCATCTGGTGCAAGCGGTGCGCGACGATGCGCGTGTTGCCGAGGTTCGTGTGCGGCAACACCAGCAGGTAGCGGTCGTCGTTCGTGGTGCCCAGCAGGTCGGAACCTCGCGTTTTCTCGCGCACCATGCGGGCGACGGCGGCTCGCAGCGACTGCCGCAGCTCGGCGCCGTGCAGGTCGACGAGCTGCGCCAACCGGTCCGCCTGCAGCAGCAAGCAACCGAGCGGCAGGCCATGGCGCCGGGCCCGCGCGAACTCGTTGCGCATGAGATGCAGGATCTGCGCCTGCGAGAACAGGGCGGTGCTGAGGAAGTTGTCGGCGCCCTCGGCGGGGTTGCCCGCTCGCCCCCCTCCAGGGCGGCCCTTGCGGAATCCTGGTTTGGTCATCGCGATCGCTACCTGCAGTCGACCGGGGTGAGCACCATGCCGGCGTCACCGCGGGCAGCGCAACCTAGGCACCGCAGGAGTGCTTCGCCACCGCCATGTCGCGGAGTTGCGTGCCGGCGAAGCGATGGTCGGGCGCCCGCTGCGAAGGCCGAGGATGGCCACGGACAAAAAAATACGGGCCTCAGCCGGTCAGAACTGAGGCCCGTGAATGCGGGTCAGGGCTACGCAATGGAGAGGGCGGTTAGGGAGGGGGATACTGGTCTCCACCACACAGCCAAGACCCGACGGTGTCTGCTGGGAACAGGACCAGCCAGCTTGCGCCAGCTGATTCTTGCCGCCGGATGGTCAGTCACAGCGACGTGTTCTTTCGGACGGTCAGAGAGCGTTTCGCTGCCAGTGGAGACCGAGGCCTCCACCACTCGTCGCGCGTCGCTCCGCAGCCAGGCTAGCAGCGGCTCGGCGTTCGTCGAGTTCGGGGATCATGCCAGGACTCCACGGGATTTCAACACCCGCTCCCCAGGTTTTTCGACAGGCCGATTCGGGGGATTGCCTGGGCGCGGCGGCCAACCGCCGATGGCGCCAGCGGCCTGCCAACGTCGAAACCCGCGCCAGCTGCGCACTTGCCGCGAGCTCAGGCTGAGACGCCGGTGCCTCGGCTGCTGTGGACAACTATCCAGATTGGCCCAACACCGAGAACGGCCCCCCGCCTCGGCCCTCAGCTCTCGTCCCTCGGCGATCAGCGCGAACCGAACAGGTCGCGGCCCCACGCCAGCAGCCGGTACAGGTCCCAGTCCGGATCCCGGTACTTCAGCGCCAGCAGTGCGACCACGAACAGCAGCAGGTAGAGCGCGGTGACCACCAGCTGCGCACACAGGCGGGCCAACAGGCTCTTGGCGCGGAACCCCATCGACGGGCCGCGCCAGCGGCCGCCGCGCGTTATCCACTCTCGCTGCGTCGACAGCGCCTTCGTCAGCAGCAGCTTCTCGTCGACCGGCTCGGCGAGCACCGCAGCGTGGATCGCGGCACGTGGGTCGGAACTCTGCGGCAGCTGCTGCCGGAGTTGGTCCAGGGTGCGCTTGGACACCGTGCCGGACAACAGGCTCAACGAGACCGCGGCGGCTTCGGCGAGTTGCGGGCTCGGTCCGGCCGGAGGCGGAATCGCGGACGTCGGGCTCTGGTCCTTGGGTGGCAGGTCGGTCATGCGACAGCGAAGCCTGCGATGGCTTGGCGCAACCTGCAAGTCGCGCGGCCCAATTGGCCGCACCCGGGCGCGCAGGCACCGGGCCGGCGGCACGCCGGCGCGATCTACGCGGGAAGCGAGGCGGGAGGCTCCCGCCGCCCCACTCAGCCCTTCTGGGCCTTCGTGAACTGGCGGTTGCGGCCGCGGACGGCCTTCACCAGCGGATACGAGACCGTCTTGTCGCCCTTCTTCAGGGTGATGATGCCGCGCTTGATGACCTTGGTCGACAGCTTCAGCGTGACGACGGCGCCCTCGGGCGTCAGGATGCGCACCGGCTGCAGGTTCGGCTTGAACGTGCGCTTGCTGCGGCCCGTGACACGACGGCCGACACCGCCGTCCTTCTTGGCCAGACCACGGCGCTTGACTTGGTGACCAATGCGGGTGCGACGACCGGTGACTGCGCAGACTCTGGACATGGCGGCTCGAAAGGAAAAGGGGCGGGGAGGATAGCAAGGCGTCCCCGCCGCACAAGCCCGTATCTGCACGTTCTCCACGCGGCACCTTCTCCACCGCCCACCGCCACCAGCGGCGTTGGTGGTGTCAGCGCGGCGCCGCCGCCAGGGCCGCCTTGTAGCGATCGAGCCGTTCCACGTATTCCGGGCTGCCGCCGCCCGCCTTTTCGACCGCACTCTGCTGCAGGCTCACCGCCTCCGCCGTGCGACCGACCGTGAACATCGCCAGGGCTGCGGTGTCGAACTCGAATGCCTCCAGCGACTCGCGCTGTTCGATCATCCGTTCGGCCAGCGCCGCCGCGAACACGTCGCACCTCCCCATCGTGCGCAGCTCGGTCAGGAAGTACCAGCAGTCGTTGTTCAGCGTCGAGCGCAGTTCGGTGTCGCGCGTGTAGGCGTCGAGCAGGTCCTTGGCAGCGACCGGATCGGCGTCGCAGCGCAGCCTGACCGCATAGCGGAGCGCCACCAGCTGCCGCGGTTCCGCCCCTAGCTCCTCCGCCCGCTGCAGCACGATCGTGCACAGATCGCGGTGCACCGCCGGATCCGTGTCCTGGACCAGGACGGAAACGAGGTCGAGGCAGTGCTCCGGGGTCGCGGCGACGACCTTGCGCGCGCGCAGGGCCTGCCGCATCAGCTCGCGCCCGTCGCCGGCGGCTCGCAGCGCGCGCAGCCATGCCAGCTGCACCACCGGATCGTGCGGCGCCGCCGCGGCCGCTGCCTGCAGCGGGGCCCGCAGCGTCGCGGCCACGCCGGGGCCGCGCGGATCGCCGCGCAGCACCAGATCGGCGAACGCCGCGAGCGGACGCGCCTCGTTGGCCAGCACGTCCAGCGCCTCGCGCAGTTGGCGCCCGGCAGCCTCACGATCGTTCTGCTTGTGGGCCGTGGCGAGGTAGCGCAGCGCGCGCATCGGTCCGTCGTGCGGCGCCAGCGCCAGAACGCGCCCGAGCAGCTGCGCCGCGTTGTTGCCGCTCAGGTCGTCGAAGCTGGCCAGGATCTCGCTGCGCAGGCTCGCGACCTGCCGACGCGCCATCGGCGCACCGTTCGCCGCCAGCACCGCTTCGACCGCATCGACGACGCCGCCATCGGGAGTGCCTTGGAACACCAGTTCGCCGCGCGCATCGAGCACGACCACCGAACCGCGCCCGTCGCCGAGCCGCCAATGGCGTGCGGCTGCCGCCTCCGGGTCGACGGCGACGCGACAACCCGCCCAGTGCTCGAGGCCGCTGGCCGGCGCCGCGGCCACCAAGGCGATGACGACGAGCCCGCGCGGGCCGAAGCGCCGCGCGAGGTCGGCGAAGCAGTCGCCGTCGCCAGCGAACGCCGCGCGGTGCGGCGCGGCCGCGTGGTCGACGACGAGGGTCGCAGCCGGTGCGCCGGCGCCGCCGAGTTGCAGCGGCTCGCCCTGCAGCCACTGCGACCAGCGCGGCAGCTCGCCGGCGGCTTGGTCCGGTGGCGGCGGCACCGGCTGCTGCGCCACGGCGACGAACGACAACGACCACGACAAGGCGACGGCAGCCGCGCGCAGGAGGGTGCTCACGACGGGCACCATCGGCGCCGTTGCCACCGCGACTCCACCACCAGCACCTGCCCGGCTCGTTCTGCGACGCGTCAGCGACCGGGAGTCGCCGCCGCATCGGCGCCATCGGCCGCCGCCGCGCGCGCCTTGGCGAACAGGTCCTGCCCCTGCATGCGGGCGACGACGTCGGCGACGATGCTGCGCAGCCCGTCCGACAGCGCCCGCACGGCGGCATCGGCGCTGCGGTCGGCCATCGGCTTCTGCGCCACGAACTCGTCGTGCAGCAGCACGCGGCCGTCGGCTTCGAGCCACAGTTCGATGGCGACGCGCGCCTCGGGGCCGCTGCCACCGTCGGCTTCGACGAAGTCGACGATGCGGCCGCGCAGCGTCCAGTGTTCGTCGCCGGGATCGCCGCCTCCCTTGACCAGTTCGCAGACGCGCGCGCGCGACAGGCCGAGCACCAGCGCATCGGTGACCAGGCGATCGAGCGGCGCGATCCAGCGCGCCAACGGCCGGGCCGACAGCTGCACGCCGTCGACGCGCATCAGGCAGTCCGAGTCGAGCGCGGTCGCCAGCTGCAGATCCTGCACCCGCAGCACGCCACCCTGCGACGGATCCGGCGTCGCCGCGGCCGGCACGTCGAGGCGGTAGTAGCGTTCATGCGGCACCTCGACGCTCCCACACGCGGCGAACGCGAACAGGGCAGCGAACCAGTACGAACGCGACGTCGCCATCATCGATCTCCTCCGACCGGCGTCGCCGGTTGGTGCACGCCGAACAGCAGGCTGTCCGGCGCCAGCTTCAGCTGACGCGCCAGCCCGCGCAGTTCTTCGAGCGTCGTGCGCAGGCTGGCCAACGCGGTCTGCGCCGGGCCGCGCACACCTCCCGCCAACGCCGCCGCTTCGTGCAGCA
>JBILEY010000242.1:0-8103 GCA_044351865.1 Planctomycetota bacterium | reverse complement strand
CCAGAAGAAGGGCAACCCGAAGCTGCTCGCCGATGCCGACGCCGCGGTGCGCGGCGGCTTCTTGTGGCTCGAGCAGAACTTCAGCGTGCGCCACAACCCCGGCCCGCGCGGCGAGTGGCCGAACTGGCAGCTGTACTACCTCTACGGCCTCGAGCGCGCGTGCGAGCTGAACCAGGTGGCGCTGCTCGGCGATCGCGACTGGTACTTCGAAGGCGCGGTTCGCCTGCTGGTCAGCCAGCGCGCCGACGGCAACTGGGGCGACTGGGTCGCGACCGCGTTCGGACTGCTGTTCCTGAAGAAGACGGCGCTGCCGGCGATGACCGGTCGCTGACGGTGCGGCGACAGCAGGCACTTCCTTCCATGCGCACGACGCAGCCCACTCCCGCGATGCTCCGCCCCTCGTCGTTCCTCCGCCTGCTGGCGGCCGTTCTTGCCCTCGGCGCCGCGAACGCGCTGCCGGCCCAGACGCGCCTCGCGCACGTGTTCGGCGACCACATGGTGCTGCAGCGCGAGCAGCCGCTGCGCATCGACGGCCACGACGCGCCGGGCACACGCGTGGTGGTGCGCTTCGCCGACCAGGAAGTCGCCGCGACCGCCGGCGCCGACGGTGCGTTCATGGCCACGCTGGCGCCGCTCGCCGCGTCGACGACCGGGCGCGAACTGGTGGTCACCGGCAGCACGACCGTGCGCCTCGCCGACGTCGTCGTCGGCGACGTGTGGCTGTGTAGCGGCCAGTCGAACATGGCGTGGGGCCTCGGTGGCTGCGATGCACGCGCGGACATCGAGGCCGCGGCGCTGCCGGCGATCCGCTACCGGCCGTACTTCGAGCACTTCGCCGGCGAACCGCAGTCGGACCTGCGAGATCGGACTTCGTGGCGGGCGATCTCGCCGGAGACCGCGGCCGATTGCACCGCGGTCGGGTTCTACTTCGCGCGCGCCGTGCAGCCGGTGGCGGGCGTGCCGATCGGGCTGCTGACCTGCACGGTCGGCGGCACCGAGATCGAGTGCTGGATGCCGCCGGCGGCGTTCACCGACTTCCCGGCGAACCGCGCGATCGGCGACGAACGGCAGCGCCGCATCGTCGCGTGGCAGCAGGCGCTCGCTGCCGCCGTGCCCGCGGTCGAAGGCTGGACGCAGCGCGCGAAGGACGCGATCGCGGCCGGCGCCACGATCCCGCCGCCGCCGCACCTGCCGCTGCATCCGAACGAGGACCGCAGCGACTGGCATCGCACGCAGTCGCTCTACAACGGCATGGTGCACCCGCTGGTGCGCTTCCCGGTGCGCGGCGTGCTCTGGTACCAAGGCGAGAACAACGGCCACGAACAGGACGCGTACGTGGCGAAGTTCACCGCGCTGGTCACTACGTGGCGGCAGCTGTGGGGCCGCGAGCTGCCGTTCTACTTCGTGCAGCTGGCGAACTACGACCGCCGCACCGACGACCCGGCCGGTGGCGACGGCTTCGCACCGTGCCGCATGGCGCAGCTGCTGTGCACGCGCGTGGCGAAGACCGGCATGGCGGTGGCGATCGACGTCGGCGACGGCGACGACATCCACCCGCGCAACAAGTACGACGTCGGCCTGCGGCTGGCGCGGCACGCGCTGGCGAACGAGTACGCCCAGCGCCTCGATCCGAGCGGGCCACTGTTCGCCGGCTGCGAACGCGAGGGCCAGGCGATGCGCGTGCGCTTCGACCACGCCGCCGAAGGCCTGATGGTGGGCAGGAAGCGCGGGCGTGATCCGGTGGTCGCAGCGACCACCGACGCACCGAGCGGCTTCGCCATCGCCGGCGCCGACCGTCGCTGGCATCACGCCACGGCGCGCATCGACGGCAGCACGGTCGTCGTGCACAGCGATGCGGTGCCCGAGCCGGTGGCGGTGCGCTACGCCCACCGTGGCAACCCGGACGCGGACCTCTACGACCGCGACGGCCTGCCGTCGTCGCCGTTCCGCAGCGACGCCTGGTGAGCCCGGGCGGCGGGCGCGTGCCGGGCCGTCGCGCGCCGGGTACCAGGGCGAACGGCGATTCCACCGCGCCGGCCGCCACGCCACTGCCCCGCTCCGGCTGACGGTAGCCGTGCCACGCGGCGGGGCCGATGGCGTTGCCCCGCTTGCTTATATGCGTTCTGCATATATGCTATCCGCATGGAAGAGCGCCTGGACGACCTGGACCGCTTCCCCCACCCGCACCTCGCGGTCGACGTGGCCCTGCTGACGCTGCACGAACGTGCGCTGCACGCGCTGCTGCTGCGCCGGCAGGCGGGCCCGTTCCAGGGCGCCCTGGCGCTGCCCGGCGGCTTCGTGCCGGTCGACGAGACGCTGCCGGCGGCGGCGGCGCGCGTGCTGGCCGACAAGTGCGGCCTCGCCGACGTGTTCCTCGAGCAGCTGTTCACCTTCGGCGAGGTGCGCCGCGACCCGCGCGGCCGCGTGGTCAGCGTCGCCTACTACGCGCTGGTGCCGGCGGCGCGGCTCCTGGCGGTGCTCGGCGACGGCCAGCAGCGTGTGCTCGGCCGGCTCGAGGTGCCGTGGTCGGGCATCGCCGGCGGCGCCGTGCAGGTGCTCGACGGCAACGGCAAGGCACAGCGGCTCGCGTTCGACCACGCCGAGATCCTCGGCACCACGGTGCAGCGGCTGCGCGGCAAGATCGACTACGCGCCGGTCGGCTTCGAACTGCTGCCGCCGCACTTCACGCTGCTCGACCTGCTGGAAGTGCACCAGGCGGTGCAGGGCCGCGAACTGAACAAGGACTCGTTCCGCCGCCGCATGCTGGCGACGGGATTGCTGGCCGCGACCGGCAGGTTGCGCAGCGACGGTGCGTGGCGGCCGGCGGCGCTCTATCGCTTCCGCCATGCGAGTGTCGGCAAGGGCAAAGCGAAGAAGGGGAACAAGGCATGAACACGACTCCGCTCGACGATCTGGTGCCGTTCGACGACACCGTGCGCACCGTGTGGCGCTATCCCGGCGGCGAAGTCGGCGTGCGCGCGCTGCGGCAGCCGGCACCGGCGCGGCTGCTGGCGCGTGTGCAAGGCAGCGACGATCTGCTGGCGCTGGTGATGTTCCTCGGCGCCGTGCGCGGCCAGGTCCAGCACGTCTGCATCCCCTACCTGCCCTATGCGCGCCAGGACCGCGTCGCCGTCGCCGGCGATCCGATCGCCATCGACGTGCTGGCCGAACTGCTCGCCACCACCGGCGTGCGTTCGTTCGCGACCGTCGACGCGCACTCGCCAGCGTCGGTCGCGGCATTCGCCAAGGTCGGAGCCTCGCTGACCAACGTGCCGGCGATGCCGTGGCTCGAGCGCTACCTCGCTCCGCTGCGCACACGACCGGATCAGCCGGTGTGGTTCGTGGCGCCGGACAAGGGCGCGCGCATGCGCACCGCAGCAGCGGCGACGGCGTTGTCGCGGCCCGATCGCCCGATCGGCGTCGTCTACTGCGAGAAGGTCCGCGACCCAGTGACCGGCAAGCTGCAGGGATTCCGCGTCAGCGACGACAGCCCGCCGGCGCTCGGCGACGACCCGCTGGTGGTCATCGTCGACGACATCTGCGACGGCGGCGGCACGTTCCTCGGCGTCGCCAGTGCGCTGCGAACGAACCATGGCCCCGTGCCGCTGCACCTGTGGACGAGCCACGGCATCCACAGCAAGGGCCTCGACGAGCTGGCCACCGCCTTCACCACGATCGGCTGCACGGACTCGTTCCGCAGCAGCCGCACGCATCCAACCCTTCGCCTCGTGCCTCTGCAGACCTCGGAGAACCGCGCATGAACACCATCCCCGCCCTGGTCCTGACGGACTTCTACAAGACCGACCACCGCCGCCAGTTCCCTGCCGGCACGACGACGGTCTACTCGAACTTCACGCCGCGCGGCTCGCGGCTGCCGGACATCGACCACGTGGTGTTCTTCGGGCTGCAGTACTTCGTGATCGAGTACCTGCAGAAGCGCTTCCACGAGACGTTCTTCGCGCTGCCGAAGGCGCAGGCCGTCGGCGCCTACCGCCGCCGCCTCGACTTCTCGCTCGGCGCCGGCGCGGTCCCGGTGGACCACGTCGAAGCGCTGCACGACCTCGGCCACCTGCCGCTGCGCATCAAGGCGCTGCCGGAGGGCACGCGCGTGCCGATGCAGGTGCCGACGCACACGATCGAGAACACCGACCCCCGCTTCGCGTGGTTGACCAACTTCATCGAGACGATGATGAGCGCCGTGGTCTGGGGCCCGTGCACGTCGGCGACGCTCGCCAACCGGTATCGCCGTGTGTTCGAGCAGTACGCGCAGCGCACCGGCGCCCCGCGCGACTTCGTGCGCTGGCAGGGCCACGACTTCTCGTTCCGCGGCATGCACGGCATCGAGGCCGCGTGCACCAGCGGGGCGGGCCACCTGCTGTCGTTCACCGGCACCGACACCATTCCGGCGATCGACTTCCTCGAGCAGTACTACGGTGCGGACTGCGAGAAGGAGCTGATCGGCGGCAGCGTGCCGGCGACCGAGCACGCGGTGATGTGCGCCGGTGGCAAGGAGACCGAACTCGAGACCTACCGGCGCCTCGTCACCGAGGTCTACCCGAAGGGCATCGTCAGCGTCGTCAGCGACACCTGGGACTTCTTCGCGGTGATCACGCGCATCCTGCCGCAGCTGAAGCGAGAGATCCTGGCACGCGACGGCAAGCTGGTGATCCGCCCGGACAGCGGCGATCCGGTGGCGATCCTCGTCGGCGACCCGCAGGCGCCCGTCGGCAGCCCTGAGCACAAGGGCCTGATCGAGCTGCTGTGGGAGATCTTCGGCGGCACCACGACCGAACGTGGCTGCAAGCAGCTCGACCCGCACATCGGCGCCATCTACGGCGACTCGATCACGCTCGAACGGCAGCACGCGATCCTCGAAGGGCTGGCGCAGAAGGGCTTCGCCTCGAGCAACGTCGTGCTCGGCATCGGCAGCTACACCTACCAGTACGTGACGCGCGACACGTTCGGCTTCGCGATGAAGGCGACGTTCTGCACGGTGAACGGGGAAGACCGGCCGATCTACAAGCAGCCGCGCACCGACAGCAAGAAGAACAGCCACCGCGGCCTGATCGCCGTGCATCGCGACGCGCAGGGCCGGCTGCAGGCGCGCTTCCCGGTGACCCGCGCGGAAGAGCAGAGCCACGCCAACCTGCTGCAGCCGGTGTTCGAGAACGGCGTGCTGCTGCAGAAGCAGACGCTGGCCGGGATCCGCGCCATCGTCGAAGCCGAGCTCGCCGCCGACCTGGCGAAGACGCGCTGAGCGGCGACCTCGGCGGCGCGTGTCAGCGCCGCAGTTCCGCCGCGGTCGCCCGCAGCTGCTCGAGCTGCGCCGTCGCCTGCGCGTGGTTCGCCCGCATGTACGGCGGCAGCTTGCCGGCCTCGGCGAGCGGGCGCAGCAGCTCGAGCATGACCACCAGGTCGTCCGCCGCAGCCGCATAGAGGCGGCCGCGTTCGCGGTCGTCGCCCGCCACGTTGCCGACTTCGCAGCGCAGCTCGGCGCGCGTCGCGTGCATCTGCGCCAGGTCGCTGCGCTCGCGCACGCCGTCCTGGCCGCGAAAGCGCTGCTCGAGCAGCGCGATGGCCGCCGCGAGTTCGCGTTCCACCACCGCCCCGTCGCCCGCGAGTGCCGCGATGCGCGCCAGCAGCTCGCGCCCCTTCGCCTCGTCGCTGAGCAGCGCCTGCAGGAGCGGCGCCTTCTGCCGCAGCGCGGTGGCTCGCTGCAGAACGGCCTGTGCAAACGGCGCCGCCGCCGCCGGCTCGCCCTCGCGCAGATGCAGGTCGGCGAGCGTGTGCTCGACGAGCAGCGTGACGCGCCCGGCCTGCACGTCGTCGGGATCGGCGGCTGCCGGATCGCGCAGCAGTTCGAGCGCCCGCAACAGCAGCGGCTTCGCCGCCGCCGGTCGGCCGCGGGCCAGATGCCAGTTGGCGAAGGACTGCAAGGCAGTGGCGAGGCGCTCGCGATCGAGCGGTGCTTTGCTGGCGAACGCAGCCTCGGCGTGCGCGATCGCGCTGGCGAACAGCGCGTCGGCACGCGCGTGGTCGCCGTTCTGGCCGACGATCCACGCGATCTGCTCCTCGGTCGCCGACAGCGCGCGCGCCGAACTGGCGTCCCCGGCGGCGAGGCCGCGCTCCAGGTTCTGTCGATGCCGCTCGAACGCCACCAACGCCTCGCCGCGTTCGCCGGCCACCAGGTGGAAGTGGGCCAACGACGACACCGTGTCGTCGCGCAGCTGCTCACCCGCGGCGACGCCGTGCAGTCGTTCCTGCTCGCTGGCCACGGCCGCGAGCCCTTGCAGCAGCGCGAGGCCCTCGCGGGCGCGCCCGCGCGTCTCCAGCAGCTTGGCCAGGTCGCGCGTGATCATGCCGATCGACGTGCGCAGCGCCGGCCGGTCGTGGCCGAGCCCGCGGGCCTGCTCCAGCAGCTCGAGCGCGCGGCGCATCGCGCGCTCCGCACCGTCGAGATCGCCGAGGTTGCTGCGGCCCGGCATGCCGCGCACCAGCGCCAGCTTGTGCAACGCCGCCGCCGCTTCGTAGTAGAGCTCCGGATCGCGCGTGCCGCGTTCGAGCAGCTTGTCGACGTAGCGCATGCCGGCTTCGACCAGCGTGCGCCGCGCCGCCGTCGCCGCCGGCAGCTGCGCCAGCTGCAGGTCGGTCTGGAACACGACGTCGCCGACCAGCGCCCGCAGATCGGTCGCGAGCGATTCGGCGTCCCGGCGCAGCGCCTGTTCGCTGGCGACGGTGCGCTGCAGTTCGCCGGCGAGACTCTCGGCGGCGACGCGCTGCTGCAGTTCGCGATCCGCAGCGCGCCACGCGAACACGAGGCCGGTGGCGAGCGCCACGAACGCGAGCGCCGCGCCAACCACCGGGCCACGGTGCCGGCGAGCGAAGCGCGACGCGCGGTAGAGCGCGCTCGGCGGCCGCGCGGTGATCGGCTCGTTCGCCTGCAGGCGCCGCAGGTCGGCGGCGAACGCGCCGGCGTCGGCGTAGCGGCGCGCCGGGTCCTTCGCCAACGCGGTGTGCACGATGGTCGCGACGTCGCCGCGCAACGCCGGCACGAGGCGCGCCAGCGCCGTCGGTTCGTCCTGCAGCAGCCGCTGCGCCGCCGCCGACACCGGCAGCCCTTCCAGCACGAACGGCGCCCTGCCGGCGAGCAGCTGGTAGGCGGTGACGCCGAGCGCCCAGACGTCGACACGCGGCGTCGCCGGCTCGCCGCGGAACTGTTCGGGTGCCAGGTACGCGAGCGTGCCGACGATCTCGTGCGTGCGCGTCAGGCCGTCGCCGTCGTCGAGCGCGCGCGCGATGCCGAAGTCGAGCACCTTCGGCCGCCAGCGCTCGCCGACCTTCTCGACCAGCACGTTCGACGGCTTCAGGTCGCGATGCACGATGCCGTGCGCGTGCGCGTGCTGCACCGCCTCGGCCACCTCCGCGATCACCTCGATCCGTGTGGTCAGCGGCGCGTCGCGCAGCGCCTCGAGCAGCGGCACGCCATCGACGAACTCCATCGCCAGGAACGGCTGCCGGCCGTCGTCGTCGATCGAGCCGGCCTCGATGATCTGCGCGATGCCCGGATGGCGCAGGCGCCCCATCAGTTCGGCCTCGCGCTGGAAGCGCTGCAGCGACGCCGGGGCATGGCTGCCGGGCCGCAGGCACTTCAGCGCCACGCGGCGGTGCGGCTCGAGCTGCTCGGCGTCGTAGACGATGCCCATGCCGCCTTCGCCGCGCACGGCGACGATGCGGTAGCGCTCGCGCACCAGCGTGCCCGGTGCGAGCAGTCGCGTGGCCGGCGCCAGCAGCGACTCGAACGCAGCGGCCGCTGGCGCACCGTCGGCGGCGAGCAGCGCTTCGACCTGCGCCCGCAGCGCCGCGTCGCCGCCGCACTGTGCCTCGAGGAACGCCGTGCGTTCGGCGGCCGGCAGTTCGACCGCGGCCTCGAACAGCTGCACCAGACGGCTCTGGCTCACGCCACGACCTCGCCGAGCGCGCGCACCGGGCTCATGCGCCCTCCGGCAGGAAGCCGTCGCCGAGGCGCTGCACCAGGAACGCGCGCGCGAAGCGCCAGCTGCGATAGACGGTGCGTTCGTCGACGCCGCGCTCGGCGGCGATCTC
>JBILEY010000241.1:0-8105 GCA_044351865.1 Planctomycetota bacterium | reverse complement strand
CACCGGCTTGCCGCTGCTGCGGCTGTGCCAGGAACTGCGCGCGCTCGGGCTGGCGGTGCCTTGACCGGCGGCCGTCAGCGCCCGCCGAAGCAGACCTCGCCGCACGCGAACGCGCGCGCCAGCACTTCGCGCCCCTGGTTGCGGACGATCGTGCCGAACGAGTAGTCGAAGCCAGCCGGCGCCGCGACGCCGATCGCCTCGAGCCCGCAGTGGCGGGCCAGGAACACCGAACGCGCGAGGTGGAAGCCGTTGGTCACCACCACCACCGAGCGCAGCCCGAACGCATCGCGGCAGCGCTGCATGGTCGCGATCGTGCGCAGCCCTTCGCCATCGTCGAGCAAGGCCGCGGGCGGCACTCCTTGCTGCTCGAGCCAGCGCCGCATCGACGCCACCTCGTCGACGGCGAGGCCACCCCCACCGCGACCGCTGAGCACGATCCGCGGCGCCACGCCAGCGCGCCACAGCTCGTGCGCCGTCGCCAGGCGGTCGACCAGCATGTTGTAGGGCCGACCGTCGGCGTGGATGCGCGCACCGGGAACGACGATCGCCTCGGCCCGCACGGCATTCGCCTCGGCACCGGCCCGGCAGTGCGGCGACGCCACCGCGACGACGAAGCCGTTCGCGGCCAACAGGGCCAGGAGCAGTCCCGCCAGCGCCAGGGCGAGGCGCCGGCCCCAGCGCCGCCGTGCCATCGGCGCCGGCCCCGGCGCGACGGGCGGTGCGACCGCAGCCGCCGAGCCGGCAGCGGGCCCGTTCACACTGGTGGCCGGCGCCGGACTTGTCGGGTTCTTCATCGCGATCTGCGCACCAGTGCGCCGCCGGAGTTGACCATTGCGAATCGATCGCGACAATCCTCGCCCCTTGTTCGCCGGCCACATTCCGTGTGCCCGAACGAGACCGAGGGCGACGCCGCCCTGATCGAGACCGCATGGCCCAGAACATCCGCAACGTCGCCATCATCGCCCACGTCGACCACGGCAAGACCACGCTCGTCGACGGCCTCCTGCGCCAGACCGGCACGTTCCGCGCGAACCAGTCGGTCGGGGAATGCGTGATGGACAGCAACGAGCTCGAGAAGGAGCGCGGCATCACCATCCTGGCCAAGAACACGGTCGTCGACTACAAGGGCACGCGCATCAACATCATCGACACGCCGGGCCACGCCGACTTCGGCGGCGAGGTCGAACGCGTGCTGTCGATGGCCGACGGCGTGCTGCTGCTGGTCGACGCCGCCGAAGGCCCGATGCCGCAGACGCGCTTCGTGCTGCAGAAGGCGTTCAACCACCATCTGAAGCCGATCGTCGTCGTCAACAAGATCGACAAGCCGGACGCGCGCGCGCAGGAAGTCGTCAACGAGGTCTTCGACCTGTTCATCGACCTCGACGCCGACGAAGCCGCACTCGAGTTCCCGGTGTTCTTCGGCTCCGGCCGCCAGGGCTGGATGACGTCGGACCTCGCGGCGGCGAAGCAGGGCGGCGAAGGCAAGAGCCTGCAGACGCTGTTCGAGGCGATCCTGAACCAGATCCCGGCACCGAAGGACGATCCCGAGCTGCCGCTGCAGTTCCGCGTCACCTCGCTCGACTGGAGCGACTACGTCGGCCGCATCGCCATCGGCCGCGTGCACCGCGGCCGCATCAAGGCCGCCGAACGCGTCGTGCACCTGTCGCGCAGCGGCACGCAGAAGGAAGTGTCGGTGCGCGGCGTCTACCGCTTCGTCGGCCTCGGCCGCGAGGAGACGAAGCAGGTCGAAGCGGGCGACCTGTGTGGCGTCTACGGCATCGAGAACATCGAGATCGGCGACACGCTGGCGGCGATCGAACGCCCCGAGGCGATGCCGATCATCGCCATCGACGAGCCGACGATGACCATCGTCATGCGCGTCAACGACTCGCCGTTCGCCGGCAAGGACGGCGGCAAGTTCATGACGTCGCGCCACATCCGCGACCGCCTGGAGAAGGAGCTGCGCGTCAACGTCGCGCTGCGCGTGCAGCAGGGCGAGAGCGCCGACCAGTTCAAGCTGTCGGGCCGCGGCGTCATGCACCTCGGCTTCCTGCTCGAGACGATGCGCCGCGAGGGCTACGAGTTCGCGGTGCAGAAGCCGCAGGTGCTGTTCAAGGAGATCGACGGCGAGAAGCAGGAGCCGATCGAGTACCTGACCGTCGACGCCCCCGCCGACGCCGTCGGCAAGGTCATCGAGATCCTCGGCAACCGCAAGGCCGAGATGCTGAAGATGGACCGCAAGGGCACCTTCACCCGCCTCGAGTTCACGGTGCCGGCGCGCGGCCTGATCGGCGTGCGCAGCCGCCTGCTGAACGCCACCGCCGGCCAGGCGACGATGCACCACGTGTTCCACGGCTACGGCAGCTACCGCGGCCCGATCGAGGAGCGCACCGCCGGCGTGCTGGTGTCGATGGCACAGGGCCAGACGACCTTCTACGCGATGGACGGCCTGCGCGACCGCGGCACGTTCTTCGTCCCCGAGGGCGTCGACGTCTACGAAGGCATGGTCGTCGGCGAGCACTGCAAGGACAACGACCTCGTCGTCAACGTCGTGCGCGAGAAGAAGGCGACCAACATCCGCAGTGCTGGCAAGGAGATCTTCGTCAAGCTGCCGCCGCCGCGCGCGTTCAGCGTCGAAGACGCGCTCGAGTACGTCGGCGAAGACGAACTGGTCGAGGTCACGTCGAAGTCGGTGCGCCTGCGCAAGGCCTACCTGAAGGAGACCGACCGCAAGCGCAACGAACGCCGCAGCGAGACGGTCTGATGGGCTTTGCCGGTCGACGGCCCGCCGCGTCGACCGACCGAGACTGCCGAGGGAAGACGGCAGTGGAAAGTTCTCCGCGAACGCGGCCGCCGGGCACTGCCTTGCCATGGCGAGCGCGTCCCGGTGTGAGAACGCGGTGGCCGCTCACTGCAGGACCTCTTCGAGACCGTCGATTTCCCCACCCGTAGGACAACACTCCTTTCGTAACGGGGGAACTTCGATGCAACCGGGACCTGCAACCAACGCCAATCTGCTGCTCCGTGCCATCGTGGCCGGCCTGGCGCTGGCTCCTTTGACCCTGCTGACCAGCTGCGGCGCTGGCGGCGAAGAACGTAGCCTCACTGGCGGTCCGGGCAATCCGGGCAATCCGGGCAATCCGGGTAGCGGCGGCGGCCCTGGCGCCTCCGGCGAGCCCGGCGTGCCGCTCGGCTGGACGCCCGAGTTCAAGGTCACGAACGACGCCACGACGGAACGTACCGAGACGGTGCTGGCGTCGGTGCCGTTTCCGTTCGGACATCATCAGTCGACGGCATCGCTGGTGGTCAGCGGCCACCAGACAGCCTGGCGCGTACTGCAGCGCTGGCGCGACGGCTCGATCCGCGTCGCCCAGGCGCAGTTCACCGACACGTTCGCGGCCGGCCAGACCAAGACCTACCAGGTCGCCGGCGGCACGCCGTCGCTGAGCGGCTCGTTCACGCGCAACACGTGGGTGACGACGGCCGCGCCGACGCTGCAGATCGGCGCCGAGGTGCGCGACACGTTCAACGTCGCCTACCGCGCGTTCACCAGCGGCGACGGCGAGATCCTGACGCAGACGCCGCTGCACCGCGTCGCGCGCCATCGCACCTACCACACCGCCAGCAGCGGCGGCATCGGCCGCGACTACCTGACGTCGACGTTCTACGTGCAGGAGTTCCGCGAGGTGCCGGTGGTGATCGTCGACTGGGTGCTCGGCAACGACTACCTCGGCGCCGACAACCCGGCCGGCTCGACCAACCGCAACCTCTATCCGCTCGGCGGCGTCGACATCAACGAAGCGCGCTTCGTCTGCGGCGGCCAGGGCGTCACCGCGCTGCCGTTCCGCCCGACCTTCAACGCGATCGAGGCCGGCACCAACCTCGGCAGTGGCCTGACCGGCTTCCGCGTGCTGAACAACGACTGGCTCGGCGACGGGCAGACGCGCCGCTACCGCTTCGTGCTGCAGGTCGTTCCTCCGGGCGCCAGCCAGACCGACGCCACGCGCTGGCAACAGACGGCGCAAGCGATCGTCGGCACGCCGACCTACCCGCTGGCGACGCACGCGAGCTGGTCGACCACCGGCAGCCTCGGCCTGCTCGGCGGGCCGATCGCCGGTCCCTCCAACGCCTGGGCGCGCGCCGAGGGCGAGTTCCAGACGTTCTGGAACTCGAACTTCTTCGGCACCTTCGGCTCGCGCGGTGACCCGCTGCCGACCGGCACCACCGGCACGCCGCGCAACGGCCCGCTGAGCCAGGAGCTCGCGCACGCCGTGCAGGCCGGCCATCATCGCCTGATCAGCGTGCTCGAGGAGAAGGCGTGGATCCAGGCGCTGCGCGCCTACCACCTCTACGGCCTCACCTGCGGCGACGAGCAGAACCTGTTCCTAGCCGACGGCATCCCGGTCTATCCGGGCTCGCGCGACCTGTCGCAGGAGTCGCTCGGCCGCCGCGCGATCGTCGCCAACGATCCGTACCCGGCCTACCGCACGCGCGTGCTGAACGGCTGGAACCATGCGCGCGGCTGGGAGCACTTCGACCACGAGCACTGGACCACGGACCTGCTGTTCGACTACTGGACGATCAGCGGCGACTGCTGGGCCCAGGAAGAACTGCGCCAGATGGGCCAGTCGCTGAAGAGCATGATGCGGCTCACCACGTTCGCGACCCGCTTCGTGCAGGCGGTGCGCGCCGAGGGGTGGACGATGCAGGGCTTCGTGCAGTGCTACCTCGCCACCGGCGACCAGAACCTGCGCAGCTACGCGATGCGCCGCGTCAACGAAGTCGTCGATGCGCAGCGACTGAAGAACCATCCGAGCAAGACGATGGGTCTGCAGGAGAACTACGGCGGCACGACGTGGCCGATGAACCACGAGTTCTTCATGACCTGGCAGCACGGTGCGGTGCTCTACGGGTATCTCGGCGCCTACCGTCATTGGGCCGAGCCGAAGCTGCTCGAGGTCTGCGAGGACGTCGTCGACAACGTCGAGTACTCGTGGGTCACGAACTACCAGGATCCGCAGCTCGGCTTCGTCGCCAACGGCCTGCGCTACTACACCGCGTTCAGCCACAACGGCACGCAGGTGCCGGCGAACCACTGGGACGTGAGCAACGGCATCCGCTTCGGCGACTCGCCGCTCGGTGGTGCGCACGTGTTCCTGGTCACCGGCCTGCTGCTGCTGTCCGACATGTCGGGCGACCCGACCGTGCAGCAGCGCGCCGAGTACTACGGCGACCTGCTGCGCCAGGGCCCGCTGAACAACAGCCGCTGGGACAAGTGGTTCTACGTGCTGCCGGAAGAGCACGCGAACTGAGCCAGTTCGGCCTGCGGCCGCACTGGCTCAGGCCTCTCCTGGACGCCGCAACGCGGGGCCACCAACCGCGCAATCGACGCCGTCGGCCCCGCTGCGGCGTCGGCGTGGGCCGGCCCAGGACTTCTGAAGTCGCCGCCGAACGGGTGCAGTGGACGCTCGGTCCATTGCACCTCGCGTCGTTTGCGGCCGACTTCGTCACCGCGAACCGCCGCCGTATGCTGGCCCGCAAGCCCTCTCCCATGCTCGCTCGTCTCCTCGGCGCCTGCGCGGTGCTGCTCGCGGCCGTCCACGGCCAACGCTATCTCGGTTACGTCTGCGACGACGCCGTGATCTCGTTCCGCAGCGTCGCCAACGCCGGGCTCGGCCACGGGCTCGTCTACAACGTCGGCGAACGCGTCGAGACCTACACCAACCTCGGCTTCGTCTGGCTGTTGTGGCTGGCGCAGGCGCTCGGCATCGACCTGTTCGTCGCCGCCACGTGGCTCGGCTACGGTGCCTCGGTCGGCGCAATCGCCGCGACCTGGTGGCTCGCGCGCGGGCTGCTGCCCGCCCACGTGGCGTGGGCGCCGCCGCTCGTCGTCGCCGGCTCGACGACGCTGGTCGGCCAGGCCGGCAGCGGCCTCGAGACGAGCACCTGCGCCCTGTTCGTCACGCTCGGCCTCGCGCGGCTGGTGCGCGAGTGCGATGCCGACGCGAACGGGAACGAGCCAGCACCGCAGCGCCAGGGCCTGGCCATGCTGCTGCTCGGCATCGCCTCGATCGTGCGCATGGACACCGTGCTGGTGTTCGCCGGCGCCTGGTTCCTGAAGACGTTCTGGTGCGGACCGCGGCACGGCCGCACGCGCGCCGCCGACACGCTGCTGCTGGCGCTCGGCCTGTTGCTGCCGACGCTGTTCCGCTGGCTCTACTACGGCAGCCCGTTGCCGAACCCGGTGATGGCGAAGTTCGGGCTGGCACCCGATCCGCGCATCTACAAGGCCGGCCTGCACTACGTGCTCGACTGGCTGCGCGTCGACCTCGGTGCGCCGCTGCTGGTGCTCGGCCTCGGCCTCGCCCTCGCCGCCGGCCGCCGCGCGCAGGCGTTCGTCGTGCTCGGCGGCGGCTGGCTGTTCTACGTGGTCACCAGCGGCGGCGACCACATGCCCTACCAGCGCTTCCTGGCGCCGATGCTGCCGGCCCTGGTGACGACGACGTTCGTCGGCCTCTGGCACGCGTTCGGCGAACGGTTGCAGCAGCCGCGCCTGCACGCCCTGGCGGCGCTGGCGACGGTGGCGGCGCTGGTGCTGGTGCCGGCGGTGCAGACGCTGTCGCGCGGCAACGTGCCCGAACGCAGCTTCGCCGGCGAACGCTACCGCCGCGAGGTCGGCGAGTTCTTCGCCGCCGAAGCGAAGCGCCGCGGCGGCACGCTGGTCGTGGCCGGCGGCGCCGCCGGCTACATGGGCCACTTCGGCGGCCCGGCGGTGCGCTTCGTCGACATCCTCGGCTTGTGCGACGCGCACATCGCGCGGCACGGCCGCCGCGATCCGCGCATGCCGGCCGGCCACCAGATGGGCGACGGCGTCTACGTGCTGCAGCAGCGCCCCGAATACGTCGTGTTCGGTTCGAGCACGCCCGGCGACCTGTGGCAGCGCGACGGCTCGGCCGACCTGCTGCAGCGCATCACCGCGGTCGGCCCCGAAGCGTGGGCCGAGCAGAACGACCACCTGTGGGCCGTGTCCGAACGCGACCTGCTCGCTGCGCCGGAGTTCGTGCGCGACTACGAGTTGGTACAGGTGCAGCTGCCGTCGGGGCGGCCGTTCCGCCTCTGCCAGCGGCGCGGCGGCCGCTGAGGCCGGGGCTCGCCGCGCGATGGCCAAGGCTGCCGTTCGCGACTAGCCTGTGGGCGTCCATGCCCTCGTCCGACGACAACCTGAGCGAAGCCAGGCAGGCGACACTGCGCACGCTGTCGGCGGCGCTCGGCCACGAGTTCGCCGACCTGGCGCTGCTCGATCGCGCACTGACCCACGCGTCGCTCGGCAACGAAGGCAAGAAGAGCTACGAGCGGCTCGAGTTCCTCGGCGACGCGTTCCTGAACTTCGCCGTCGCCGACGTGCTCTACAAGGCCGACACCGAAGTCGCCGAAGGCCAGCTGACCGAGACCCGCGCGCGCATCGTCAGCCAGAAGCCGCTCGCCGCCGCCGCGCGCCGACTCGACCTGGTGACCCACCTGCTGTCGGGCAAGGGCCTGCGCGACAGCGAACGGCACGGCGAACGCATCCTCGCCGACCTGGTCGAAGCGGTGCTCGGCGCGATCCTGATCGACGGCGGCGTCACCGCGGCGCGCGCGTTCGTGCGGCGCCATCTGCTGCCGAAGGGCGAGCTCGCCGAAGCTGCGGCGGCCACCGCGACCAAGGATGCGAAGACGGCGCTGCTGCACTGGTGCCAGCACCACCACCTCGGGCAGCCGATCTACGAGGTCGTCGGCACCAGTGGCCTGCAGCACGAACAGGAGTTCCAGGTGCGCGCCCGCCTCGCCGACGGCCGCGCTGCCGAGGGCCGCGAGCGCAGCAAACGCGCCGCCGAGAAGCTCGCCGCCGAGGCGCTGCTGCGCACGTTGCGCGGCGAGTAGTCGCGAGGAGTCGCGACGGCGCTGGTTCGGCGGCGGCGCCCTCGCCGTCAGCGCGCCGGCGAGCCCTTCTTCGCCCCCGGTTTCGCCGGCTTGCCGTCGCCGGTGTCCTTGCCGCCCGTCGCCGGCGCCTCGCCCGCCGCCGCCTTCGGCACCACGGTGATCCACGTGCGCACGATCGTCACCCT
>JBILEY010000240.1:0-8113 GCA_044351865.1 Planctomycetota bacterium | reverse complement strand
CGGGACGTCGTCCGCGACCTGCGCAGTCCGATCACCAGCATGGTGGCGGCGATCGGGCTGCTGTCGCCGGCAGCCGGCCAGGAGGAACGTCGCCGCCAACTCTCCACGCTGCAGGAGTACGGGCGCCAGCTCAGCACGGCGCTGACCGACCTCGACGACTTCGAGGTCCTTCTGCGCGGCACGATCGATCTCGCCGAGGACGCGTTCGACCTGGGCCAGCTGCTGCAGGCCTGCGTCGACGAAGTCGCGCCGACGCTCACCGACCGCGGCCTGCGCATCTGCCTCGACGCGTCGCCGAGCCTCCCGCGCTGGGTGCAAGGCGACCCGTCGCGCGTGCGGCAGCTCGTCACCCGCATGTTGCACCTGGCCACACAGCACGCGACGGTCGGCTCCGTCGACGTCAGCGCCGCCGCCAGCGACGGACAGCTGCACGTCTCCGTACTGCACCGGGACTGCACGCTGCCCGACGACGCCCGCAGCCTCGGCTTGATGTTCTGTTCGCAACTGGCGCTCGTACTCGGGGGCGAACTGAGCCTGCAGCCAGCCGGCGACAACGGCTTCCAACTGCACCTGAAGCTGCCGCACCGAGCCGCCCCCGCCTGGGAAGTCGAGCTGCTCGAGGAGGACGGCGAACGCGCCGCACCGCCCGATCAGCCGTCCGCGGCGCCAGCCGCCCAGGTTCGTGGCCGCGTGCTGCTGGTCGAGGACAGCCCCGACCACCAGCTGCTGATCGGACGGCTGCTCGACCGCGCCGGGGCCCAGGTGACCATGGCCAACAGCGGCGAAGTCGCGCTTCACCTCAGCGAGCAGCAGTCGTTCGACCTGATCCTGCTCGACATGCAGATGCCGGGCATCGACGGCTACCAGACCGTGCGCACGTGGCGCGAACGCGGCCTGCTCACCCCGGTGCTCGCCCTGACCGCGGACACGACCGCGGAGGACGTCGAACACTGCCTCGCAGCGGGCTGCAACGGCCACCTCGCGAAGCCGGTCGCCCCGACCCTGCTGCAGCGCTCGCTGGCGATGCACTTGCCTGCCGCGACCACCAGCTGATCCAGCCCCCGCGGGACGACGCAGCCCTCGGTTCGACGGCCCTCGCCGAGGCCCTGTTCGCCGGCATCGATCGAGCTGGAGCTCTACTCGCAGGCGGTGCTGGTCGCGTATCCGAACGACCTGCGCCTCAGCAACGTCGTCGTCGACGGGATCCAGTAGCTGCTCACGTCGAGGGAGGCACCGAACCACCTAGGCAACTGCGGAAGCCGCCCCAAACGGACCCCGCCCCCGCTCAGGGCAACACGACGCGCACCGCGTTGCTCAGTGCCAGGCCCTGCGGGTGTTCGACGAGCGCCTGCAGGTAGAGCGTGAGTCCACCGAGCCCGGCGGATGGAGGCACCGTGAACGTCGTCGCCGCGACACCGGTGGCGGTCGGCACGACGCCGAACACCGGGAAGCCCGGGCCCGTGACGTCGATGGCCAGGAGACCGAACGGCGGCAGCGCCACCGGCTGCAGCAGCGGCAACAGCGCCACCGCGAACACGTACGCTCGCGGCGCGTTCGCGTAGCCGGGCTCGCAGGCGACTTCGATCGTGAGCGACCCACCCGGCTGCGGCGGGAGGGCGACCAGGTCGCGGTGACGGTTGCGCCACAACGCGCTGGTCGGCCCCACCAAGGTGGCGACGAGCACGTCGACGTCCCCGTCGCCGTCGAGATCCGCCGGTTCGGGCAGCGGCTGCTGGGCGGTCGTCGCCGGCATCGGGATCGGCGTCATCGCGCCGGTGCCGTCGTTGCGGAACAGCTCGAAGAAGCCGTTCCCGGCGCGCAGCAGGTCCCGGTCGCCATCGCGGTCGCAATCGAACAGCTCGATCGCCTGCGGGCCGGTCGGGGTCGGCGGCAACGTCGCGATCGGTGCCAGGGTCGTGCCCGTGTTGCGCAGCACGATCGTGACCGCCGGCTGGAAGAAAGAGGCGACCACATCGACACGCCCGTCGCCGTCGAGATCCCCGGCTTCGACCTCGAACGGGTTCTGACCGAGCGCTGCTGGCACCCACGAACTGCTGATGTCGACGAAGCCGGTGGCGGTGTGCGTCAGCACACGCAGCGTCAGATCCGCCAGCAGCAGCTCGACCCGGCCGTCGCCGTCGAGGTCGGCGACTGCGGCCGCACGCACCACCGGACCGAGCACCGGCGTGAACGGCGTGAACACGCCGGAGCCGTTGTTCAGGAAGAACCTCGGGATGTTCACCAGCAGCGCGCCGATCGCGAACACGTCGGTGTCGCCGTCGTGGTCCACGTCGGCAGCGATCAGATCCAGGTAGCCACCGCTCGGGCTGCCGAGCGCAGACGTCGCATCGACGAACGTCCCGTTGCCGAGGTTGCGCAGCAGCGACGACGTCCAGTACGAGCTCAGCATCACATCGAGGTCGCCGTCCTGGTCGGCATCGAACGCGACAGAGCGCGCGACGGAGGTCGCCGCGACCGCAGGCAGCGGCGGCACGTGCGTCGCGGTGACGTCGGTGAAGACCTCGAACCCGTCGTTGCGCAGGTAGCGCACCCCGAACGGCGCCGGCGACGAGGTCCAGCCGATCACGTCGAGGTCCCCGTCGCCGTCGAGGTCCGCAGCCGTGGCCGCGACGAACGTCACGTTCGCGAGCCCGAGCGGAGTCCGCACCACGAACTGGCTCTGTGCGGTCGCACTCGCCACCAGGACCGTGAGCAATGAGAACCGCGTGATGCGCATGGACCGACCTCGTGAGACGCGGGCACAGTAGCGACCTCTGCGGTTTGGTGTCGGCTCGAATCCGAGCCGGTCGTGGGTGGACACACCCCAGCGTCAGCCGACGACTGCGCTGCACGTGGCACGCAGACCGACCGGCCGCGACTCGCCATCGGTCGAACCGCTCCTTCGCACGTCGATCGTCACTCGAGTCCGAAGAAGTCCCGCAGATCCCCATCGAGCTGCGGAAAGAAGGTCACCACGTAGCCTCCTGCACCTTGCACGGGGGCGGACGAGAAGCCGGTGCGGACCAGTCGTTCGGCGTCGGCCTTGCGTCTCGGTTCGCCGAGGAGGAACTGCGAGAACCGACGACCTGCGATCGGATGGCGCAGCCCGACACCTTGGAGTTGCTGTGCCTGTGGAGGTGCGGCGCCTGTCCATGCGAGCGGTTCGCAGACGGCGTTGCGCCCGCCCTTGTCGACGTGGTGACCGATGACACGGAATGCAGTCCACTGCCCGGACGCAAGCCGGTACGCGATCACCTCGCCGACAGCCCACGGGTTGTCGGCCCTGAAGCGGCGCGCAACCCGCTTCGCTTGCGGAGCTGGAGACCGCAACGCCTCGGCGAGCTTCTCGAGGACGAGACCGCGCTTCTTCCGGTCTTTGGGGTCGGGCCAGCGCCGAAGGTCGGCTCCGGTCTCGATCACACGCAGAGCCGCCGCCGTGGCGCGTTCGAGCGGGCGCCCCAACCTCCAGGCAGTGTCCGCGACCGCGAGCCAGCAAACCGACGACTCGTCGGCATCCGCGAACGACGACGCGTGCGCTTCCATCAGTCGATCCAAGGCTGCCTCCGCAGTGAGCCCCTCGCCGATCAGGTCGCGGAAGTCGCCCCGGAGATCGGCAGCGAGATCATCGGAGTAGAGTGCAGTGCCCCAGGAACCCATGGCGCTCTATCGGGAGGGAAGTCCAAACGGCCGTCCGGACCACCCGGAGCCACGGACGCGACTCTCCCGGATCCGCCCAACCTCTTCCAGGGCGCAAGGCGCGTTCGCCGAGCAGGCCGTCCATCACTCGGTGCAGCGGCAGCGTTTGCGACTGCTGTCACGCCGGCACCGAGCGATGGTTGGCGGGTTCAAAGTCCTTCGACGCGCAACCCGGTCAGCGCCGTTTCGGCGGCTCGATGCTGCCGGTCCCCGCCGCACGGCGTTGCAGCACACGCACGGCTTGGCGCTTCACCCGCCGCCCACCTGCGAGGGCACCTGCCTGCTCGTGGCACTCGCTCAACACGAGGTCCAGGGTTCCGTCGCCGTTCCAATCGACGACCGCGAGCCAACACTGACCGGTGTGGCCCTCGGCATCAGCGATCGCCGCCATCGGTGCCAAGCCCTCGGGGCGGCGTTCGAACAGGACCACCTTGCCAGCCACGATCTCCAGAAGGTCGAGGTCGCCGTCGCGATCCCAGTCCACGGTCACTGGGGAACGACCGCGCGGCGTCAGCACCGCACCGTCGCGAGAGAACCCGCCTTCGACGCCTCGATGCAGCAGCACTTGCCTCCCGGCCACCAGCAGGTCGAGCCGGCCATCGCCGTCCCAGTCGACGACATCGACCGCATTGCAGGTGTCGTCGACGACGAACTCCCCGCCCGCAGGCGTAGGCAAGGAGCGCTTCTCCGAGAACGTGCCCTTGCCGTCGTTCGCCAGCCAGACCACCCGCGGCCGGAGGTCGTGTGGTTTCGACACATCCAGCAGGACGAGGTCGAGATCCCCGTCGGCGTCGAGATCGGCGAGGCGCGGGTTGCCGTTGCTCTCGCAACTGGTGCCGAACGTCCGGGCGCCATCCTTCGCCAGCGGTTGGTCCGCGGCCGCGAAGGCCCGCGCTGGTGGCCCGTTTCGACCGAGGCGGAGCCCCAGCGTCGACTCTCGTCCGAGAACCAGATCGGCGATGCCGTCCCCGTCGACATCGCCGAGTGCGAACGAGAGACGGTAGTCCGACCCGACCTCGGGCAGCGGCACGGTGTCGAAGGCCGACTGCGCGTGCACGGCTGGCAGAGGGAACAACGCGACCGCGACGGCGACGAGGGTACGGCGAATGGGCATGGCGGCTCCTGGAGACGGTCGCGAACGAACGGCACTCGGCCACACTCCAGGATTCGCTTCACCATGCCTCCAGGGTGCCGGGCGACCTTCGGCCACAGACTCGACGCGGGCGCCAACGCCCCGTGGTAGGTCCTCAGGTGCTCTCGGGGATTCGGCTCCAGCGCGCACAGCCGCTCCATCCGCACCTCCTTCGTCATGACACGAGCCATCGCTCCCAGAGCGGCGCCCTCGGGTCCCGAGGGTCCGCGCTGCGGCTGCTCGATCGGCTCGATCGGCTCGACCAGCGGCTCGCCGCGAAGGGATCGCGCGCCGTCGCCCGGCAGCGGCTGTCATCCGGACGATCGTTCCCAGCACGACGATGCCGCGACGAGGATCCGTTCCTTGTGGGCGGACTCCTGGCGCGTAGAACGCAGCTCCCGTCATGGACGCAGAGCCCTCCCATCGCCCGCGCTGCTACCGCTGCCTCCGCCCGACGGACCTCTGCTACTGCTCCACGCTGCCGTCGGTGCCGACGCGCACGCGCATCGTCATCCTGCAGCACCCGCACGAACGCACGCATCCGTTCGGCACGGCCCGACTGGCACGACTGTGCCTGCCGATGGCCAGCGTGCACGTTCCTTGGGCAGGCTTCACCGGCACGCTGGAGGAGCGGGTCGAAGTGCCTCCCGACGCGGCCGTGCTGTATCCGCATCCCGACTCGCCGCTGCTCGATGCGCTGCCGCCCAGCGAACGCCCATCGACGCTGATCGCGATCGACGGCACCTGGGCCCATGCGAAGCGCCTCTACCGCGAGAACGCGTGGCTGCAGGCCTACCGGCACGTGCGCCTCGATCCGTCGGCGCCGAGCCGCTACCGCATCCGCAAGGAACCCCGCCCCGACTACGTCTCGACCCTCGAAGCGATCCTCGAAGCGCTGCGCATCCTCGAACCCGAGACGCCCAACCTCGAGGCCCCGCTGCTCGCGTTCGATCGCATGATCGACCAGCAGATCGAGAGGAGCAGCCGGGTGCAGCGCTTCGGTCGCCACAAGGCCGAACGACAACGACCCTCGCGCGCGACGAGCCCGCTGCTCGCCGATCCGCGGCTGTGCGTGGTGTATGCGGAGTCCGCGCTGCCCGGCGGCGACCAGACGGCGCCGCGGCAGCTGGTGCAGTGGACGGCCGCGCGCCTCGACGGCAGCACGTTCGAAGCCCTGCTGGCGCCAGGCCCGGTGGCGCCATTGCCGCAGCACCTGGCGCACATGCACCTCGCACCCGAGGACTTCCGCGACGCCGAGCCGATGCCCACGGCCGCCGCACGCTTCGCATCGTGGCTGCCATCCGGCGCGCCGATCCTGGCTTGGACCCGGACCACCCTCGATTGGGGCAGTCCGGTCCTGCCAGCAGGCAGCAGGACGGCGACGCTGAAGACCGACTACTGCAACGTGCGCAACCGCCGCGCCGGCTTCCTCGAGGAGGTGCTGCAGGCGGAGAACCTGCAGCCGCTGATGCTGCCGTGCCGTGGACGCGCCGCCGAGCGCTTGGGCAACGCCCTCGCCATTGCGCGCTGGCTGTGCCAGCAACACCTTCTCCTGCAATCGACGTAGACCGACCCGACCCAGGCGAGGACCGAGTGTCGTCCGCCGCGTCAGGGGCCGACGACGGCGGCAGCACCACCCTGCGGTTGGCGGTCGGCATCGATCCAGTTGTTCAGCACGATGCCCGTCGTCGGATCGGCGAGTCGCTGCGACAACGTGGCGCCCAGCGGGCCCGCCATGTTGGGATCGGTCGCACCATCGCGGCGGTTCGGCCCGACGATCGGCCGGTTGAGTGGCTGGTTGCTGGAGCCGTTGCTGACACCGGTCGGGTCGACGACGCGGTCGAGGTCGTAGCGCACGAGTGCCGGGTTGAACTGGTTCGCGGGGGCAACGCCGTCGCTGCCATAGCGATTCGGGTTGGTGTCGAGCGGGTTCTGCGCGCCGCCATTGGCGTCGAACAGCCACAGGCCAGTGCCGAGGCCGGCGACCATGTGCACGAAGAACGGCGAGTCGAGCTGGTTGCCCGGGTTCCTGCCGATGTGCTGCTTCAGCAGCTGGAACGGCAGGTTGGCGAAGTCGTTGTTGTAGAGCGTCGTGCGGAACGACGCGTATTGGCCGCCGTAGGTGGCCACCGAGTTGTCGGTCAGGTGGCACGACACGCAGTAGCGCGGCCCTTCGTTGGTGGCGCTGACGCGGCCGCGGATGCTGTGCGCGAGGAACGCGTTGTGGCCCAGCGACGGATACGGCCGCGCCTGCGTGTTGCCGCCGCCGCCGTTGCGGTCGGTGAAGGCGAACACCGGCGTGCGGTCGTTGTTGATGTCCTTGTAGCGGAAGAACACCTTCGTGTTGGTCGCCGACGTGCGGATCGTGTTGTCCATGCCGATGCCGAGGAAGAACGGCACCGGCGACTGGTAGACGAACTCGGCGAACCGCTGGCGGAACACGATGCGCTCGCCGGTGATGTTGCTGAAGTTGTTGCCCTCGTTGTACTCGCCTTCGAGGTGGCACCCGATGCAGCTGTTGCTCCACGCCGAGTGGCACGAGGCGCAGTTCATCGAGTCCAGGTGGCTGAAGCCGGCGTGCGGGTTGCCGGTCTGCACCGGACCGATGCCTGTCGCCGGGTCGCCGTCGTCGCGCCCCATCGCGAACGAGCCCATCGCCGTGTAGATCGCCTCGCCGCTCACCGGATGCGTCTTGCCGCTGTCGACGATGACGTCGCGCGTCTGCCGGATGTAGTGGCGGCGACCGTCGAGCTTGCTGGTCAGCCAGTAGTTGCCCGCGCTGTCGCGCTCGACGTGGCGCAGCGCATTGCCGGCGCTGTCGACCGCGAGCGTCGTGGTCTGGCCGCTGTAGTTCTCGCCGGTGGTCGTCGCCGCATAGGCGGTGGCGCTGCCGTGGCAGTCCTCGCAGCGGATCTTGATGGCGTGGCCCATGCGGCTGACGATGTCGCCGTTGTTGGCCGCGGCGACGTTGCCGTGCACGTCCGCGCTGCCGTGGCAGTCGACGCAGCCCATGCCCGCTTCGTAGTGCACGTCCGCCGGCGTGTCGTCGCGGCCGTCGCCGTCGTAGTCCTCGGCCACCAGGTACTGGTTGCGGTTGCGGCCGTTGAACGTGTTGTTGCCGACCTCCGGATCGAACAGGCGCGTGTCGCCGTTCGTCGTGCGGAACGTCACCGGGTTCGCCGGATACTGGAAGCCGCGAACGACGTCCTGGTTCTGGTCGAGGCGGATGCCCCAGTACTGCATGACCATGCGGTTGCTGCCCTGGTGGCAGCCAGCGCACGTGTG
>JBILEY010000239.1:0-8177 GCA_044351865.1 Planctomycetota bacterium | reverse complement strand
GTCGAGCTGTCGTGGGACTACGCCAGCGGCGACCAGAACCCGAACGACAACACGAACAACCGCTTCGACACGCTGTTCGGGGCGCGGCGTTGGGACTACGGACCGACTGGCGTCTACGGCGCGGTGGCCCGCGCCAACATCAACTCGCCCGAGCTGAAGCTGGTGCTGAAGACGAGCCAGGCGACCGAGCTGACGTTCGGCGTGCGCGGCGTCTGGCTCGCTTCGGAACGCGACACGTGGACCACGGCGGGCTTGCGCGACAGCTCGGGCCGTTCGGGCGACAACGTCGGCCAGCAGTACGAAGTGCGCTTCCGCTGGGACTTCGTGCCGAGGAGCGTGAACTTCGACCTCGCCGCCTGCTACCTCGCCGAAGGGAGCTTCCAGGACCGCGCATCGGGCGATCAGGGCCGCGACGTGACGACGGCCTACGCGCAGTGCGTGTGGACCTTCTGATCGCCGTGCGAACGCGGGCCGCGGCGACGAACGGGGCACTGCGGTGATCGCCGTCGTCGTGCTGGTGCTGGCGGCCATCGTGCTGGCGCTCGTCCGCCGCGTCGACGTGCGGCTCGCGTTGCTCTTTGGCGGTGCTGTGATGGCACTGGCCGCCGGCCAGCCGCTCGCCGTGTTCGACACGTTCGCCCGCGCGATGGTGGCGCCGATGGTGGCGCCGATCTGTGCGTCGATGGGCTTCGCCGCGGTGCTGGCGGCGACCGGCTGCGACCGCGCGTTGGTCGCCGTGCTGGTGGTGCCGCTGCGGCGTTGCCGCTGGCTCTTGGTGCCGGGCGGTGTGCTCGCCGGCTACGTCGTCAACGTTGCGGTGCCGAGCCAGGCCAGCACCGCAGCGGCGCTCGGGCCGATCCTGCTGCCGCTGCTGCGCGCGTCGGGGCTCGCGGTCGAACGCGCGGCCGCGGTGCTGCTGGTCGGCGCGTCGTTCGGCGGCGACCTGCTGCAGCCCGGCGCGCAGGACGTGCAGGCGGTCGCTGGTGTCACCGCCGTCGACGCAGTGGCGCTGCACGCGCGGCTGTGGCCGGCGTCGCTCGCCGGCGTGCTCGCCGCGGCGCTGTTCGGGGCGTGCTGGTGGCGTCGCGCTCCGCGCAGCGAACCAACCTGGGCAGCGACGAACGCACCGACGAACGAACCGGCGAGCGAACCGGCGAACGGCGCCGTGCCGGCGGCCGCGGAGCTGCCGCCGTTGTCGCCGCGCGTCGTCGTGCAGGCCTGCGTGCCGCTGTTGCCGGTGGTGGCGCTGCTGCTCGCCTACGCCGGTGCCCCCGGCTGGCAGTGGTTGCGCAGCGTGCCGGCGGGCGACGGCTGGCAGCAGTTCGCCGGGGCGTTGCCGGTCGTGCGCGCGATGTTGCTCGGCGCGCTGCTCGCCGCGGCGGTGTCGTGGCGGCCGGCGGGCGCGCTCGGCGAGGCGATGTTCTCCGGCATGGGCCGCGCCTATGGCAGCGTCATCGCGCTGACGATCTGTGCGCAGGTCTTCGGCGCCGGGCTGGCGGCGACCGGGGCCGCGGCCACGCTGCTGGCCGCGTGCGACGGGTCGTCGGCGCTGGCGACGCTGTCGTTCGCGGCCCCGGCGTCGCTGGCGCTGGTCAGCGGTTCCGGTTCGGGGCCGATCCTGGCGTTCGCCGAGACGTTCCTGTCGCCCTTGCCCGCCGGTCCCGACCTCGACCGGGCGGCCGCGCTGGCGTGCCTCGGCGGCGCCCTCGGCCGCACGCTCAGTCCGGTTGCGGCGGTCGTCGTCTGCGTCGCCGGCCTCGCGCGCGTCGAGCCGGTGCGCGTGGTCGCGGGCGCCCTCGTACCGCTGCTGGTGGGGGCGCTGCTCGCCCTCGGCGTGCTGTTCGCCGGCGGGTGAACGGGCGAACGCCACCGCCGCGCACAGCGCGGGTGACGCCGCCCGCCGCCTCGCTATCGTGCCCGTCCCCGATGGCCGACCGAACGAACGCGCGCGTGCTGCCCGCCGATCCGGCGCAAGGCGAAGCCTACGCTGCGGCGATCGCCGAAGGGGCGGCGCGGCTCTTGGCCGGCGGGCTGGTCGCGTTCCCGACCGAGACCGTCTACGGCCTCGGCGCCAACGCGCTCGATGCAGCGGCGGTGCGCGCGATCTACGCGGCGAAGGGGCGGCCGTCGTTCAACCCGCTGATCGTGCACGTGGCCGACGTCGGCTGGCTGCCGCGTGTCGTGCGCGAGGTGCCGCCGGCGGCAGCACTGCTGGCGGCGGCGTTCTGGCCGGGCCCGTTGACCCTGGTGCTGCCGCGCGGTGCGAACGTGCCCGACGAAGTCACCGCCGGCCTCGACACCGTCGGCGTGCGCGTGCCGGGCCATGCGGTCGCGCGCGACCTGATCGCCGCCGCCGGCGTGCCGATCGCCGCGCCGAGTGCGAACGCCTACACGCGCGTCTCGCCGACCACCGCCGCGCACGTCGTGCAGCAGCTCGGCGACCGCATCGACCTCGTGCTCGACGGCGGGCCGGCGGCGGTCGGCATCGAATCGACGGTGCTCGACCTGACGACGTCGCCGCCGACGCTGCTGCGGCCGGGCGGCGTGTCGCACGCCGAACTCGAACGCGTGCTCGGTCCGGTCGCGCGCCTCGCCGATGCACCGCGCGGCGACGCGCCGCGGCGTTCGCCGGGGCTGGTCGATCGGCACTACGCGCCGCGCGCGCGCCTCGTGCGGTTCGCGCCCGCCGAACGTGCGGCGACCTTCGCCGAGCTGGCCACGCGCGCCGGGCGTGGCGAGCGTGTCGGCCTGCTGGCGTTCGACACCGGTGGGGCGGTGGCGGCGTGCGTGCAGTGCCTGCCGCACGATCCGGCTGGTTGTGCGCGGGCGCTCTACGGGGCGCTGCACGCGCTCGACGCCGCCGGCTGCACGTTCGCGTGCGTCGAGGCCCTGCCGGCCGGGCCGGCGTGGGAAGCGGTCGCCGATCGCCTGGCCCGCGCTGGCCTCGGCGGCTCGTAGCGCGACCGGGTAGCGGCGAGGACCGCTGCCGCGTGGCCTCCACCAAGGCGCCATGCTTCACGCCGCGTCCGGACACTTCATGTGGCGCGGAGCACCTTCACACGGCACCGATTCCACGCGGCGCATGCGCGCGAGTGGGGTGCGATGCCGCAGTACGGGATTGGCTGCGGTCGCCAGGTCGTCGTGGCGAGGCGTGGCCGGTTCGGAGCGATGGCGTGGCCGGTTCGGTGATTCGGCCGCGGTGCACGCGGTCCCTCGGGCCGGAATAACGGGCGCGGGGCAGCGAGCCCGAACTGACGGCGCCCACAGCGGGTCGCTAGACTCCGCGCCCCTCTCGTCCCTCGCCTCGCCCGCCCCTCGATGGTCTTCTCCGAGCCGCGCTTCCTGCTGTTCTTCCTGCTGGTGTTCGGCGTCCATTGGACGCTGCGCAGCAACGAGTGGCGCAAGCACCTGCTGCTGGTCGCGAGCCTCTACTTCTACGGCTCCTGGGACTGGCGCTTCCTCGGCCTGATCGTCGCGGCATCGACCGTCGACTGGTATGCGTCGCTGCAGATCCAGCGGGCGCGCGAGGAGGCGCGGCGGGCGAAGGGCTGGCTGCTGTTCAGCCTGATCTACAACCTCGGCGTCCTCGGCTTCTTCAAGTACTTCAACTTCTTCGTCGACTCGGGGGTCGTGTTCCTCGGCTGGCTCGGCTTCAAGGCCGACATCGAGGTGCTGCGCATCGTGCTGCCGGTGGGGATCAGCTTCTTCACCTTCCAGACGATGAGCTACACGATCGACGTCTACCGCGGGCACCTGCAGCCGGTGCGCGGTTACTTCGACTTCCTGCTCTACGTCACGTTCTTCCCGCAGCTGGTCGCCGGTCCGATCGTGCGCGCGTCGACGTTCCTGCCGCAGCTGTTCGAGACGCGCCGCTTCGCCGACGTCGACGTGCACAAGGCGCTCGGCCAGTTCCTGTCCGGCTTCATCAAGAAGTCGGTCGTCGCCGACCTGATCGCCAAGCCCGCGGACGCGGTGTTCGCCGACCCGTCGCAGTACACCGCCGGCTCGATCTGGATCGCCGTGACCTGCTACGCGATCCAGATCTATTGCGACTTCTCCGGCTACAGCGACATGGCGATCGGCTCGGCCCGGCTGCTCGGTTACGAGCTGTGCGAGAACTTCCGCTTCCCGTACCTCGCCACCAGCATCACCGACTTCTGGCGGCGCTGGCACTTGAGCTTGTCGACGTGGCTGCGCGACTACCTCTACATCTCCCTCGGCGGCAACCGCGGCGGGCGCTGGTTCACGCACCGCAACCTGATGCTGACCATGCTGCTCGGCGGCCTGTGGCACGGGGCCGGCTGGAACTTCGTCATCTGGGGCGCGATCCACGGTGTGGCGCTGGTCGTACACAAGGAGTGGGTGCGCACGGTCGGCGAAGGGCGGCTGCCGTTCGTGTCGCGATTGCTGACCGTCTACATCGTGCTGCTGGCCTGGATCTTCTTCCGCGCGACCACCTTCGAACACGCGTGGACGATGGCGAAGGCTTGGATGTGGTGGGAGTCGCCGGGCACGAAGGAGGTCTTCGTGTGGACGCCGGTCCGCGAGTGGGAGACGTGGCTGCGCTTCACGGTGCTGGTCGCGCCGCTGCTCGTGCTGCACGTGCTCTCCAGCTTGAAGGTGCACTACGCCGTGCAGCGGCTGCTGCCGGCGGTCGTCGTGACGTTCCTGTTCGGCGTCGTCGCGGCGATCGCCCTGGCCTTCGTGCCGCTGGAAGCGCGGCCGTTCATCTACTTCCAGTTCTGAGGGAGACCCGGGCATGTTCTCGCGCGTGTTGCACTCGCTGTTGTTCGCCGCCGGGCTGTTCGGCACCGCGGCCTGGATCCAGCACGTCGAGCCGACGCCGTTCCTGAGCTGGGCGCGGCACAAGATCGAGCACGTCGAGCGCCTCGGCGAGGGCTACGACACGCTGTTCCTCGGTTCGAGCCGCATGAACTACGGGCTCGACCCGGCGCGGTTCGACGCTCGCATGAAGGAGCTCGGGCGGCCGACGAAATCGTTCAACCTGGCGCTCAGCGGGCATCGCCAGCACGACGTCGGCGCCGTCGTCACGTGGCTGCTCGCGCACAAGCCCGCGTCGCTGCGCCGCGTCGTCATCGAGCTGCACTCGTTCGCGCAGCTGGTGCGCGCCGGTGACTGGATGAGCGATCAGGAACTCGAGATGCACACCGCCGGCGAGTTCGTCGGCCGCTGCCATTCGATCCTGCTCGGCCCGTCGCCGTGGACCGACAAGGTGCTGCAGTTCCGGTTCGTGTTCGCGCACACGCTCACCAATGTGCTGCGGGTCGGCCAGGCGCCGCGCATCCTCGACGACTGGATCGCGCGTTCGCGTGGCGAGGGGCTGCCGCTCACCTATCCGCCGCCGCATGCCGGCTGGGCGGCGGTCGAGGACCTGAAGTTGCCGCACGTGCTCGCCGACCACGAGCGGTTCGTCAGCGGCAAGGTCGATGTCGCGAGCGTGGTGGCCCAGAGGGTGCAGGACGTCGCGCCACCGTACCTGCGCGGCGGCTTCAACTTCGACTCCATCCGCGCGCAAGCGGCAGCACTGCTTGCGGCCGGAATCGAGCCCGTCTACGTGGTGATGCCGTCGTTCTCGCAGGACAACCTCGGTCGCGACGGGGCCCGCGAGTTCGCTCGCGAAGCGAGGGTGCTGGAGCTCGACCGGCCGGATGCGCATCGGCCCCTCTACGAGACGGCGCTCTACTACGACTCCTCGCACTTCGGCACTGCCGGTGCCGCAGTGTTCTCACCATACCTGGCCGAACTACTGGTCGAGTGCGAAGGCCAACCGACCGGCTTCGCGCCGAAGCCGCGCACGCTGCCGACGGCGCCGATGCGACTCCAGGCGACGCGCACCGACGGCGGCATCGCGTTGGTGGCGGAGAACCTGCCCTTCGTCGGCCAGCTGGTCGTGGTCGCCTCGACCGAGCCCGCCGACGCCGAACTCAACGGACTGCGCGTGCGGGTGAAGTTCCCGCCGCGCTGGACCTGCGAGCTGGCGCGGTCCCAATTGCTGCAGGCCAAGGGGATGCTGCAAGCATCCGACCTGCCGGGCGATCAGCCCGTCTTCCTGCAGCTCGGGGTGATCGTCGAAGGCGCCACCGTGGCGCTCGGCGAGCAGGTGCGGGTCGATCCGCGCTGACCTAGGCTCGCCGGGATCCGGGATCAGCGCCGCGGATGGCGCGAGCCGCCGCCGTGTGAGCCACCACCTTGCGGGCGACTACCTTGCGGGCGACCACCGTGCGGGCGACCACCTTGGCCCGAGCCGTGCGGCCGCGACGGCCCCTGCCGCGGACGGTCGTCCTGCGGCGGACGGCGCGAGCCTTCGTGCTCCTGCCGCTGGCGACGCTGCTCCGGCGCCACCGCGTTCGGCATCGCCGGGCGGCTGCCGCCGTGCCCGCGCTGCTGCTGGTTGCGCTCGTGGCGCGGCGGGCGCGGGCCGGTCTGCTGCGGCGCGCGCGGCGACGGTGCGTACGGGCCCGGTGCCGGCCGCGGCGTCGGGCGCTGGCGCTGGCGCGGCTCCGGCGGCCGCGGCGCGCGTTCGCTCGTTTCGCCGTCGCGTTCGTCGCCACCGTCGATCTGGGCACCGAACGCATCGTCGTCGCGGGCTTCGGCGGGTGCCGGCTGCGAACGGCCGACCAGCGCCGGCTGTTCCCACGGGTTGTTGCTCGGAGCCTGCGACCGCCCCGCCGCCGCGGGGCGCGGCGACGTCGCCTGCCGCTGCTCCTGGCGCTGCGCGGCCGCCGCTTGCGCCGAGGCCTTCAGCTGGTTGCCGGCGACCGGCACGCGCTTGCGGATCAGCTTCTCGATGTCGCGCAGGTACTCGCGTTCCTCCTCGTCGCAGAACGAGATGGCGATGCCGTCGCGGCCGGCGCGCGCGGTGCGGCCGATGCGGTGCACGTAGCTCTCCGGGATGTTCGGCAGGTCGTAGTTGACGACGTGCGTGATGTCCGGCACGTCGATGCCGCGCGCGGCGATGTCGGTGGCGACCAGCACGTGCGCCTTGCCGTCGCGGAACGCGTCGAGCGCGCGCTCGCGCGCGTTCTGCGACTTGTTGCCGTGGATCGCGTGCGACTCGATGCCGGCCTTCTGCAGTTCCTTGACCACGCGGTCGGCACCGTGCTTCGTGCGGGTGAACACCAGCGTGCGCACGAACTGCGGGTCGCCGAGCAGTTGCGCCAGCAAGGTGCGCTTCTGCGCCTTCGACACGAAGTAGACGCTCTGCTCGATGCGGTCCGCGGTCGCGGCCGGCGGCGTCACCTCGACGCGCAGCGGGTCGCGCAGGTAGCGCGAGGCCAGCGCCGTGATGTCGCTCGGCATCGTCGCGCTGAACAGCAGCGACTGCCGCGACGAGGGCAGCGTCGCCAGGATGCGCTTCACGTCCGGCAGGAAGCCCATGTCGAGCATGCGGTCGGCTTCGTCGAGCACGAGGATCTCGACCTCGGCGAGGCTGACGTGCCGCTGCTGGATCAGGTCGAGCAGGCGGCCGGGCGTGGCGATCACGATGTCGATGCCGCGCGCGATCGCCTGCACCTGCGGGTTCTGGCCGACGCCGCCGAAGACGACGGTGCCGCGGATGTGCAGGTGCTGGCCGTAGGCCTGGCAGGAGTCGGCGATCTGCGTCGCCAGTTCGCGCGTCGGCGCCAGCACCAGCGCGCGCGGCAGCTTCGGCTTGGCGCGGCGGTTGGCCTGGTGCAGGCGCTGCAGCATCGGCAGCGCGAACGCCGCGGTCTTGCCGGTGCCGGTCTGGGCGATGCCGAGCAGGTCGCGGCCCTGCAGCAGGTGCGGGATCGAGCGCGCCTGGATCGGCGTCGGGGTGAGGTAGTTCTTGGCTGCCAGCGCGCGCAGCAGGGGCTCGGCGAGTCCGAGCGAAGAGAAGGAGACGTCGGGGGCAGTCGTAGCGTGAGCAGTCATTGTCGAGGCAGACCACGCCTCGGACGGGGCCGCTCCTGCGGCCGGTCCGCGAACATCGAACAGGCGGGTCGTGTCCCACTCGAACGGCGAGGCCGGGCGAGGCACCCGCGGCAGCGCCCGACGGGGCGCGCGAAGATGCTCGGGACGATTGGAAGGCGAGCAGGATAGCGGCGGGGGGCGTTCCTGGGAATGGCCTGCCCTCGTGGCGCCGTTTGGCGCGTGCGCACAAGACGCGACCGGCCGTCGGCATCGTGGGATGCCGA
>JBILEY010000238.1:0-8184 GCA_044351865.1 Planctomycetota bacterium | reverse complement strand
CGAAGAAGTCGGTGCATGCCCCGCTGCCGCGCGAAGGCGGACGCGTGCGCCTGCAGCTGCCGACGACGACGACGGTCACCGCGACGTTGGCGGGCGATCTCGTGCCGGGCGCCGAACTCGACTGGCAACTGCAGTGCGGCGAACTCGCGACCGCAGTCACGGGCGAACGCACCGGCGAGCGCAGTGCCCGCTGGCGGTACGTCGAAGCCGATGCCGCGTTCACCATCACGGGGAGCAGCGGCGGCCTCGACCTGGCGACGGCCAGCGGGACCGCGTCGGCGAACGCAGCACCCATCGCCCTGGTGCGCCAACAGAAGGTGACGACGTTCGCGATGCAGGTCCTCGACCCCGACGGCAAGCCGGCCTGCAACCGCGAGGTGGAGCCGCACTGGACGAGCCAGCTCGGTTCGGCCAACACCTGGGGTGCCAGGACCAACCGCGAAGGCTGGATCGAACTCGCCGCGCCACCGCACCTCGGTGCGCGCGGCGAACTCCAGCTGCGGCTGCTGCTCGTGCCCAACGCGCGCGGTCCGATGGAGGGCTTCGCCGGGCTCACCGTCGACGCGGCCGCCGTGGGGCGCACGGTATTGCCCCCCGTGCGCTGCGAACGGCCCCCCGTTCTCGCCGCGGGCACGCTGACGACGCCCGACGGCAAGCCGGTGCCCAACTTCCTGATCGGCGTCTACACGCCGACCTTCCAGCGCGTGACGACGGACGCCGCCGGACGCTTCGCGATCCGCGGCATCGAACAGGGCAAGCCGATCCGCCTGCACCTCGACTTCGAATGGTGCTTCGCGAAGGGTGCGCCGTGGAGCCCCGAGCTGGCCGAGAACAGCAAGGACCTGCGCCTCGTCGTGCAGCGCGCCGGCCGCGTGCGCTTCGCCGCGGACCTGCCGGCCGACCTGCACACGCGCATCCGCTACCGGCTCGAGCCGGCGAGCGGCGAAGGCGACCGCGTCGAGCTGCAGTCGCTGACACCGAACGAACTGCACGTGCCGCCGGGGCACTGGCACTTCGTCGCCCACCACGACGGCAAGGAGCTGCTGCGCCTCGAGAACCTGCGCGCCGAGAGCGGCGTCGAGACGCACGATCCGCGCTTCATGGCGTTCGACTGGCGCGCCTACGCGATCGCCGTCAAGGTGACCGTTCGCGACAGCAAAGGCGAACCGTGCGACCAGTGCACCGTCTGGCTGCGCAACGGCGGCTCCGGCAGCGGACGTTCGCCGACCAACGGCGTGCTGCACCTGCTGCTGCCGAAGGACGGCGGCAAGGTCGACATCGAGCCGCGCGACAAGAAGATCGCGAAGGTCGACCTCGGCGTCGTCACCGAAGACCAGGTCGTCGTGCTCGGCGGTGGACCGCGGCTGACGGTGCAGCTGACGCCGATGCCGAAGCTGCCCGAGGATGCACACCTGCTGCTCGTCGTCGGCAACGACGGCGACAGCGTGCCGTTCGACGCCAGCGGCAAAGCGACCGTGTCGCTGGCGAAGGCGGGCGTGTTCACGCCGCGCATCGACGTGAAGAAAGGCGCTGCTAGCTCCGGATTGCCGAAGCTGCGGCTGCCGGCGATCGAGGTGCCGAAGGAAGGCAAGCAGTGCGAGGTCGAGCTGACGGCGGAACAACACGAAGCGATCGCCGCGCTGCTGCGCGGGCTGAGCCGCCTGTGACCCCCGCTGACACCATCACGAAGTGACGAACACCATGATCTCCCCACTCTTCCGCTGCTGGCTGCTGGCCGTGGGCACGATCGCTGCGTCGTGGTCGACCATCGCCGCCCAGACGCCGGACGCACCGTCCAAGACCACGCCGGCCGCGAGCGACCCGTTCACGCTGCTGGCCGCGAAGGAACCGCAGGCCGCGGCCCAGTCCGGTGTGCGCGTCGTCGTGCAGAACCCCGACGGCTCGCCGGCGAAGGACGCGGTCGTCGTGTTCACGCCATGGCGCGACGACGAAGCCGCGCACGCGGAACGCAGCGCCGCGCACGCTGCGTTCCCCGCGGAGGAACCACGGCGCATCGCGGCACAAGCGGCGACGGGCACGCGCTACCGACTCGACGAACGCGGAGCGACACGCGTCCCGAAGGGCGGCTCGGTGTTCGCGTTCGCCGGCGAACTGGTAGCGCACAGCGATTTCGCCGACGACTCGACCGAGCCGCGCCTTACCCTGGAGCTCGCACAGCCCTACGCCTTCACCGTCGAAGTCGTGGCCGCCGACGGCACCGCGGCTGCCGACGTGCCGATCCGTCTGCGCGACAACCCGCGCTTCCAGGGTGACCGATGGCACCAGACCGGCGCCGACGGCTCGCTGACGATCCGCCTGCTGAAGCGTCCACCGCCCGACGCGTTGGTGCTGGCCGACGTGGTGAGCAGCAGCCTCGTGCAGGCCCCACCGCCGGAGGCCGGGGCGAAGATCCGCCTGCAGCTGCCACCGACAACGGCGGTGCAGGCGACGTTCGCCGGTGAACTGCCGCCGGGCGGCGAGCTGCGGTGGACGCTGCAATGCGGCGAGAATGGACTGCAGATCCCTGGCGACGCGACCGGTCCGCACGCGGCGCGCTGGCCGTTCGTCGAAATCGGCGCCACGGCGACCCGCATCGTGCGTCTCGGCCGGCTCGAACTCGCCAAGGTCCCGTTCACGGTGGTCGCGGACGGGCAACCCGTGGCCACGACGCGCACGATCCAGGCCCCGACCTATGCCGTGCAGCTGCTCGGTGACGACGGGCAACCGGCCCGCGAACGACTCCTGCAGCTGGAGTGGCGGACCAGGGATCGAACGCACAGCGAGCATCTGCGCACGACCCGCGACGGTTGGATCGAGTTCCGACTGCCGAGGGCGTTCGACTCCACGACGACCAAGAAGGTCGCGCTGACCGTCGACCTCTACGCCGGGGACTCGCGCGACGCCCTCGTCGCCACAGCCGAGCTCTCGCTCTCCCCCGCAGGGAACGTGCGCACGGTGCTGCCGCCGCTCGCCGTTCCCGCACTGCCGGTGATCGCCGCCGGCGTCGTCGTCGACCGGGAAGGCCAGCCGGTGCGCGATCTCTCGCTCTCGTTCAGCGTTCGGCTGTCGCAACGTCTGCGCACCGACGCCGACGGCCGATTCGCAGTGCGCGGGAAAGGGACCGAACGAACGAAGCTGCGGATCACCCTCGATGGCGACTGGGCGCTGGTCGACCCGCCCTTCTGGGCGACGGACATCGACGCAGGCAACGTCGACGTTCGCCTGGTCGTGCAGCGGCCCGCGCGCGTGCGCTTTGGTTGCGAGCTGGGTGGCCCTTTGCACAGCGACATCGCCTACCGGCTGGAGTCGGCAACCGACCCGGCGGTGCGCGTCGACTTCGGCATGCCGTGGAACAGCCGCGAGCTCGTGCTGCCAGCAGGCCACTGGCACTTCGTCGCCCACCGCAACGGCGAGGAGCTGCTGCGGCTGCCCGATCTGCGTTGCGACAGTGGCGTCGAGACCCACGACCCGCGCTTCATGACGTTCGACTGGCGCAGCTATGCGACCCTCGTCGAGTTGTCGGTGCGGGACGCAACCGGCAAGCCGACCGACGACTGCACGGTGTGGCTGCATTCCGTCGACTCGGCCTCCGGCATGAGCCCGCGACAGGGCAGGCTCCGGCTGCTGCTGCCGAAGGGCGGCGCACACGTCAGCGTCGCCCCCAAGGACCCAACGCTGGCGAAGATCGACTTCGGCATGCTGACCGAGAACCAGATCGTGGTGCTCGGCGGCGGCCCAGCGCTGACGGTCGCCCTGCAACCGATGCCCGAACTGCCGCCCGGCATCGAACTGGTGCTGGCGATCGACGACGGCGACGGTGTGGCGTTCGACAAGAACGGCATGGCCCTCGTGCTGGCCCAGAAGCCTGGGCCGGTGACGCCGCGCATCCGCGTGCGCCGCGGCACCACGACGTCGGCGCCGCTGGACTGGCAGCTGCCGGAGATCGACGTGCCAAAGGACGGCAAGAAGTTCGCGGTCGAGCTGACCGCGGAGAGGAAGGCCGCACTGGCGACGTCGATCGAACGTGCACAGCGGCAATGAGGCGGCAACTGGCGACGGAGCAGGCGGCGCACACGGCAACGCGAACGTGTAGGCTCGTCGTGGCCAGCGCCGGCCAGGAAGCCCGGGACGCCATCGTCGACCAGGAAGAACGCACGCCTCGCTCATGACGACCCACCCCTCGCCCATCGCTCTGTCGCGTGCCCTGCTGGCCGTCGCTTCGCTGCTGTCGTCGACATCCGCGCAGTCCGAGCCGACCGCGACGGCGATCGACCCGTTCGCCGCACTCGCCGCGAAGGCACCACAGGAGCCGCACCAGCGCGGCGTGCTCGTGGTCGTGCGGCAAGCCGACGGCATGCCGGCGCCAGCGGCGATCGTCGTGTTCACGCCGGCGGGCGACGACGACGCGACGAACGCGGCGCAGCGGGCCGCACGGCAGTCGAGCCCGACCGACGAAGCGCATCAACTCGCCGCTGTCGCGGCCCGCGGCATGCGCTACCGCGTCGACGAGCAAGGCACGACGCGAGTGCCGCGAACGGGCAGCGTGCTCGCGTTCGTCGGCGACACGATCGCGCTCGGCGCCATCGCCGGCGCGCCGGAGCTCCAGCGCCTCGAGCTGGTGCTGCAGCCGATCCACGCGTTCGCCGTCGACGTCGTCGCCCACGATGGCGCGCCGGCCGCCGGGGTGCCGATCGTCGTCGGTGATCCGCGACGACTGCAGACGCAGTGGCGCGACCGCTCGGTGACGACCGATGCCCGCGGCACGGTGGCGTTCCGGCTGCTGCCCGGGTCCCGCCCCGGTGCGATGGTGTTCGCCGACGTCGCCACGCGGCAACCGGTGCGAGCGCAGCTGCCACTTCACGGCGACAGAGTGCGACTGCAGCTGCCGCCGATGACGAGCGTCGAGGCCACGTTCGTCGGCGACATGCTGCCTGGTAGCGAACCGTGGTGGACGCTGCAGTGCGGACGCGACGGCCTGCAGCTGCAAGGCGAACGCACTGGCGAGCGCAGCGCGCGCTGGCCGTGGGTCGAGGTCGGCGCCGAGGCGAGAACCGTCGTCGGCCTCGGCGACACGTGGCTGGCGTCGGCAAAGCGCCCGATCGCCGACGCGGCGCAACCGCTGGCGTTGGTGCGCGAGATCGACGTCCCGACGTTCGCCATGCAGGTGCTCGACCCCGACGGCAAGCCGGCGCGCGACCGAAGCGTGCGCATGGCGCTGGCGTCACCAGGTGCTGGTCGCAGCTTCAGCACGGACACCAACCGAGAAGGCTGGATCGAACTGGAGCTGCCGCTGCCGTTCGCTGCGGCCACGAAAGTCACTTGTGAGCTCTCGCTGTTCGCATCGGACCGCCAGGACGAGATCGGCGCCGAAGCCAAGTTGGAACTCACCCCCGCCGGCGCCGTGCGCACGGTGCTGCCGCCGGTGGCGACGGTGCCGTTGCCGGTGCTGGTCGCGGGCACGATCGTCGACCCCACCGGCAAGCCCGTTGCCGACCTCGAGCTGACCTTCTCAGGCCCGTGGAGCCAACGCCAGCGAACGGACGCCGCTGGCAGGTTCTTGGTGCGGGGCAGGTCGCAGCGGCCGGTGCAGGTCATGGTCGACACCCCCTGGACCTTCACCGAGGGCAAAGCGTGGACGACGCGCTTCGACCCCGGCAGCGAGAACCTTCGCCTCGTCGTGCAGCGCGCGGCGCGCTTGCGCATCGTCTTCGATCCCCCGTTGCCCTCGTACCCCGAACTCCTCCACTCCGAGGTCGCGTTCAAACTGGAGTCCGCGGCGTTTGCCAACATGACGATCCCGCTGGAACTGCCGCGCACAGGCTCGGTCTGCAACGTTCCGGCTGGCCCCTGGCACCTCGTCGCCCACAGCGGCGGGGAAGAGATCGTGCGGCTGCCCGACCTGCAGTTGCAGTCGGGCGTGGAGACACACGACGCGCGCTTGCTGCGGTTCGACTGGCGCGAGTTCGCCGTCCTGGTGGAACTGGACGTGCTCGAGGCGAAAGGCCGCCCGACGAGCGCCTACTCGGTGGAGACCTTCAACGAGCTCGGCATGCGCCAACAGCTGCCGGCGACGACGGAGGTGGCGCGCCTGCTGCTGCCGCGGCGCGGCTCGCGTCTGCAGATCGTGCCGCGAAGTTCTCGCTTCGAGTCCATCGACCTCGGCGTGGTCGCCGAGCACCGGACCGTCGTGCTTGGTGGCGGCACCGCGCTGACGCTGGTGCTGCAGCCGATGCCGGAACTGCCCGCGGGAGTCGAGCTGGTGCTGGTCGGCGACGATGGCGCAGCGATGCCGTTCGCTGCGAACGGCCATGCGTCGCTGGTGCTGAAGAAGCCAGGATCGCTGACGCCGACGGTCTGCGTGCGCCGCGGCGACACGACGTCGGCGCCGTTGGACTGGCAGCTGCAGAAGCTCGACGTGACCGAAGACGGCAGACGCATCGACGTCGAGCTGACCGAGTCGCGCGCTCGGGAACTGCAGCGGAGCGTCGACGCACTGTCTGCACGCTGAACGAGTCGCCGACGCATCGGCCCAGGCAGAAAGCAGCGCGCGCGGGCCTTGACGCCGCCGGCCGATGGCGGATCGTTCGGCCCTGCATGCTCGTGGAGTGGCCGCTGTGGCGGCCGAGGGAACGCCAACCCCGCCGGGAACGCGAACCCGCTGCGACCATCGCTCGCCCATGAAGGAACGTCGCCGCCACCGCGCCCTGTCGTCCGCCACGTTCGCCGTTCTGCTGTGGCTGTTGCCGACGGCAACGCGCGCCCAGACCGTTCCAGCACCTTCGCCGGCACCGGCCGCGACGCAGGATGCCGACGATCCGTTCGCGGTGCTGGCCGCGAAGCCGGTGAAGGTCCCGCGGGAAAGCGAGCGCGAGGTGCGCATCGTGCGCCCCGACGGCACGCCGGCGGCCGACGCGATCGTCGTCTTCGCTGCGGAGTCGCCGAATGCCGACACGAGCCAGCAGCGGCGTGCAGCCGCGCTGCGCTGGCCCGGCGACGAACCGCGCCAGCTGGCGGTGCAGGCACGCGACGGCATCCGCCTTGCCGTCGACGCGCGAGGCTGCGTGCAGAGCCCGACCGGCGGCCGCCTGTTCGCCTTCGCCGGCGAGAACGCCGCCAACCGCTTCGTCGACGACGCGACGTCGTCGCTGCAGCTGATCCCCCCGCACGCGTGCACGGTCGAGGTCATGGACGAGGCGGGGCAACCGGTCGCCGGCGCGCCGCTCGCCGTGCGTTCGGCCAACGGCCTGCTGCTCGGTCGCCACACGACCGGCAGCGACGGCACCCGCGCGCTGCGCCTGCTGTCGTCGGCGCCGAACGCGACCACGATCGGCCTGCAGATCGGCAGCAATGCCCCGATCGCGGCGCCGCTGCCGGCGAGCGGCGGCCGCGTGCGCTTGACGATGCCGAAGACGACGGCGCTGACGGCGACGTTCGTCGGCGAGCTGATTCCGCGCCGCGCACTGTCGTTCGAGATGAAGTGCCGCGCTCTGGAGCGGCCCATTCCCGGAGAGCTCACGGGCGAACGCAGCGCCGTCTGGCCATTCGTGGCGATCGGCACCGAGGCCACGGTGACCGTGCACTTGTCGGCGCCCGAACCGCTGGGCCCGGTCGCATCGGCGCAGGCCACGACCACCGTGACCGCGAACGCGCCGGCGCTCGAACTGGGTGCGACCTTCACCAGCGCCAGCATCGTATTGCAGGTGCTCGACCTGGCGGGGCAACCGGCGGCGCATCGCGCGTTCACGCTGCGGATCCAACAAGGCGACGAGCGGCGCTTGCGCCACATCCGCGCCGATGCCGAAGGGTGGATCGAGCTGTGGCTCCCGAACAGCGCCGCCGACGCGGAGCCGGCGACCTTCGTGCTCGACCTGCATGCCGATGCGGCAGAGACGGCGCGCGCCGTCGCCGCGGGGGAACTGCCGCGGACGGCGCTTCGAGAGCCGGGACGAAAGGTCGGCCGTGCGCAGCTGGAGCTGCAGCTGCGCGAGCCCGTCCGCAAGCGCCTCGATCCGATCCGCTGCCAACCGATGCCGGTGCTGGCGGCCGGGCAACTGGTCCTTCCCGATGGCTCGGCTCCCGGGACGCCCCTCACACTGACCACCGACGGAGGGCTCCGCGTGCGCACCGACGAAGCGGGTCGATTCGAACTGCGCGGCGAGGCGCCCAACGCCGACCACGAGTTCG
>JBILEY010000237.1:0-8194 GCA_044351865.1 Planctomycetota bacterium | reverse complement strand
ATCGACGGCGCGGTCGGCGAGCAGCAGGCCGAGGTCGAGCTGCTGGTTCTTCTTCAGGCCGCAGTGCAGGCCGGCGGCGCGGAAGCCCTTCGGCAGCGGCACGTGCTCGGGAACGGGTGCGAGTTGCACGGTCATGGGGGCGCGGACGATAGCGACCGCACGTTCGCCGGCACGCTCCGGAACGCAAACTGCCCCGCGAGTGCGGGGCAGTGGTGGGTGCGTCTCGAGAGGCCGATTTGAGGGAGAGCTGCTGCGTCGCGGTAGCGACGCGGGAGACGACGCCGCGGAGCCTGTTGCGTCGATTCGCCCGCGTAGGCAACGACGCGCAGCGGCGTCTCGAGAGGCCGTTCTGAAATCTGCCCTAGGCAGATTTCAGAACGTGAACGGCACGCGCAGGAAGCGCAGCTCCGGACGCGGGGTGTCGGCCTGCAGCGCCGCCGGCGTGCTCGAGTCCGGCTTGTAGGCCATGTCGAACGTCACGTCCCACTGGATGTAGCGCGGCATCACGCCGGGCAGCGGGTTCGGGTTGGTGGCGTCGAGGCCGTTGAACCAGTTCTGGAAGGCCTGGCTGTTGAAGTCGTAGAGGAAGTCCTGGCCACCGCGCGGGAAGCGGCCGGTCGCCAGCTTCGGGTCGTGGTGCAGAGCGAAGCCGATCCGCACGCTGGACTTCGGGATCGGGTAGGGCTGGCCACCGACCGGGAACACGACGCGCACGTCGCCGAGGCCCTCGGCACCGTCGGTGACGACCTTGAAGAACTTCTTCAGGATGCGCACCTGCGCGGCCGAGGCCGGCAGCAGGTCGTCGCCGAGCGCCAGGTGCAGCTCGTCGGCGGTGTTCTTCATGATGCGGAAGCTGCCGAGCACGGTGCTGGCGCTGTCGAGCAGCTCGGCTTCGTATTGAACGAAGCGCTCGGGCTGCAGGGCCGGCGTCGCCAGCTTCACCAGGTAGGCCTGCTGGCCGAGGTAGCTGGCGTTGGCCTCGAGCGACGCGATCGGCACCGCTGCGACGGCGGTGTCGTACTCGATGCGGGCCTCGGTCGTGCCGACCGGCGTGTACTTCACGTAGCCGGGCACGGCGTTCTGCAGGTCGAGGCCGGCGAACTCGTGGCGCGGGCCGGCGAGTGCACCGTTGCTGGTGTCGAGACCACGCGGCTGGCCGTCGGCGCCGGCGACAGCGCGGCGCTGGCTGGCGCCGGTGTCGATCCACTTCGAGCGAGCGCGCGACTTGGCGTTGAACGGCACCGGCAGCAGCGTCGGCGCCGGGCGGATGTCGCCTTCGTTGTCGCCCAGGGTGATGGCGATGTTGCTGTCGTCGACGAACGTGTTGTTGCCGACCGGGAAGCCGCGCCAGCCGAGCAGCTGCCGCTTGTTCGCGGCCGGCAGGTCGGTGCTCTGGCCCGGCAGGCGGAAGACGATGTTGTCGTCGAGGCGGGTGTTGGTGCCGTCGGCGTTCTCACCTGGCGGGACCATCAGCTGCACGATGCCCATGCCGCCGAGGCCGCCGGTCGGCTCTTCGTCGTAGCTGGCGCCGGTCAGCATGCTGGCGCCGTTGCCGGGGTACTTCGAGCTGATGTTGACCGAGCCGAAGCCACCGGTCGTCGTCAGGCCGCCGTCGGCCGCCACGGCAAAGCTGTAGTCGTTGCCGAGGTAGGGGTTGTTCGGCGTCGCGGCTGCGTCCGGCGAGCCGTAGACGTAGCGGTTGTTGGACGCGTTGCCGTGCGCCTCGATGACGATGCGCGTCGCCGACATCAGCACGACCATGCCGCCGGCACCAGCACCGCCGCCGCCGGCTTCACCGCAGGAACCGACCTGCTCGCCGCCGCCGCCGTTGCCGCCGTTGGCGTTGACGTTGCCGGTCGACGTGATCTTGATCTCGTCGAGCGCCTTGACGATCAGCACGCCGCCGCCGCCGCCGCCGCCACCGCCCGAGAAGTCGTTCCTCGGGTCGTTGCCGAACGGCGAGCAGTCGAACACCGGATACCACGTGGTGTCGCCGCCACCGCCGCCGCCGCCGCCGCCCATCGGCACCGAGATCTCACCGGTGACGCGGAGGTTGCGGCTCAGGTCGATACCGCTGCCCCAGAAGTTGTTGTCGACGCGGCTGTCGGTGAAGACCCGGTCGCCCGGCTCGCCGCCGAACAGGAAGCCGGTGCGCGCACCGCTGCCGCCGCTGCAGCCAGCGCCGCCGAAGCCGAGGCGCTGCTGGAAGCGCGTGTTCGCGGTCGGCGCGACGTTCGGGTTGACGACGCCGGCGGCAATCGTGCCACGCCAGTTCGGGTCACCCTGCGTCGCCATGGTGCCGCCGCCACCGCCCGAGCCACCGCCCTCGCTGTCGTAGCCGTCGCCGGTGTAGCAGCCGGAGACGCAGGCGAGGTACCCGCCGCGACCGCCCTTGCCGGCCGCCTGCAGCGGGCCGCGGCCGGTGCCGCCGCGCGCGTCGCGCTGGTTCGGTGACGGCGTGCCATCGCCGCCGTTGCCGCCGCCGCACTGGCCGATGCCGCCGGCCTTGGCGAAGTTCGCCGAGTTCAGCGTGTCGACGCGCGCGCCGTTGCCGCCGCGCACGGTCAGCGTGCCCGACACCGTGAAGGTGCCGCTGCACAGCCAGACCATCGGGTTCGGGCCGGTGCCGACGACCGTCACGCCCTGCGGGATGGTGACGTTGCGGAAGTTGAAGACGCCGCCCGAAACCGTGAACGGCAGGCCCTGTTCCGGTGCGACCTGCGTGAACGACGTGTTCAGCACGACCTCGGTCGAGGTCGGCCGGTAGTTCAGCGACGTCGGGTTGCCTTCGAACGCGAAGCCGGCGCGCAGGTAGCCGGGGCCGACCTCGGCCTGGGCCTCGGGGAAGGACGCGCCCAGGTCGATGCCGTCGGTGGTCTTGAACTCCTCGACCAGGCCGTTCCAGCGCTGCGCGTAGCTGCCGTCGGTGCGGAACGTGGCGAACACGCGGTTGTACGACAGCTGCGCGACGTTCGACTCGCCGGCGATGTCCTCGACGGTCGGCTCGACGATGACGCGGATCTCGGCGTTGTTCGGCAGGATGCCGACCGGGCGCAGCGCCACGGTGGCGCCGTTCAGGTCGTTGCGCTCGATCTCGACGTCGGCCGGGATCCAGACGTTGTTGCCGCGCTCCGGATCGTCGTACTCGAGGTAGATGCGGCCGCGGTTGCTCTGCAGGCGGACCAGCGGGTTGGTGTCGAGCGACACCGGCACGTTCAGGTCGTTCGGGTTCAGCGCCTGGTCGAAGTGCAGGCGCAGCTCGGTGGCCGGATCGCCGAACACGCCGAGCGGCACGTTGTTCAGGTCGTTCGTGGTGCTGACCTCGAAGCCGGCGCGGGCCGGGCCGCCCGACTTCGGATTGCGGAACAGCTGTGCCGGCTGCGAGCCTTCGCGCGTCGTGAACGTGAAGGTCACCGGCGTCGCCAGCGGCTTGCCGCCCAGGTCGCGCAGCACGCTGTTGTTGACGGCAGTGCCGCCGACCAGCTGCACGAGGTAGCTGCGGCCGGAGCGGAAGCCACCGTCGTCGTAGGTGTTGTTGGTGGCGAAGCGCGGCACGAACAGCAGGCGGCGGCCCGGGGCGGCGTCGCCCGGCCGCGTGCCGACCGAGAAGTTGCCGGTGACGAGTTCGGGCACCGGGCTGCCCTGCTGGTCGAGCGCCTGGAAGCTCATCGTCAGCAGGTTCGCCGAGTTGATGTCGACGGCGTTGGTCAGGTCGATGGCGACCGGGTCGTTCAAGAAGATCGAGGCGCCGTTGACGGGCTCGGTCTTGGTGACCAGGAACTCACCGCCGGTGCGGGCTTCGGTCCCGGTGCTGCCGCCGCTGCCCGAGCAGGCGGCGAGGGCGGCGAAAGTCGCGAGGGACAACAGGCGGACGGAGTCGATTCGCTTCATGGCAATGCTCGGGGAGAACCTTATCCCGCGGTTCGCATGGTGGCGGGTGGTCCATCCATGCGATCCGCGTGCCAGCCGTCGGGGAGAGGGACCCCGCGGGGGCGGCCATCGGGCAGGCGGCATTGTTGCGAGCCGCCGATCGCGGTCAAGGCGGCCATGCGAACGGTTTCCAGCCCGGCGCGCACCTTGGTCTGCGGGGGCCGTCACCCTCCGGGCGGGCGCCCCAGGCGGCCGCGTCCGGTGCGGCTTGGCACCGGCCCGCGTGCGATTCCGAACTGCGGTTGCCACCGGCCGCTCGCCGCGATCGGCCAGCGGGGCGCCGGTCACCAGCGGAAGGGCAGCCGCAGCCATTCCAGCTGCGGGCGGCGCGGGTTCGGCTGCAGGCCGGGGCGCGAGCCCGCCGGCGGCACCGGGTCCAGATCGAACACGACGTCCCACTGCACGAACCGGGGCGGCCCGTTGGCGGCGATCCAGGCCAGGAGCTGCGGGTCGTCCAGATCGTGGACGAAGGCATCGGGCGCGTTCGCCGGGAAGCGGCCGTCCAGCGGGTTGGCTTCGCCCGGGTCGCGGTGGAAGGCGAAGCCTATGCGCACCGTGGCACTCGGCGCCGGCTCGTCGCTGCCCAGTGGCACGTACGACGGCAGGCCCGGATCGCCGTCGGTGGTGATGCCGACGAAGCGCTCCAGCACGCGCACGCTGGCGATGCCCTCCGGCAGCGCCTGGCCGTCCGGCGCCAGCAGCAGCGCCTGGCCCTGGTGCGACAAGATGCGGAACGCGGCCAGCCGGTCGCCGGCGCCGTTGCGCACCTCGGCCTCGTAGCCGGTCCAGCGCTCGTTCGCGCCGAGGGCGCCAGCGGCGAGTTCGAGCTTGTAGGCGCGCGCGCCCTGGTGCTCGGCCGACGTCGCCCCGGCCGCGATCGGCGCGACCGGCACGTCCTCGACGACCACCCGAACACGCAGCCGCACGTCGGTGTCGTTCGCCTTCTCCCAGTCGACCACGCCGGCGTCGGCGCCGCTCGTGCGCAGCCCGCCGAAGTGGTAGCGCGGTCCGGCCACGGTGCCCGCACCGACGACGAGGCCGCGCGGCGCGCCGTCGGCAGCGGCGAGCACGCGGCGCGCACTGCTGCCGGTGTCGATCCACTGCGAGCGCGCGCGCGATCGCGGCCCGAACGGTACCGGCAGCAGCACCGGGGCGGGGCGGATGTCGCCTTCGTTGCCGGCGATGTTGGTGGGCGTGCCGAAGTCGTCGACCGGCACGCCGGAGTTGTTGGCGAAGCCGCGCCACGCCAGCAGCTGCTGCTTCTTCAGCGCATCAGCCGGGCTGTTGCCGAGCGGCACCCCGGCGACGACGAACGTGATGTGGTCGTCGAGCCGCGTGTTGGTGTTGTCGCTGTTGTCGCCGGGCGGCGTCATCAGCTGGACGATGCCCATGCCGCCGAGGCCGCCGAGCGGGTTCGCGTCGTAGAGCGTGCCGGCGACCATCGGCTGGCCGTTGCTCGGGTACTTGCCGCTGAGGTTCAGCTGCACCGGCGGATTCAGCTCGGTGATGGTGCCGAACGCACCGGTGGTGGTGACGCCGCCGTCGGCCGAGATGGCGAAGTTGTAGTCGTTCTCGGCGTAGCGGTAGATCGGCGTGGTGCCCGAGCCGTGCGCGTGGATGACGATCTCGCGCGCCGACATCAGCACGACCATGCCGCCGGCACCGCCGCCGCCGCCGCCGGCTTCGCCGCAGGCGCCGACCTGTTCGCCGCCGCCGCCGTGGCCGCCGTCGGCGACGATGCGGCCGGTCGGCTCGACGACGATGCGGCCGAGGGCCTTGACGATCAGCACGCCGCCGCCGCCACCGCCACCGCCGCCGCTGTAGTCCATCCCCCAGTTGCCGGGCTGCTGCCCCGAGCAGGTGTCACCGCCGCCGCCGCCGCCACCGCCGCCCATCGGCACCTGCAGTTCGCCGGTGATGCGCAGCCGCCGCGTCGGGTCGAGGTTGATGCCGCTGCCCCAGAAGTCGTTGTCGGTGCGGCTGTCGGTGAACGGGCGATCGCCGGCCATGCCGCCGGCCAGGCCAGCCGAGCGCTGGTTGCTGAGACCGCTGCAGCCGGCTCCGCCGATGCCGCGCATCTGCTGGAACGTCGTGCCGGGCATCGGTCCGTTCCAGCGGTACCAGGGATCGCCCTGGGTCGCGAACGAGCCGCCGCCGCCGCCGCTGCCGCCGCCGCTGCCATTGTAGAAGTTGGGGTCGGTGTAGCAGCCGCCGCCGCAGGCGAGCAGACCGCCGCGCCCGCCTCTGCCGAGCGCTTGCAGCGGGCCGCGGCCGGTGCCGCCGGCAGGGTCGCGGGACGTGCCGCTCGGCGAACCATCGCCGCCATTGCCGCCGCCGCAGACGCCGATGCCGCCCGCCTTCGCGAACTGCGGGCTCATCAAGGTGTCGACGCGCGCGCCGTTGCCGCCGCGCACCGACAGCGTGCCGGCGACGCGGAAGTCGCCGGAGCACAGCCAGACCATCGGGTTGGGGCCCTGGCCGACGACACTCACCCCCGTCGGGATGGTGACGTTGCGGAACGTGAACACACCGCCGGACACGGTGAACGGCAGGCCCTGTTCGGGTGCGATCTGGGTGAACGCGGTGTTCAGCACCACCTCGACGTTGTTCGGCCGGAAGTCGCGACTGGTCGAGGCGCCGCCGAACTCGAAGCCCGCGCGCAACCAACCGGGGCCCACTTCGGCCGGCGGTTCGGGGAACACCGCGGCCTGGTCGAGGAAGCTCGCGTCGTCGAACTCCTCGACGATCGTGTTCCACTGCTGCGCGTGGCCGGCGACGGTGCGGAACGTGCCGAACACGTGGTCGAAGCCCTGCGTGCCGAGGTTGTTCTCGCCGGCGATGTCCTCGAGCTGCGCTTCGACGACGACGCGGATGGTGGCGTCGTTCGGCAGCACGCCGAGCGGCCGCAGCACCGCGACGCAGCCGCGCGTGTCGTTGCGCTCGATCTCGAAGTGCGCCGGGATCCAGGTGCCAGGGCCGAACTCGACGTCGTCGTACTCGAGCCAGATGCTGCCGCGCTGCGCCGGGTCGCGCCGGATCGGATCGGTGGCGATGCCCGTCGGCACGTTGTCGCTGCGCGGGTTCAGCGCCTGATCGAACGACAGCCGCACCTCGAGCGGGGCGGTGCCGAACAGGCCGAGCGGCACCGCGTCGAGCGGCGCGCCGTTGCCGACCTCGAGGCCGGTGCGGCGCGGTCCCCCGGACTCCGGGTTGCGGAACAGCTGGGCCGGCTGCGTGCCGTCGCGGGTGTGGAAGCGCAGGCTGCGCGGCGTCTCCAGCGGTCGGCCGGTGACGCTGCGCAGTGTGGTGCCGTTCTGCACTTCGCCGCCGACCAGCTGCATCACGTAGGTGCGGTTCGGGCGGAAGCCGCCGCTCGAGAACGCGTCGTCGGTCGGGTAGCGCGGCACGAACGCCAACTGCAGGCCGTCCTCGCTGCGCAGGAAGGTGCCGTTCACCGACTCCTGCACCGGGTTGCCGTCGCGGTCGAACACCTGGAACGACACCGACGACAGGTCCGCCGAGTCGAGGTCGACCGGTGCGGTGAAGTCGATCGTGACCGGGTCGTTCAGGAAGACCACCGCGTCGGCGTTCGGCTGCACGCCGCGCACGGTGAAGTCGGCATGGGCGGCGCCAGGCGGGGGATCGTTGCCGCCACCGCCGCAGCCGACCAACAACAGGCAGAAGGATGCTCCGACGCGACGCAGGCGTGGTTCCACGGTGCTCTCCGGGCTTGGGACTGCCCAGAGCTAGCTGCGCTTCGATCGCGGTAACGACGCGAGCGAAAGCGCGCGACGGGAACGCGCAGCGAGGCGGTTCGCCGCGATCCGCGACCGTGCGCGATCGCGCCGCTACTTCTTCTTCGCGCCGGCGATCACCGGCGGCGTGAACTGCGGCGTGCGCTGCGGCAGCGGGATCGCGCGCTGTGGCTTGCCGAACAGCTTCGCCGGCGACGCCTTCGCGTCGATCACGCGCGTCATCGCGATCTCGTCGCACGCGAGGAACTTCGGGCAGTGCATGCAGTCGTTGAAGACCTTGTGCGGCAGGTCTTCGTGCTGGCAGATGGTGAAGCCCATCTTGGCGAAGAAGTCGGGCACGTAGGTGAACGCGAACAGCCGCGGGATGCCCAGGCGCTTGGCATCTTCGACCAGCGTGTCGACCAGCACGCGGCCGATGCCGTGCTTCTGCATCGCCGGCGCCACCGCCAGCGAGCGCACCTCGGCGATGTCGCTCCAGGTGATGGCGAGGGCACCGCAACCGGCGAACT
>JBILEY010000026.1:0-23926 GCA_044351865.1 Planctomycetota bacterium | reverse complement strand
CGTGCTGAACTGAGCCCGCTGGTCGTGGCGGTCGCTGGAGCCTCGGCTCGCGACCGCCGCGCAGATCGGACGGCTGACCCGGCCGCTGCTGTCCCGCTCAGCGCGCGACCACCAGCGTCGCTGCCGCTGCATCGAAGCTGCGCACGCTCACCGGCGCGAACTCGACGGCCGTGCGCACCTCGAACGTGGTCGCATCGCCCACCACCGGCACGCCGACGAAGCCCTGCTCGTCGGTCTGGCCGACACCGCGCCGCAGGCCGGCGATCGAACTGGCGACGTGCAGCGACGCACACGGCGCGCCCTGTTCGTCGAGCACGCGCAGCCGCACTTCGTCCATCGCGCGCAGCGCGACGTCGACGGCGACCACCGGCGCCTCGACCACGACGTCCGTCGCCATGCCGACCGCACCGCGGTGCGCGAACGGCTGGATCGTGTAGCGCTCTGGCAGAAGCCCGCCGAGCTGGAACATGCCGCCGACTCCCGTGACAACCGTGCGCTGCAGTCGCGCGCTGCGCACCACGACCGGCACACCTTCGACCGGCTGACCGCGCGGATCGCGCACCGTGCCGCGCAGCGCGTGCCCGGCGGCGAGGGCGAGCTCGGGCACCGGCACGACACCCTCGCTGCGTTCGCAGGCGAACGGCTCGCCGACGCCGGCCAGGCCGGCCAGGGCGTCGCCGCTGCCCGGCGCGTGCACCAGCAGGCTCGCAGGCGACGTTGGCAGTAGCACGCGGAAGCGGCCGAACTCGTCGCTGCGCGCCCATTCGTCGCTGCCCATCGCGCGCACGAACGCGTTCGCCAGCAACTTGCCGTCACTGCCGTGCAGCGCGCCCTCGCCGAAGCGGCGCGCGCGCGGCGGCAGGTCGGCCGGTGGCTCGTCCCACGGCGCCTTGGCGGCGAGCTGCAGCACCACCGCGTCGGGCGAACCTTCGCCGAGCCGCCACCACGTCGGCGCCAGCCCGTCGGCGCGGACCAGCAGGTCGCGCACGCCGGCGGGCGGCACGTCGATCGCGAACGCGCCGTCACTGTCGGTGCGGACGGCGTCGGTGCCGCCACCGAGCGTCGCCCCGACGACCAGGAAGCCGCGCGGATCGAAGACCCGACCGCGCACGACCACCGCCTTGGCGCGCGGCGGCGTCTTCTCGGCGCGCACGACCACCGGCGGGGCCTGCGTGCCGTTCGTCGGCCGCGGCGCGGCATCGACCTCGCGCAGGCGCAGGTCGCCGCGCAGCACCGCCACGGTCAACACCCCGACGACGGTCAGGCCGACGACGAGCGAGGGGCGTTGCAGCAGCGCGCGGGACATCGGCCGCGACTATCGCACGCAACCGTGATGGCACCCAGCCCTGGCGAGAAAGTTCCTCGCCCTCGTAGCCCGAGCGCGTCGGGAGCACGCAGCCGAGAACGGCGCGGGCCGTTCAGCGGCACAGACGCGGCGGCGCCACGTCGAGCACGGTGCGCAGGCCCGGCTGGGCGGCGACGACGCCGTGCAGGTTGTTGACCAGGATCGCCGCGGTCGCCTGGTCGCCGGCGATGCCGCCGTGGAACTTCAGGTGGATCGGCGGCGTGCTCTCGAGCACCACCTCGTCGCGCGGGTCCGGCGCGCCGACGTACATCGACAGGTCGAGGTGCAGCACGACGCGCTTGCCGACGTAGCCGTAGCCGTGGTTGCGGATGCCCGCGACCTGGCCCGTGTGCACCGTCAGGAACTGCGTCTTGTGCTCGCTCGCCGCGATCACCGGCTCGACGCTCTGCTCGATCTTGTCGACCGGGAAGTCGAGCGCCTTCGCCAGCAGCGCCACCGACTCGCGCATGCCGATGTGGCCGAAGCGCCCGGTCGCCATCTGCTGGTCGAACTCCTGCCTGCTGAGCCCGGCGCCGACCTTCTTCTGCAGCGGCAGCCGGCGCGTGCCGGCGTCGACGACGCGCGTGCACTTCACCGCCTGCACGTCGAACGTCACCGCCGACGCGACCACGGCGACGAAGTCCATCGCGTAGCCCGGATTGACGCCGGTGCCGAGCAGCGACACGCCGCCGGCCTTCGCCGCCGCGTCCAGTTCCTTCGCCAGCGCTGCGTGCTGGAACTCCGGCACCAGCAGTTCCTCGGTCGACGACACCACGTCGACGCCGCAGCGCGCGGCCAGCAGCAGCTGGTCCTTCACCATCGGCATGAAGCTCGACGTGCAGTGCAGCATGACGTCGGGCTGCAGGCGCTTCAGCGCCGCCTCGGCGTTGCCCTCGACGATCACGCCGGTCTTGCGACCGAGGTCGAGCAGGTCGCCGAGGTCCTTGCCGATCTTGTTGGGATCGATGTCGATCGCGCCGACCAGCTGGACGGTGCGCTTCTGCAGGGCGAGACGGGCGGCAGCCAGGCCGATCGGGCCTAGGCCGAACGAGACAGCACGGACGACGGAGGTCATTGCGAGTTGGGGCGGGGCCGGTTTGGCGCCGCGAACGGGGGCGAGGATGGTAGCCATGGGCGCGGGGACGAACAGCCGGGCGCCAACCGTGGCGCGTGAGATTCCCACGCATTCGGGACACACCTCCGACCTCGTCGGTATTCCGCTCGGGCGAGCCGAGCCGCTAGCGTGCGGCCATGCGACTCGTGCTCTCGTTCGCCGTTCTCGCCACGGCATTGGCGGCTGGCTGCGCCCTCACCACGGACTCGCACACGCCGACGACGACGGTCGCAGCCGCTGCACCGCAGGACGACACACCGCTGCTGCGCGTCGCCTACTCCGGACCACCGGCGAGCTGGCCGCGCCCGACGCTCGATCCCACGGTCGCGTTCGTCGAGTTCGGCAAGGTGCCGCGTCCCGCGACCCCGAAGGACCCGCAGCACACGGCCCGCGTGGCGCTCGGCCAGATGCTGTTCTTCGACGCGCGGTTGTCGGGTCCGGGCCAGATGGCGTGCGCTTCGTGCCACGACGCCGAGCTCGGCTGGGGCGACGGCCGCGCGACGAGCTTCGGCCACGGCTTCCAGAAGCTCGCGCGCAACGCGCCGCCGATCCTGAACGCCGGCTTGCTCACCCACCTGTTCTGGGACGGCCGCGCCAAGAGCCTCGAAGACCAGGCGCTGGCCGTGTTCGAGAACCCGAACGAGATGCACGCGAGTGCTTCGCACGTCGTCGCCACGTTGCGCGGCAGTGCGGGCTATCGCGAACGCTTCGCGCAGGCGTTCGGCGAGGCGGAGCCGACGCTGGCCAACACGCTGCGCGCGATCGCGGACTTCGAACGCACCGTCGTCAGCGACGGCTCGAGCGCGTTCGATCGCTTCCTCGACGGCGACACCGCGGCGCTGTCCGACGACGCGTTGCGCGGCCTGCACCTGTTCCGCACCAAGGCGCGCTGCGCCAACTGCCACCACGGCCCGCTGCTGACCGACGGCAGCTTCCACGACCTGGGCCTGTCGTACTACGGGCGCAAGCTGCAGGACCTCGGCCGCTACGAGGTCACCAAGAACGCGCAGGACGTCGGTCGCTTCAAGACGCCGTCGCTGCGCAACGTCGCGCGCACGGGGCCGTACATGCACAACGGGCTGTTCGACCTCGACGGCGTGATCAACATGTACTCGGCCGGCATGGCGACGCTGAAGCCGAAGCCGGAGCAAGAAGGCGATCCGCTGTTCCCGAGCAAGTCGCCGCTGCTGCAGCGGCTCGATCTCGCGGAGAACGAGAAGCGCGACCTGCGCGCATTCCTCGAGTCGCTGACCGAACGCCGGCGGCGCATGGTGCCGCCGACGCTGCCAGAGCTCGGCGCCGCCGGCGGCTGAGCGCCGCGGGCGGCACCGGCGATCACTTCGCCTTGGCTTCCTCGAGCAGCTTCGCCCAGTCCTTGCGAGCGCGGACGAGGCCCGGGTTCTTGTCGTCGGCGAACCGCTTCTCGAGCGCATCGAACGCCTTCTGCGCGAGCTCGGCGTCCTTCTGCTTGCTGGCGTGGCCGAGCACGGCCATCCAGAAGCTGCCGGCCATCATCGGGCTCGGCGCCTTGCCGGCCTTCGCCATCGCGGCCATCTGCTTGCCGACCTCGTCCTGGCCGAGTTCGCGGCCCTTCTGCATCAGGGCGGCCACTTCGCCATCGACGATCTTGCCGGCGACCATCGCCTTCTCGGCATCCGACAGCGTCAGCTTGTCGGCGCGGGCCTGGATCTCGGCAGCGGGGACCAGGTCGAGCTTCAGCTCGGCGAGGAACAGTTCCTTCTGCTCGGCCGCCGTCGCCTTGTCACCCTTCGCCCGCAAGGCGACCAGGGTCTTGGTCGATTCGAGACCATCGCGGAACGCCTGCACGCTGCGGCCGGGCTTGGCCAGCACGTTGCCGTCGGCATCCATGAAGCAGATCGACGGGAAGCCGCGGAAGCCCTTGTCCTGGAGCAGGGTCGGGTACGGCTCGTCGGCGACACGCGACGTGTTGTGCAGGAACAGCACCACGTCCTGGGCGAACTTCGGGAACTCGTTGTCGGAGAGCGGACCGCTCTCCAGGGCATCGCACGGGCCTCAACCCGCGTAGCTGCGCGTGAAGTAGGCGAAGATCACCTTGCCTTCCTTCTTCGCCTGCTCGCGTGCCTTGTCGTAGTCGAGGACCCAGGGGGCCTTCTGGAACACGGGCTTGGCGAGCTTCGCGGTGCGCAGCTCGACGAGCTTGGCCTGGTCTGGCTGGGGACGGTTCTGGGCCGGGAGCAGCGCGGCCAGCAGCGCTGCGACGGCGATCGATTGGATCTTCATGGCGCCGACATGGTCGCAGGTGGACGCGAACGACGCTGGCCGAAAAATGGCGTTACAGAGTGCTGACTCTGCAGTCGGGGGGTCAGCAGCCAATCCTCCCGCCACTCAGTTCGACGTCGCCTTCGGCGCTGCGGACTTCGGCGTGTAGGCCTTGTCCTCGTCGCCGAGCAGCAGTGCGAGCCGCCAGCCGGCATACCGCCGCGTGCCGTAGGTCGTCTCGACCAGGTCCTCGCGGTGGTTGAACAGCAGGTGCCAGCCGACGCCGACCGAGGAGTACGTCTCGATCGACTCCCCCGCCGACGCGAACAGGCGCGACTGCTTGTCCGAGACGCAGCCGAACGGGCCGACGGTCAGCACGTCGCCGAACTTGTAGCCCGTCGGCAGCTTGTCGCGATCCTCGGTGGCCTGGAAGACGCGGGCGCGCGTCACCACGAACGGGACCCACGTCACATCGGACAGGCTGCTGCGCCCGGACTCCTTCAGGTCGGCGATCAGCCGCGGGATGTCGTAGTCGCCGTTCGGCAGACGCGCCTTGGCGAAGTCGTAGTTGGCGCAGCCGGCGAGCGGCAACGCGGCCGCGAGAAGGAACGGAACGAATGGGCGCATGGGATGTTCTCGGCCACGTGGGACTCCCGACCGGGCCGTGCGTGGAGACTACCGCCGGTGCCCGTCGGGACGAGAGGGCTCGCACCGCCTCGCCGCCGCGGCTTCGCCAAGGTCGATCACGGCTCGAGCTGCACCGCGTCGTCCAGCGCGAGGCGGCCCGGCTCGACGATCGATCCGTAGACGCCGAGGCATCCCTGCCGTTCGGTGGCGAGAGCACGCAGGATCGAGGGATCGCGCGCCCCGGTGGCCGGGTCGATGGTGATGACCACGCAGCGGCCGTCGCGCTTGTCGAGGCGAAGGCGCACGGTGCCGATGCGCAACACGCGACCGAGCCACGCTTCTTCGGCGAACGGCGCGGCATCGTCGGTTTCGACGAGCAGGTTGGGCCGGAAGCGCGCGACGTCGAGGCGGGTGCCGACCCGCGCCGCGAGCCACGCGAGCGTCGCCGTCGTCGTCAGTGCGATCGGGAAGGTGTCGAAGGCACCGCGGTCGAACTTGATCGGACGAGCGCCCGGTTCCAGCAGTGCGGCCAGCGCCGGGTCGGCGACGTCGAAGCTGGCGCCTGCCGGAGTGTGCACCACGACCGCCGACTGGTCGGGCCGCGACGGATCGACGAACGCCGGACGGAAGCGCGCCAGCTCCCACGACTCGCGCAGGGTCAGCCACGGAAAGCCGCTGCGGCGCGCGTTCTCGCGCACGAACGCCCAGCGCCGATCGCCGGCGAGCCCATGCCAGGACACCTCCGTGCTCGCGATCGCGTCGGCGGCCATCGACTTGACCGGATACCGCCAGAGGCCGACGACGCGGCCGACTTGGGTTGGGTTGGACATGGGCATGGGGTGGACACCGTGCGGTGCCGGAAGGACCGAGCGGCTGGCGGGAATCGTCGGGAGAGCGTGGCTGCCGGCCGCAGGCAAAGAGCGCCGGACCGGTCGCCAAGCGGACACGGCGTCGCGACCGCGCGCGGCGGCGGCCGTCGCTTCACCGCCGCGGCACGATCCAGCACGACTCGTGCTTCTGCATGCCGATGTGCGGGTAGTAGCTCGCCGCACTCGGCGCCGCGAGCAGGATCAGCGAGGTGTGGAACCCGCCCGCCGCGTGCGTGCGCAGCACCAGTTCCTTGCCGATGCCGCGACGCTGGAACGCACGGTCGACGGCGAGGTCCGACAGGTAGGTGCAGTAGTGGTAGTCGCTGATCGCGCGCGACACGCCGACCAGCAAGCCGTGCTCGTCGCGCGCGGTGACGATCAGGCCGGCGTTCTCCAGCATGCCGGCGATGCGTTCGCGGTCGTCGACCGGGCGCCGTTCGGCCAGCGTGCTGCGACGCAGCACGTCGACGAACTCGTCGACCGACAGCTCGGGCTCCATGGCGTAGTGGATCGTCATGTCAGTGCCTCACGGTGGATGCTGCGCGTTGCCGAACGGACGCGACGAAGCGACCGATGACCGGATGCGCCTCGGGCTGCAGTTCGGGATGGAAGCAGGCGGCGAGGATCGGCCCCTTCTGCACCAGCACGGCGTCGGCGCCGCGGCGCGCGAGCACTTCGCAGCCAGGACCGACGCGCGTGATGCGCGGCGCGCGGATGAACGTGCCGGTGGTGCCCGAGGGCAGCACGTCGGAGGCGAGCTCGAACGTGCCCGAGTGGAACTGCCGGCCGTAGCCGTTGCGAACCACGGTGATCGGCAGCAGCGCGTAGCTGCGCTGGCTCGGGTTCTCGACCTTCTCCGCCAGCAGGATCATGCCAGCGCACGTCGCGAACACCGGCAGGCCGCTGCGCAGCGTGTCGCCGAGCGGTTGCCACAAGCCGTCGACGTCGAGCAGCCGCAGCATCGTCGTGCTCTCGCCGCCGGGCAGCACGAGCCCGTGCAGGCCATGCAGGTCGGCGGCGTTGCGCACCTGGCGCGTCTGCACGCCGTGGCGGTGCAGCGCCTCCTGGTGGTCGGCGAAGTCGCCTTGCAGCGCCAGCACGCCGACGAGCGGCGCGTGCGAGTTCCCGTTCGCGTGCATCTCAGACGCCGCGGCCGGCCAGACGCTCGTGCGCCGGCATGGTGTTGATGTCGATGCCGACCATCGGCTCGCCGAGGCCGCGCGACACTTCGACCAGCACCTTCGGATCCTGGTAGTGCGTCACCGCGCGCACGATCGCCTTCGCGCGCTTCACCGGGTCGCCGCTCTTGAAGATGCCCGAGCCGACGAACACCGCCTCGGCGCCGAGCTGCATCATCAGCGCGGCGTCGGCGGGCGTCGCCACGCCACCGGCGGAGAAGTTCGGCACCGGCAGCTTCTGGTGCTCGGCGACCCACGCGACGAGCTCGAACGGCACGCGCAGCTCGATCGCCTTCCGCTCCAGGTGCTGCTCGTTCATGCCGCGCAGCGAACGGATGCCGCTCATCAGCGTGCGCATGTGGCGCACCGCCTCGACGACGTTGCCGGTGCCGGCTTCGCCCTTCGTGCGGATCATCGCGGCGCCCTCGTGGATGCGACGCAGCGCTTCGCCGAGGTCGCGGCAGCCGCAGACGAACGGCGTCTTGAACACGCGCTTCTCGATCTGGAACTCTTCGTCGGCGGGCGTCAGCACCTCGCTCTCGTCGATGCAGTCGACTTCCATCGACTCGAGCATCTGCGCCTCGACGAAGTGGCCGATGCGCACCTTCGCCATCACCGGGATGCTGACGGCCTTCTGGATACCCGTGATCATGTCCGGGTCGCTGGCGCGCGCGACGCCGCCGTGCTTGCGGATGTCGGCGGGAACGCGCTCGAGCGCCATCACCGCGCAGGCGCCGGCCTCTTCGGCGATGCGCGCCTGCTCCGGATCGATGACGTCCATGATGACGCCGCCCTTCAGCTGCTCGCAGAAGCCGATCTTGCTGACGAGCTCTTCGGCGGTGAATCCGGGGACCTTCGGAAGGGGATGCTTGCTGCTCATGTTCGTGCGGACCGGCGCGTTCGCCGATCGGGGTTCAGGGTCGTCTGGGTGGGAAGTTCGTGGGGAAGGTCAGAGGAAGGGCCGCGCCGCCGCGGGGGCCTGCAGGAGTTCGCGCGCGCACTCGCCGAGGACGCGTACGCCGTCGGCGATCTGGCGCGCGTCGGCGCGCGTCAGCGACAGCCGCACGCCGCGCGACGGCGAACCGTGCAGGTCGAACACGCGGCCGGGCACGACGCGCACGCCGCGCTGCACCGCCAGCTCGGCGAGGCGATCGCCGAGGCCGGGCTTCGGCAGTTCGAGCCAGGCGACGAAGCCGCCGTCGGGATCGGTCAGCGTGCACCCGGCCGGCAGGTGCTGGCGCGTCGAGCGCTGCAGCGCCGCGTGCCGCGCGCGCAGTTCGAGCCGCAGCGCGTCGAGGTAGCGATCCAGTTCGCCGCGCGCCGCGAACTCGACCAGCGCCGCCTGCAGCAGCGGGCTCTGCTCGAGGTCCATGAAGCGCTTCACCGCCGCCATCGGCTGCAGCAGGTCGTCGCCGCCGGTGATCCAACCCAGGCGCAGCGCTGGGAACAGGCCCTTGCTCATCGTCTGCACGGTGACGGTCAGGCCGCGCGCATCGAGCGAACGCAGCGTCGGCAGCGGTTCGCCGCGGAAGCGCAGTTCGCTCTGGTACTCGTCCTCGACGATCGGCACCGCGGTGTCGACGAACACCGACAGCAGCGCCTGCCGCTGCGCCCGATCCAGCGTGCGCCCGGTCGGGTTGTGGAACGTCGGCATCAGGTAGGCGAGCCGCACCGTGCGCCGTTGCAGCGAAGCGCGCAGCGCCTCGAGGTCGACGCCGTCGGCGCGCAACGGCACCTGCACGACCTGCAGGCCGTGCGCACGCAGCAGGCCGTGCATCTGGTGGTACGACGGCGCGGTGACGACGACGGTGTCGCCGGCGGTGCAGAACGTGCGCAGCACGAGGTCGAGCGCCTGCTGCGCGCCGGCGGTCACCAGCACCGAGTCGGCGCCGAGCCCCGGATCGATCGTCTGCATGCGCGCCGCCAGCAGCGCGCGCAGCTCCGGCAGGCCGCCGCTGGCGCCGCCGTAGCCGAGCAGTTCGCCGCCGCGCGCTTCGAGCACCGCGTCCATCGCCGCACGCCACGCCGCGACCGGGAAGCGCGCGCCGTCGGGTGCCAGCTCGGCGAAGTTGGCGACCAGTGCTTGGCCCGTCGGCAGCGGCAGCGCCGCCGGCATCTCCTGGCTGCGGCGCAGCGCCGCGTCGGCATACGGGCTCAGCGAGCGCGCGGCCGCGGTCGGCACCACCGGCGCCGCGGCCGAGGCTCCCGCCGTCGGCGAACGCGGCAGCACGCTGGTGCCACGACCGACGGTGCCTTCGACCAGGCCGCGTTCGGCGAGCTGGCGGTAGGCCTCCTGCACCGTCGCGCGCGTGACGTCGCAGGCGTTCGCCACTTCGCGGATCGGCGGCAGCCGCTCGCCATCGCGCATGCGCCCATCCTCGATCGCGCGGGCGTAGAAGCCGGCGATCTGCGCGACCAAGGACGCCGGGGCGTCGCGGTCGAGTTCGGGAAGGAGCGCCATCAAGGGCGCGTAGAGGTAGCGGACAATCTTGTCCGGTCAATCGGGCCAAAATGGCCCAGTGGACTGCACCGCCCAGCCCGACGGCGCGACTTGAGCCCGCCAACACAGATGGTCCCGCTGGCAGCGCCCCGTTCGCATCGGCCGAAGCCCCTGCCAGCTGTCTGCTTGCGCAACATCGTCCCAGTCTGACTGTCCGATCCTTGCACACGGAGGAGAGCCCGTGGGGAACAACTGGACAGTGTGTCTGCGACCGGTGTGGGTCGCTGGATTGGCCGTGGTCGCAGCGAGTTGCTCGCTGGACAACGCCACCGAACCGAACGTCATGGCCCGCCAACTGGGTGCGCAGACCGCACCGCCACCGGTCGACGACCGGCCGCAGTTCGTGGTCGCCAGCATGATCGGCAGTCCGCTGGCGGCGCCGCAGCCGGCCCCGCTGGGCGAGAGCGCGCCACGGCAGTTCGTGCCGGAGCTGCGCGAGGCGGCGATCGTCGTCGGCACGCACGCGGCGCCCGTCGTCGACGACGCGCTGATGGCGGCGTTCCTCGGCCAGGTCGAGGGCATCACCGCCAGGCCGGCGAACTGCCCCGACCGCGACGTCGTCGACCTGCTGATGGTCGGCAAGGCCGACTTCGGCGTCATCGGCGGCCCGCTGTCGCAGCGCGAGCAGCAAGCCGGCCTGCGGCAGAGCCGCATCGGCGTCGAACTGTTCGCCTTGTCGATCGCGCCCGACTCCCCGATCAAGTCGCTGACGCGCCAGCAAGTGCGCGCGATCTTCACGGGCGAAGTCACCTCGTGGCAGCAGCTCGGCTACGACGGCGGCGCGATCGTGGCGGTGATCCCGAGCGACCGCGCGATGGCCGAACGCGCCGCGCGCGCGCTGATCCCGGGCGATTCGTTCGCGTCGACGTGCCTCGGCGTGCCGACCGAACGCCACGTCGTCGACCAGTTCCTGCGCGAACCGGGTGCGATCGGCATCGTGCGCCTGACGGCGACGCCGCACGAAGCCGGCCAGAAGCTGCTGCAGATCGACTGGTGCCAGCCGTCGCTCGAAGCGTTCGGCTGGGGGACGTATCCGTACGGCATCGCGGTGCACGTGGTCACGCAGGGCCAGCCGGCGGGTGTCGCGGAGCGCTTCGTGCAGTTCGCGCGCGGTGACGAGGGGCGGGCCCTGCTCGGCCGCACGCTGCTGCCGATGCAGTGAGCGGGTTGAGCCCGCGCGGGTCGGAGCGGCACCAACGCGCTGCCGTGATGCCGCGACCGTCGCGGAGTCCTATCGCACGAACTCGCCGAGCCGTTCGACCCACTGCCGTGCCGGCAGCACGTGCACGCCCCCGTCGAGCAACGGCTGATCGCCGAGATAGACGGCCACCGCGTGGCGGATCGACTTCTTCTGCAGCAGCTCGCGCAACGCGTCGCCCGACTCACTGCGCCAGCGTTCGCTCGCCTTGACCTCGATGCCGACGCTGTACTCGGCACCGCACCAGACGAAGTCGACCTCCACGCCAGCACCGGTGCGGTACCAGGTGATCTCACCACCGCACCCCGCCTGCTGCAGATGCGCACGCAGCTCGTGCAGCACCCAGGTCTCGAGCAAGGTGCCCTTCTCGCTGTCGTGCACAGGGGCCCGCAGCTGGTTGGCGACGGCACGCACCACACCGGGATCGAAGAAGTAGAACTTCGCCCCCGCCTTCTCGCGGACCTTCAAGCGCGGTTGCCACGCCGAGACCCAGACGCCCACCAACGTGTCGACGAGCACTTCGAAGTTCCGGCTCACCGTGACCCGATTGACCTGTGCCTCGTTCGCGACGTTGCTGAAGTTCACTACCTGACCGTTGAGGATGGCCGCCACACGGAGGAACCGCGAGAAGCCGGCGAGGTCCTTGGTCAGAGCCTCCTGCTGGATCTCCTGCCGCAAGTAGTTCGCGGCGTATGCCTCCAACGTGTCGAACGCCATGTCGGGCTCGGAGCGCACACCGGGCAGCATGCCGATCCGCAGCACGTCGTCGATCGGAGTGTCCAGGCCCGCCTCGGCGAGTGTCAGCGGAAAGAACGATCGGTTGATCACGCGACCAGCGAGCAGGTTGGCGTCGAGGCGACGCAGCTTGCGCGCGCTCGAACCACTGAGCGCGAAGCGGTAGCGACGACCGTGCGCGGCGATCAGGGCGTGCACTTCGTCGAGCAGGGCGGGCACCTTCTGCACTTCGTCGACGACCACCCAGGATCCCTCCGGCAAGGCTTCGACCTGCCGTCGAAAGCTGCCCGGGTCGTGCAGGTACTTCAGGTAGTTCTCGCTGGTGACCAGGTCGAACCACCGTGCCTCGGGCAGTACCTGCCGCAGCCACGTGGTCTTGCCGGTGGCCCGCGGGCCGAACAGGAAGAACGACGACTGCGGCAGCCCGAGGAGCCTTGTATACATAGTGTTCATTATGCACGACATTTTGAACACTATCTAGGCAGGCTCCAAAACTGCCCGTGGCATCGGGCTTTACAGAGCCCATGCGCCGGCGAACCCCGCCTGCTCGGGTCGGAAACGGCAGGCTGCCGGACCGTGGCTAGCGACCGCGCGCGTCGCCATCGAACATCCTGGCGGCGATCAGCACAGAGCGAGCGTCATCGGACCATGCCAGCCCGCGGGCGTGCTCACTGCGCGCAAGAGCCTTCACGACGTCGGCCATGACCCGTCGCGGCACCGCCATGTAGATGCCCTGGCTCGCGCCGAATCCGCAGGCGATCTGGCGGTCGAGGCACCATGCATCCAGCGCCTCCATGTAGGGGCCGCCGCCCACGCCCGCGATCTCGACGGGATCGCGCAACCAGACGTGGAAGGCCCAGTCGCCGTCCTCCCAGGCCACCATGCCGATTTCCCGCAGCCGCGCATCGACAGTCGGCGTCACTGCAAGATATGCGGTCCAGACCGCATCGGCGCGCGCGGCATCGCGCAGCACGTCTGGGTAGGTCGACTCGGTGGCCTGCCGCGCGTCGATCACCACGCACGCGAGGGGCGACTTGCAGGCGACGTTCGCGAGAGCGAGCACGACCAACATGGCGGACGAAGCGAGCGGGTGAGGCATGGTTCTCCACGAGCCGGCGGGTTGACCATAACGCGCCCCTCGCGCAACGTGCCGCCGTGCTCCTGCGCCGCATCCTGCCTCGCACCCTGCTCGCCTTGGCCGCTGTCGCGAGCACCGGCGGTTGCCTCGGACTCGATCCGCTGAGCGCGCAGGCGAACGAGCGGCTGCGCACCTTCGACTTCTACTGGCAGCAGCTCGCCGACGACTACCCGCTGTTCGGCCCGCGGCCGATCGACTGGAACGAGCTGCGCCGCCGCTATCGCGCCGCGGTGCCGTTCACGCGCACGTCCCACGAGTTCTACCACCTGCTCACCGGCATGCTGTGCGAGCTGGGCGACCTGCATGTTTCGCTGGCGATCCCGCCCGAGCGCATGGCGATCGGCGACCTCGCCGCAACCTCCCTGCTCGACGTCGACGGCTTCCGCGTGATGCCGATCGAAGGCCGCTTGCACGTCGTCGGCTGGCCGCTCGGGCAGGCACCGATGCCGCCCGACGCGCTGACGAACGGCCGCAACCACCCGGAGCTGTGGCGCGTCCAGGGGTTCCCGGTGGTGTTGTCGCTGGTGGGCAACCTGTTCCTCGGGCCGCCGGCATCGCCGGTCGAGCTGCAACTGCGCTGGCGCGACGGCTCGATCACACGCCACGTGCTGGAGCGCCCCGTGGCGAGCAGTGGCCAGGTGCGCTCGCCGTTGGGCCACCTGCGCCCGGATCCGCGGCGCTTCCGCCTGCGGCAGTCGCAGCCGTTCTGCTGGCTGGCCGTCGACGACTTCGACGAGGACTTGCCGCTCGACAAGATCGAAGCTTTCGTCGATCGCGCCCGCGATTCGGACGGGCTGGTACTCGACCTGCGCAACAACCTCGGTGGCCTGTTCAGCAACGCCCAACGCCTCGCCGAACGGTTCCTGCAGACGCCGGTGCCGCTGGTGTTCGCACCGCCGCACCCCGAGTCACGCTGGTTCGGTCTCGTCAGCGTCGAGTGGTTCATGCACGACGAGTGGCAGCCGCGGATGCCCCGCTTCGATCGACCGCTGGTCGTGCTGACCAGTTCGATGACCGGCAGCGCAGCGGAACACATCGCGCGCATCCTGCAGCGCCACGCCGGCGCCATCGTCGTCGGCGAACGCACGGCTGGCGCCGAAGCCGTCGTGCAGCAGGCCACTGGCCCCGACGGCGGCACGTTGCGCTTCGGTTCGACGCGGGTGCTCGAATCGAACGGCGTCGGCCTGCAAGAGGAAGGCGTCGTGCCGGACGTCGCCGTGCGATTGCGCAGCGAGGACGTCGAGATGCTCGGTGCCGACGGCGCCGTCGTCGAATGGGAGACGCGCATCGCCGCGGCCGCTCGTGCGGCACTCGATCGGCTCGCACGCGCCCGTGGCAGCGGCCGCTGACGGCGACCGCATGAAGATCGAACGGTAGGTCGATATCGACCCGGTCGCCGGCAGAATGACGCGCGACCGCCGCTCGCCAACCGCCCATGCCGACGATCGATTTCGACGCCCTCGACTACCGCGCCGACCAGACCTTCGCGGCGGCGCACTACACGCTGCGCGGCGACGAGAAGGGCTGGAGCGTGCACCGCGACGGCAAAGCGCTGCTCGAACTCGGCCCCGGCTACCGCCTGTTGCGCACGCGCGCGTGCGGTGTCTGCTCGACCGACCTGGCGCGCCACCACTTGCCGTTCCCGCTGCCGCAGGTGATCGGCCACGAGGTGATCGCGACCGACGAACAGGGCCGCCGCTACGTCGTCGAGATCAACGCTTCGCACCATGCGCGCGGCGTGGCCAGCGACTGCCCGTTCTGTAGCGCCGGCCTGCCGACCCACTGCCCCGAGCGCCTGACGCTCGGCATCCACGGCCTGCCCGGCGGCTTCGGCCCGTGGATGCTGGTGCCGGAGCACGCCTGCCTCGAAGTGCCCGCGAACGTGCCCGACAGCGCCGCCGTGCTGGTGGAGCCATTCGCCGCCGCCTTGCACGCCGTGCAGACGCTGGCGCCACGCCCGGGCGAACGCATCGCCGTGCTCGGCCCGCGGCGGCTCGGCATGCTGGTGGTCGCGGCGCTGGCCGGCGTGCGCGCGAAAGCAAAGCGCACCGGCGGCGAGTTCCGCATCGCGGCGCTGGCGCGCGATCCGGCGCTGCTGCAGCTGGCGACGACCTTCGGCGCCACCGAGACCATCCAGGTCGACGACACCGCGAGTGCGCTGCCGGACCAGGCGTTCGACTGCGTCATCGACACCACCGGCAATCCGGCGGCGTTGGCGACCGCGGTGCGGCTCGCGCGCCGCGAAGTGCACCTGAAGTCCACGCACGGCCAGCCGTCGTGCGGGCTTTTGCAGCTGACGGGGCTCGTCGTCGACGAACTGGCGCTCGAAGCGTTCCCGAGCAAGCCCGACCAGGCACTCGCCGGCAGCGCGCCGTGGCAACGCCTGCGGACCGGCAAGAACCCGCGCGTCGCGTGGCTGGCGCAGAGCCCGCCGCCGCTGTCGCTGCTGCGCTCCGCGGAGCTGACGCGCGGCCCGGCGGCGCGCCTGCTGCCGTCGTACACGCAAGCACGCGACGGCCTGCCGCGCGCCGACTGCGCCGTGGCGTCGACCGCGGCGGAAGTCGATTCCGCGATCCGCCCGATCGCCGGCGACGAGATCTCGCTGGTTCGCCCGCGCGGCTCGATCCTGATCCTCCCGGATCCCGCCGAACCGTCGCCCTTGCTGCGCGCGGTCGCCGAACGCGGCCTGCGCCTCGGCAGTTCGCGCTGCGGCGACTTCCGGCAGGCGCTCGACCTGCTCGCCGGCGATCCCGAACTGCAGCGCATCGGCGAACGGCTGGTGACGCATCGCTTCGCCGCTGCCGAGCTGGAGGCCGCGTTCGCGACGGCGCGTTCGCGCGGTTGCATCAAGGCGGTCGTCGAGCACCGCGACGCCGGAGGCCGCGCGTGAAGGACTCCATCCAACCGACCTCGCTGGGCCCGTCGCTGCGTCGCGAGCACGACGTGTGGGCGCTCGGCTTCGACGCGCAACCGGTGCTGCACGGCCTGTCGGTGCTGTCGCGCGCGATCGCCGAGATGGCGACGTCGGCGGCGCGCAGCGACCGCTCGGACCTGTCGGTCGAACGGCGTCTACGCGCGCGCGAGAACCCCGAGCTGGTCGAGCGCTTCGGCATCGACGGCATGCGCCTCGTCGCCGAGATGGCGACGTTCGACTGGATCGCCGAGCAGTCCGAACTGCTGGAGACGCGGTTGCGCGCAGTGCTCGGCAGCCTGCAGCGGCAGCGCTACCGCGAAGCGCTGCTGCCCGACGACCGCACCCACACGCAGGCGCTGGTCGCCGACTTCGACGGCGAGCACCAGAGTCGCTTCGTGCTCGAGTACTTGCCGCCGCGGCGCGGCGGTGCGCACGGTTCGCTCCGCGTCACCGTCGAGAACGTGCACGGCCGCCGCATCGACCTCGCGTCGCTGCCGCACGTGCGTATCGCCGACGTCGCCGAGCGCCACTTCATCGCCGGCTCGACACGCATCGCGCAGACGTGGACGGAAGGCCTGCGGCGCGAAGCCGAGCGCGGGCGCCGTTCGTTCGTCGAGAAGCGCGTGCCGCACAGCCACCTGTTCCACCAGCTCGACCAGGCGGGCCTCGGCACGCTGCAGCAGGTGTCGCTGCAGTGGGGCGACCAGGCGCTGCCGCTGCTGCTCGAGAGCGATCCGCAGGCGATCGCCGACATGCTGAAGCGCGTGCTGCTGGCGTTCGAGGACCGCGGCATCCGCCGCCTGCTCGGCGAACGCGAAGTGCTCCGCATCGACACCGGCCTCTCGCCGGTGTTCGTCGACATCGCGCAGCTCGGCCGCGTGCTCGAGCTGTCGCTCGGCCAGCGCCGCCAGCGCCTCGACGCCGACGCGTTCCTGCGCCGCATGCCGGCGCTGAGCGCCGTCGTCGCGCAGCATCGTGAGGCCGAGCCGCTGCGCGACGTCGCGGTGTTCCTCGTGCACCACATGACCGCCGAGGTCGTCGGCACCATCGCCGCGCTGCGCGCGCTCGGCTGCCGCGACCTGTCGGTGCTGTTCGTGACCTACTCCGGCGAGCCCGCGTCGAGCTACCTCGACGCCGTGCTCGACCTGCCGGTCGACGCGTTCCGCTCGCTGGCGCTGGTCAACGTGCCGACGCCGGGCCACCTCGACGGGCACTACCGCCTGTCGACGCAGTACTCGCGGCTCGACGAGGCGCCGGCGATCGAACGTGCGCTCGCGGCGCGCGGCATCGCCTTCCTGCCGGCCATGCGCGCCGCGGCGGTGGTGCCGTTCCTGCGCCAGCTGGCCCGCTGCCGGGCCAACGGCCGGAGGCTGCTGCTGGTCGAGGACGGCGGCTACCTCGGCCCGGTCGTGCAGGACGCACTGCTGCGCGGTGTCACGCTGGGCACGTTCGCGCAGGAACTCGGCGCCGATGCCAAAGCACTCGGCGACCTCGATGGCGGCGAGCCGCTGGCGGCCGCCCTGGCGGACCGCCTGTGCGGCACCGTCGAACACACGCGCAACGGCTTCGATCGGCTGGCCGCGGTCGAGAAGCTGCACGGGCGCCTCGCCTTGCCGTCGTTCTCGATCGCGATCTCGCAGCACAAGCGTGCGATCGAGGCGCGCGAGGTCGCGGCGTCGATCCTCGGCGCCGTCGAGTCGGTGCTGAACGCCGACGGCAAGATCCTGTCGCGGCGCCGCGCGCTGGTGCTCGGCTCGCGCGGCGCGATCGGCAGCGAACTGGTGCGCCACCTGCGCACGCGCCTCGACACGCGGCCGATCCTCGGCGTCGACCTCGTCGCCGATCCGGCGACCACACCCGCCGACGTCGTCGAAGCGCGCACGCTCGCCGAACTGCCGGCCGGTGCGTTCCTCGACGTCGATCTCGTGCTCGGCGTCACCGGCGACAGCGTGCTGCGCGGCAGCGATCTCGAGCAGTGGCTGCTGCACGGCAAGCAGCCGTTCCTGGTGCTCGCCAGCGGCTCGACGAAGAAGGTCGAGTTCCACGGCCTGATGGAGTGGTTCGACGCACTGGTGCGCACCGAAGCCCCGCGGCTCGGCTCCGTGCCGGTCGGCATCCGCGCCGAGGAACTGCTCGATCCGCGCACGTCGCGGCTCTACGGCCACCGCTGCCACTTCGACTTCGGCGACGGCCGCCCGAGCAAGACCGTGCTGGCGCTCGGCAACCTGACGCCGATCAACTTCCTGTTCTACGGCGTCGCCACCGAGCTGATCGACGAGGTGCTGACGCAGCTGGTGCGCACGTCGCTCGGTCTGCTGGCGCGCACCGGGCGCGGCGAGAACGTGCCGAAGCGGCTGCTGGCGGTCGATCGCGACATCGACGTCGACGGCGCCCCACGCGGTTGATCCGGGTCGCCCCCTCGGGCGAGCAGGATCAGAATTTGATGCCAGCCGTCAGGAAGAGGCCCTGCACGTCGATGTCGGCGTCGAAATCGCGCGTGGTCGCCGTGCCGTAGGCGTCGAGCAGCACGTAGCGGTAGCCGGCCATCAGATCGAAGTTCTTGGTCGCCTGCAGACGGAGGTAGCCCTCCATGTCCCAGTAGCGACCGCTGCCGTCGCCGAGGTCGGCGCCCATGATGCCGGCGTTGGCGCCGATGGTCAGCGGTCCGAACAGGCCTTCGACCTCGACGAACGGCATCGGCACGATGACGTCGGTGACGATCTCTTCGCGGCCAGTGTTGCTGCGTGCAGCGACGTCGAGCGAGTAGTAGCCAGCCTGCGCACCGACGGCGACACGGAAGTTGTCGCCACGCAGCACCTCGAGGCCCCAGTTCGCCGCGATGGCGTAGAACTCGACCGACGTCGTCACCTGGGAGCCGGCGGCGATGTTGCCGAAGTCCCCGAGCAGCTGGCCGCTGCTGTTGGCGTCCATGCCGAACCCGTGCAGTCGGAACCGATGCTTGCCGTTGCTGGCTTCGAGACGCGCATAGGGCGCGGCCTGCGTGTCGCCGGCGCCGAGCTCGCTGTCGATGTCGTTCTGGTTGTCGCCGAGGGACAAGGTGCCGGCGGCGTTCTGCAAAGCGATCTCGCCGTTGGCGACCGCGAACATCGGACCGGCGTTGAGGCGGTAGGCGTTGCCCTTGCAGGCGGCGAAGAGGCACAGCGTCGAGACGAGCAGCAGCGACGACTTGGTCATGGCGGAGGGGAGCATCGCGCACGCGGACCCGATTCGCCAGCCGGGGCAGCGATCAGAAGCGCAGGCCGCCGCCGACGAACCAACCGGACAAGGTGAGATCGACACCCACCTGGCCCGCGTCGGTGTCGCCGTTGGCATCGATGCCGAGGTGGCGATAGCCGACCGCGAACGACACCGGCGTCACCGGCGTCCATTGCAGCCTGGCTTCGGCGTCCAGGAATCGACCACCGTCGCCGGCCGAGGTGATGTCGAGGTAGCCGAGCTCGGCCGTGGCCAGGAAGTCGCCGGCCGCGACCTCGCCGCGCACGAACAGCAGCGGCACGCCGAGCAGTTCGTCGATTTCCTCGCGATTGCCGAGCACGGTCTCGCGCACGGTGAAGTCGAGGTCGACGACGTCCATCGCCAGCCCCGGTTGCACACGCACGGGCCCGAGCCGCAGATCGAACGCGGCCGCGAGCTTGCCGACGGCGACATCGAGATCCGACGCGACCGGAGTGCCGGCCACGAGCCCACCGAAGCCCGACTGCAGCACGCCTTCGCCGTTCTCCTGTAGCGACATCACCGAGCCGGAGAGCACCACGGGCCCCACGTCGAGCGAGCCGCGCGCGTACGGCGCGCCCCGGTCGTCGCCGAGCCCGAACGCCGAACGCACGCTCTGTTCGCTGGTGCTGCCGGTGTCGCTCAGGGCGAGGTCGCCGTGGACCGTGAGCCGCGCATAGCCGACCTCGGCGGTGCCAGACCAGGAACTGCACGCGCTCGCCGCGATCAGCACGGACACGGTCGCTGCACGGGCAGTGCTACGACGGTTGGGACGCAGAGGCAGGGACACGGATGCCGACACGGTGCGGAGGGGCTGCGCGATACGAGTCCGAGCCGCGGCACGAGTAACCGGCGGCGCGGTGGATTTGCCCGCGGGGCCCTTCGATACTGCGTCGCCTCATCGCGCTGCCACCTCGCCTGGAGTTCGCATGCATCATCGCGCCGTCGGCTCCCTCTGCCTCGTGTCCGTCCTGCTCACCGGCTGCATCGTGCCGAAGGACGCCAAGCCCACCGTCGCCATGGGCGCCACGTTCGCGACCAAGTTCGTGCACCGCGGCATCACGCTTGTCGACAACCCGGTGGTGCAACCGCGCCTCGGCATCGGTCTGCCGACGACCTCCGGCGACACGATCCGCGTCGACGTCGAGGCGAACATGGACCTGCGCAACGACACCGGCGGCGGCTGGTTCCCGGACGGCCACGCCGGCCGCTTCACGCAGATCGAGGTGATGGCCAGCTACCAGAAGCGCATCGGCGACTTCGACCTGCGCGCCGGCGTGCACAACTACAACCTGCCGAACGGCCTCGAGTTCTTGAACGGCGAGCGCGGCGCCACCTCGGAGGTGTTCCTGCTGGCCAGCACCACCGTGCTCGATGCGACGCCGTACGTGTCGCTGCACTACGACTTCGACGAAGTGCGCGGCGGCTACTACCGCGCCGGCTGCACCGAGGCCATCCCACTCGGCGACCAGTGGTCGATCGACCTCGACGGCTCGCTCGGCTACGTCAGCGAAGCGCAGGCGTCGTGGCTCTATGGCCTCGGCGAAGCGGGCCTCGCCGACCTGCGCGGCACGATCGCGCTCAACTACAAGTACGACGAGCGCACCACGCTGACCGCCAGCGCGAACGGCTCGGCGATGATGAACTCGGTGCAGGATCGCTGGTTCCGCGACATCGCGCCGCAGGGCATCGACGACGACCCGATCTGGTTCACGATCGCGGTCGGCTGGGTGTTCTGACGCAAGCTGCTCAGAGTCGCTTCAGCGACTGCGCAGGCGGAACTCGCCGCGGCCCTGGTCGACGAACAGCGTCAGCTGCGACGCAGCGGCGTCCTTGGGCAGTTCGAACGTCTTCGATTTGACGTTCTCGATGCGCACCTCGGGGTCCTGCTTGCCGGCGACCAACACGTCGCTGGCGCTGCCGATCTCGATCGACAGCTGGCCGCGGCGGCGCTGCATGCGGAACCAGCCACGCGTCACGATGTTCTCGTCCGGTGCGTTCGGGAACTCGAGGCGAACGGCCTCGCCTTCGGGCACCCAGCCGGTCTCGGTGCGGCGACACGGATGCGCGTCGACCGTCCAGCCGGCCTCGTCGTCGGCGCCCGTGCGGCTGCAGACGACCGTGTAGCCGACAGCACCGAACTCGGCGCGCAGGCCGATCTTCGCCGGCGAGCCATCGAGAACGACGACCCCCGAGGTGAGCTTGCCGCTCCATTCCCAGTAGGTCTCGGCAGGATCCAGCGCCGTCGTCAGCGTGCGCAGGTCCTTGTTCGCCGTGCAGGCGACGAAGTCGTCGACGTTGCGCGCGTCGACCCACGCGTTGTCGCGCTTGTCGACGATCCAGTTGGCCTTGGCCTCGAATCCGACCAGCGGCTTGTCGTCCAGGTAGTCGGCGACCGTGATCGGAACCGTGCGCTTGTCGACCTGGCCTTTGCCGTCGTTGACCTCGAGTTCGACGTCGAAGACGACGCCGGGCAGGCCGTCCGTCACCTGCACGTCGACCTTGTCGGCGTTGCGATTGCGCGCGTACAGTTCGTCCGGCAGCGACCACGAATACATCGGCTTGCCCGACGGAGCCGTCACCTTCGCCTCGAGCGTGAAGCGCTGCTTCAACGCGAACTTGCCGTCGGCACCGACGATCGCGTCGATGACCGGGGCCGGCGGTTTCGGCTTCGGCTTCGGCGGGGGCGTGACCGTCGTCGTGCCACCACCACCCGCGACCGGCTCGCCGCCAACGTCGTCGCCACCGCGACCGAATGCGAACCAGCCGCCGATCGCCAGCACGAGCACACCGCCGGCGATCAGCGCCAGCGGCGGCTTCTTCGGGCTCGGCTTCGCATCCGCCGTCGGCGCGGGCTTGGGCCTCTTCGTGTCCGGCGTCGCCTGGTCGTCCTTCGGCGGCAGCTTCGAGATCACCGTCGCGTCGAGGTCTTCGAACGCCGGCTTCGGCGGTTCCGGCGGCGCGCCGAGGCCTTCGGCGAGGAAGTTGATCTCCGAAGTGCGCAGCAGGCCGGCACTCGGCGTCTTCGACTTGCCGGCGTCGGTCTTCGCCTTCTGCTCGGCCTTGGCGAACGGATCCTCGACCGGCGGCTTGTCGAGCTTGCTCTTCGAGGGGCGCATCAGCGGACCGGTCCCCCATTCGGTCTCCTCGCCGACCACGGGCGGCGGCGACGTCTTCGCCGGGCCGCGCGTGTGCTTCTGGATCATCGCGTCGATCAGGTCGGCGATGCGCTCGTCGAGCTCCTTGTAGGAACGCGGCCGCTCGTCGCGGTTGCCGGCGAGCATGCTCTGCACCAGGGCGCCGACGGCAGTCGGGATGGTGGCGTTCTCGTTGCACGGGTTCGGCGCGATCGGCTGCCGCTTCTGCGCGACGATCTCCGTCAGCTTGCGCGCGCGGAACGCCGGCTGGCCGACCAGCATCTCGTAGAACACGCAGCCGAGCCCGTAGATGTCGCTGCGGAAGTCGACCGCGTCGGGCTCGTCGTACTGCTCGGGCGACATCGTCGCCGGCGTGCCCATCACCGAGCCGGGCGACGTCAGGCCGAGCGACGCACTGCCCGAGTTGCTGCGCGCGAGGCCGAGGTCGACGACCTTCGGCGTGAACGGGAACATCACGTCCAGCGCCGTCGACGTCACCGTCTCGAGCAGGATGTTCTCGGGCTTGACGTCGCGATGGATGATGCCGAGCTGGTGCGCGTGGCCCAGCGCCTGCGCGGTGGCGCGGATCAGCCGCAGCGACGCCGGCACCGACACCGGGCCGTGGTCGGTGATCCACTTCTTCAGGCTCGGCCCGTCGATGTACTCCATCACCAGGTACGACTGGCCGTCGTCCGTGGTGCCCGCCATGTGGCAGGAGACGATGTTCGGGTGCTTGATGCCGGCGAGGATCTTGGCCTCGCGCTGGAAGCGCTGGACGAACGACTCGCCGCCGAGCTCGATCGACAGCAGCTTCACGGCGACGCGGCGGTCGAGGAAGTCCTGGCGACCGCTGTAGACGACGCCCATGCCGCCGCGCGCGATCTCGAAGTGCAGCGTGATGCCGGGGATCTTCGGCAAGCCCTCGGGAAGCGGCGGCGCGTTCTGCGCCTCCGGCGGCACGTAGGCCTGCGTCACGTCGACGGGGCGCGACTTGCGTGGATCGGGACTGGTGCCGCTCACTTCGCCAAACCCTCGATGACCTGCAGCAGCTTCTTCGCCGCCGGGCGGTCGGCCTTGTGCTCGCCCTTGTAGAAGAACTTGATGTTGCCGTCCTCGCCGACGATCAGCGTCGACGGCGACGCCAGGTCGCCCTGGATGCCGAGCGACGTCACCAGCTCGAGGTTCTGGTCGTAGAAGACGCGGTAGGGCGGGCCGCCCTCGTTGAACGTCATCTTGTAGGCCTGCTCGAACGACGCCTCGTTCTCCTTCGGGCCCGGATAGATGACGAGCACTTCGACGCCGAGCTGCTCGAGCCGTTCGCGGGATTGCGCCAGTGCCTTCGTCTGCGCGACGCAGTAGCAGCAGACCTCGCCGAGGAAGCCGCGCAGCACGACGATCATGACCTTCTTCTTGCCCTTGTACTGGGCGAGGTCGATTTCGTTGCCGTCGACGCCGCGCACCTTCTGGAACGGCAGCGGCTTGCCGTACCAGTCGGTGCGTTCGCCGTGGCCCTCGGGCTTCGGCGGGGCGCCGGCCGGGCGGTACTTGTCGAACAGCGACGCGCCGGGAGCCGGGCCGGTCAGGTACTCCTGCACGTAGGACTTCATCTCCTGCCGCTGCTTCACGGTCAGGTCCGGCTGCATCGGGGCGGCGACGCGGGCCGGTTCGGCCTCGATCTTCGCCACCGCCTGCTCGA
>JBILEY010000235.1:0-8221 GCA_044351865.1 Planctomycetota bacterium | reverse complement strand
CACCGGCACGACGACGATCCTGGTCACGCACGACCGCGACGAAGCGCTGGCGCTGGCCGACCATCTGCTCGTGCTGCACGAAGGCCAGCTGGTCGAACAGGGCCCGTCGCTGCAGCTGCTGCAACAGCCGGCGTGCGCGTTCACCGCCGCGTTCCTGCAGGGTGCGGCGTGCCTGCCGACGTCGACCGCCGCCGACGGTGGCATCGCGACGCCGTTCGGCACGTTCGCGCGGCCGCGCGGCGAAGCCGCCGACCTGCGCCTGGTGTTACTCGCCGGTGACGTGCGCGCCGAAGCCGCGGCCCCGGGCCAGCGCGGACCGCGCGGCCGCATCCTGGCCGCGGTGCCGGGCGAAGCCGGCCTGCGGCTGCGCGTCGCCCTCGGCGAACAGATCGTGCCGGCGCTGGCGGCGACCCCGCTGCCGGTCGGCAGCGAAGCCAGCTTGACGCTGGCCAGCCCCGCACGCCTGCTGCCGTGGCAGCGACGGCCGACCTCGACCCCGACCCCGAACCTCGCATGAACTTCACAGCCCGTCTCGGCCTCGTCGTCGCCGTGCTCGGCGGCTTCGGCACCGTGCTCGCCGTGCTCGGCGGCGGCCAGGCGCCGGCCGCCGGCGGCGATCCGGCCGCCAGTTCCGCCGTGCGCTGGGAATCGTCGGCGCAGTGCAAGCAGTGCCACGAAGACGTCTATGCGGAGTGGTACGGCAGCCACCACCAGATCTCGTTCACCAACCCCGAGGTCCGGCAGACCAGCGACGACTTCCGCAAGGAGGAGTGCATGGACTGCCACCTGCCGCGGCCTCTGGTCGTCACCGGCTTCGGCAAGCGCACGCTGCCGCGCCGCACGCACTTCGACGAAGGCGTGTCGTGCATCACCTGCCACCTCGGCCCGAACGGCACCATCCTCGGCCGCACGTCGCGCCCCGACGCGCCGTGCAAGCCGGTCGCCGACACCGCGTTCCTCGCCGTCGACGCCTGCGCGTCGTGCCACAACCAGCACGGCACCACCGACCAGTGGCGCGAGAGCCGTTACGCCGCGCAAGGCACCGACTGCGCGTCGTGCCACATGCCCGCGATCGACAGGAAGCGCAGCGACGGCAGCGTGCGCCCCGGCCGGAAGCACGTCTACGAAGGCGCCCACGACAAGGCCTCGCTGCAGAAGGCCGGCGAGTTCACGTTCGTTCGCGACGGCAACGACGTCGTGCTCGGCCTGAAGAACGTCGCCGCCGGCCACCACTTCCCGACCGAAGAACGGCACCGCGCGGTCGACATGATGTACCGCTTCGTCACCGCCGCCGGCCCCGGCGAGTGGACGCGCGCGTGGCGCTTCCGCAACCCGTACCGCGACGAGCCGACGCCGATCAATCCGGGCAACGCCGTCGGTGAGAACGCGCAGCTGCCGGCCGACGCCGAGAAGAAGGTGCGGGTGCCGATCCCGGCCGACGCGGTCGCGGTCGAAGCGCGGCTGTGGTACCGGCTGACGCCGTTCGTGCTCGACGACGATCCGCGCAGCACGCTGCTGCACGAACACCGCCTGGAGTTGCGATGACGCGCCGCAGCCATCTCGTCACGGCCGCGCTCGCCGCCGCGGCCTTCGCTGCCTGCAGCAAGGCGCCGCCGCCGCCCGTTCCGCAAGGCCCGACGTTGCCGCCGCTGCAGCTGCGCGCCGTGCTGCCGGAGTTCCAGGAGCTCGCCAAGCAGCGGTCGCAGCCGTCGCCGAACGAACAGAACGAACTGCGCGAACTCGGCGACATCGCGCTGCAGCTGGTCGAAGCCGACGCGCGCCTGGCGACGCGGGCCGAGCGCAGCCTGCTCGAGCACCCGCACGCGGCGTTCGTGCTGGAGCCAGCGCTGACGCACGAGCAGGTCGCGGTGCGCCGCCGCGCGGCGTGGCTGTGCGGCCGCTCGCAGCAACCGATCCTGCAGTTGGCGCTGCTGCTGGCGCTGAAGTACGAGAAGGACCCGGAGACCGTGGTGTGGCTCGCCGACGCGCTGCAAACGCTCGGCAACGACGCCGGCCTCGCCTGGCTCGACGCCGCGATCGGCGACGCCCGCACCGCCGACCACGCCGGTCAGCTGGCGATCGCCGCGCTGCGCGCGCGCAACGTGGCGCTGCCCGAGGCGCCGACCTGGGAACAGGTCCGCACGCCGCTGCAGAAGCTGGTCGCCGACTGGCGCGAGAACGGCATGCCGTCGTTGCCGGGTGCGAAGGCGCCGCCGGCCAGCGAACTCGAACCGCGGCTCGCCGCGCACCTGATCACGCCCGACGGCTGGCAGCTGCGCCCGGTCGACGAAGCGCGCCACGTGCTGCGCAACCTCGGCGTGCTCGGAGTGCCGATGATGTGCCGCATGATCGTCGACGAGCGCCACCACCTGCGCACGATGCCGCTCGAGGAGCTGGCCAACCTCGGCCACGCTGCACGGAGCGCTGCGGATGCGGTGCTGCCGTTGCTCGGCGACACGGCGGCTTGCGCCGACGCGATCCGCGTGCTCGGCGAGATCGGCGCCACCCAGCACACTGCGTATCTGCGCCGCTTCCTCAGCGATCCCGACAGCGAACAGCGCAAGGCCGCCGTGATTGCACTCGGCCTGCTCAGGGACACAGCGAGCCGGGCGGTGTTCGAGCAGAAGATGAGTGACTCCAAGGAGACGGCCGACGTGCGGGTCGGCGCTGCGTTCGCGCTCCGCTGCTTCGGCGACCACGCCGCGGCCGAGGCCTTCCTCGCCGAGCGCGCGCAGAAGTCCGACTACCACCCCGGCGAGCTGAAGAAGCTGCGCGAGCGGCTGCCGCCGATGGCGCTGGGCAAGTAGGCGAGCGCGCCGCACCTCATCACCAGCCTGGCACCCGCGGCCCCTACTCGTCGAACCCCACCCGGCCCGCTAGCGTGCGCGCCACCACGCATGAACGAGAGTCGCAGCTTCCCGCAGTTCTGCGCCGAGGTGAAGGCCCGCTACCGCCAACGCGGCCCCGACGCCCCGAAGCCAGAGTTCCCCTTCTGCCTCGACGACGGCAAGGGCGGTCGCAGCACCGCGCTGGATCAGGTGCGCACCACCCTGATCGGCCTGGTCGCGATCCTGCTCGCCATCACGAGCGCCATCACCGCGATCTTCACCTTCGGCCTGCCGCTGCAGATCCTGGGCGGCATCACCGCGCTCGCCATCGTCGTCTGGTGGTGGCGTGCGCGCGGACAGCGACAGCTCGGCGAAGCCTGGGCGCGCGAAGCCGAGGCGTGGCCAGCGGCACTGGTCATGGCCCATTCGAGCGTGCACCAACCGGGCCAGAGCGTCGTGCCCGGCGTGCTGCTCGTCGACTTCGGCACCACCGCCGATCCGGCGCGCATGCAGCAAGCGGCGCAGCAGGCGTTCGCTCTCACCGAGGCCGAGCAGGTGCCGCCGAGCCACGCACCGGTGCGCGACTGGCTGCGCTTCGACATGCGGCGCGCGCACTTCGATCGCATGAAGCTGCCGCGCGACCTGGCTGGCAACGACAGCTGCTGGCTGGTGTCGCTGCGCTTCGACCGCGCGATGATGCCGAACGGCTACGTCGATCGCAGTTCGTGGTTCGTCGCCGCGCGCGCTTCGCGCAACGAGTCGGCAGAGCTGCTGCCGCACGCGTACTGGACCTCGGCCGCCGGTTGAGCGACGGCCTCGCCGCAGCGCCGCGCCGTCACGCGAAGAAGTCGTTGCCCTTGTCGTCGACGACGAGGAACGCCGGGAAGTCCTTCACCTCGATCTTCCACACCGACTCCATGCCGAGGTCGGCGTAGTCGAGCACCTCGACCTTGGTGATCGAGTCCTGCGCCAGGATGGCCGCCGGGCCGCCGATCGAGCCCAGATAGAAGCCCGAGTACTTCTTGCAGGCGTCGGTCACCTGCTTGCTGCGGTTGCCCTTCGCCAGCATGACGAACGAGCCGCCGGCCGCCTGGAACGCGTCGACGTAGGCGTCCATGCGGCCCGCGGTCGTCGGGCCGAACGAGCCCGACGCCATGCCCTTCGGCGTCTTCGCCGGCCCCGCGTAGTAGACGACGTGGTCCTTCATGTACTGCGGCAGGCCCTGGCCCTGGTCGAGCCGCTCCTTCATGCGCGCGTGCGCGATGTCGCGCGCCACCACCATCGGCCCGCTCAGCGAGAAGCGCGTCCGGATCGGGTACTTGCCGAGCAGCGTGCGGATCGCCGCCATCGGCTGGTTCAGGTCGATCTTGACGACTTCGCCGGCGAGCGCGCCTTCGTCGATCTCCGGCAGGAAGCGCGCCGGGTTCGTCTCCAGCTGCTCGAGGAACACGCCGTCGGCGGTGATCTTGCCCTTCGCCTGGCGGTCGGCGCTGCACGACACGCCGATGCCGACCGGGCACGACGCACCGTGGCGCGGCAGCCGGATCACGCGCACGTCGTGGCAGAAGTACTTGCCGCCGAACTGCGCGCCGATGCCGTTCTTGCGGGTGATCGCCAGCACCTTCTGTTCGAGCTCCAGGTCGCGGAAGGCGCGGCCGTGCGCGTTGCCGCTGGTCGGCAGCGTGTCGAGGTAGCGCGCACTCGCCAGCTTCACCGTCTTCAGCGTGAACTCGGCCGACATGCCGCCGATGACGATCGCCAGGTGGTACGGCGGGCAGGCCGCGGTGCCGAGCTTGCGCGTCTCCTTGTCGACGAACGCCAGCAGCGACTTCTCGTTCAGCAGCGCCTTCGTCTCCTGGAACAGGAACGTCTTGTTCGCCGAGCCGCCGCCCTTGGTCAGGAACAGGAAGTCGTACTCGTCGCCTTCTTCGGCGTAGAGCTCGATCTGCGCCGGCAGGTTGTCGCCGGTGTTCTTCTCCTCGTACATCGTCACCGGCGCCATCTGCGAGTAGCGCAGGTTGGTCTCGGTGAACGTGCGGTGCACGCCTTCGCTGATCGCCGCGTGGTCGTCGCCGCTGGTCCACACCTGCTGGCCCTTCTTGCCGATCACGATCGCGGTGCCGGTGTCCTGGCAGCTCGGCAGCACCATGCCGGCCGAGACGTTGGCGTTCTTCAGCAGCTGCAGCGCGACGAAGCGGTCGTTCGGCGACGCCTCGGGATCCTGCAGGATCGCGCGCAGCTGCTCGAGGTGCCCGGGCCGGAACAGGTGGCTGATGTCGCGGATCGCCGCGAACGTCAGCAGCTTCAGCGCCTCGGCGTCGACCTCGAGCACGCGCTTGCCGCCGAAGTCCCGCACGCGCACGTGGTCGCGCGAGAGCAGGCGGTAGGGCGTGTGGTCGTCGCCGAGTTCGAACAGCGGTTGGTACGAGAACGGCATGCGGCCAGCTTCGCGCAGCGCTGGATGCGATTCCAGCGAGGCGATCGGCGCGAGCGCGCGATCACTTCGCGGCCGGGCGGAAGCGCGCGAGGCAGGCGGCGGCGACCGCGTCGCACGCCGCGGCCCCGTCGCCGTGGTTGCACGTCACCAGCACGCCGAACTTCGCCTCGGGGGCGAGCCAGGCGACGCACATCCACATCGTGTTGCTGCCGTTGTGGGTCACGATCGAACCCGGTGCCCACGGCCGCTTGGTGATCGCCCAGCCGAGCGCGTAGTCGCCGCCGGGCCACGGCGTGTGCAGCGCCGCCAGCGTCTCGGCGCGCAGCAGCGTTTCCTGCGGCTGCACACCGAGGTGCAGTGCGGCGAACTTCGCCCAGTCGCGCAACGTCATGTGCGCGGTGCCGGCCGGGCCGAGCGAGCTCGGGTTGTCGCCGAACTGCGCCTCGAGCTCCTTGCCTTTGCCGGTGTGCCCCCACGGCTGCGTCGTCGCGTCCTTGTCCCCCGGCATGCCGAAGCCTGCACTGGTGATGCCGAGCGGCGCGAACAGTTCGCGCTGCATGCGCGCGGCCCAGTCGCCATGGGTGGTCGTGTTGGCGACGTCGGGCTTGCCAGCGTCGGGCTTGCTCGCATCGGCGCCGAACGCCGGCAGGCGTTCGAGCATCGCCCCCGCGACCATGTAGCCGGCGTTGCTGTAGAGGAAGCGTTCGCCCGGCGGCTTCTTCGGCGCCGTGGCCAGCATCGTCGCCGCGACCTCGGTGCGCGCCTTCGCGTCGCTGCCGTCGTACTCGAACAGCCGAGCCCACAACTTGCCCGGCGGGCCGCCGGCTAGCGACGAACGATGCGTCAGCAGTTGCTGCAGCGTGATGCCCTTCGCGTCCGCGTGCATGCCGGCGGCGAGGTCGGGCAGGCCATCGGCGACCGTCGTCGTCCACGCCAGCTGGCCGCGTTCGACGTAGCGCGCCAGCAGCGTCGCCGTCATCGCTTTCGTGCACGAGCCGAGGTGCCAACGATCGTCGACGGTGACCTTCTCCTCGTGGCCCGCGCGCCGGATGCCGTCGACGCCGAGCGCCACCAGCTTGCCGTCGACGATCACCGCGACGCCGAGTGCTGGCACGTCGTGCTTGCTGCGGATCGGCGCCAGCAGCTCGGCGAGGTCCTGCAGCGGCACTGCCGCCTCCTGCGACCGGAGCGTGCAACCGAGGAACGCGACGGCAACGGCGAACAAGGCGCGATGGAGCATGGCGGCAGCGTGCCCGCCCGCGTCGTCAGCGTCCATCCGTTCGCCAACCGGGAGCCGCGACCGCTTGTGCACCGTCACCCCGTCGGCACACTGCCGTGATGCTCCGCCGCGCCGCCCTCCCACTCGCCTTGTTGCTCACGACGTTGGCCGCCCAGCAGCCGGCGAAGGAGCTGCAGAAGACCCTCGACGAGCAACTGCTGGCGAGCCTGCTGCCGCGCGTCGCCAGCACCGAAGCCGCCGATGTCGCGTGGGGCGCGCACCTGATCGGGCACTACCGTCTCGTGGGAGCGACCAAGGAACTTCGGGAAGCGCTGCAGAGTTGGCGCAACCGCGACGGCGAACCGGCCCGGCAAGTGCGACTGCACCTGATCGATGCGCTGCTGACGCTCGAGACCAAGCTGCCGGCGGACGAGTTCGTGTTCCTGTTGGACGATCCGCTGACGCGGGTGCCGGCGTTCCTGTGCGCAGCGCTCGACGTGCAGGGCAACGCCGAATTGCTGGCCGAGCTCGTGAAGACCGGGGTCAGCGAGTACGACCTCGTGCCATTCGCCGCGGGTGGTCTGCTGGTGGACGAAGCGAAGCTGCGCAACAAGCCAGCGGCGTTCGCGCGCCATCTGCTGACGCTGGCTCGCACGAAACTCAGCGTGAGCGTGACGAACGCCAAGTCCGACGCCGGCGAGTGGGACAGTGCGGTTGGCCTCGGTGGAGCAATGGAGTCGCGCTACGCAATCCAGCGAGGCTTCCCCTTGATGCCGAACCACACAATCAGGATCAATCGGGATCTGTCGTACCAACCCACCAACACCCACTTGATTCGATACGGCGCGCACGCGAACGACGACATCTGGCACACGGGACCCGATGGCGTGATCCGCTCCATTCCCAGACCTCCTGGGGGCCGCCGTCACGACTGGGTTGTGATCCACTCACGGAAGCTCGTGCGAAGCACTCCTTCGACCAACTCGCCCACGGGAACCGACAAGCAGCTGGTAGACCGGCACGTCGCCTCGCGCTGGCTCGAGCGCATGGCGAGCCATTCGCTGCCGAGCAGCGGCCACTACCCAGAGGTCCAGTTCACCGACGTTGCCGCACTCGGAAAGGAAGTCCGACGCCTGCATGCCGAACTGCAGGCCTGTGGCAACGGGTTGGTCGAAGCCCTGATCGCCGCCGGCTGGCTGCCGAAGGACGAACCGACCACGTTCGTGCTGCCCGTGGACGTCGAGATCCTCGATCGGCGCAGCGACCGCTCGAAGCCGCTGCCGAGCGCAGCCGAACTGCTCGGGACCGCGGCGACGCCGGACGCGAAGCCGCGGTGACCCGCGGCCTCACTTGCCCGCGCTCGCCTTCTTCTTGCCGTCCTTGCCTTCATCCGACTTCTCGGCGCCCTGCTGCTTGCTTCGTGCGGCCTGCTGCTCCAGCACCTTCACCGTGTAGCCGCCGACCATCTTGCCCCCGCGCAGGAACAGCCAGTCGCTGAGCTCCGCCAGCTTGCACTCGACCACGCTGCCGAGCTTCAGGTCGCCGAGGTCCATCGGTTGGTTGGCGAGCACGCCGCGCACGACGTCCCCGTCGACCGACTGCACCGTCACCCAGATGTGCTCGATGCCACCCTTGGTCGCGCGCGCGAACGGGAACTTCGCCGACAGCTCGCCGCCCTTCTGCAGGTGCGCCAGTGCCTCCGGCCAGGTCTCCCGCGCCTTCGCGATCGCCGCCGCC
>JBILEY010000234.1:0-8237 GCA_044351865.1 Planctomycetota bacterium | reverse complement strand
AGCAGGCCGAACGGCACCTTGCCGGCCGGTTGCGCGTCGAGCCACGCCGACAGGCGTGCGACGTCGAGGTCGCCCTTCCACGGCGCGTCGCTGCGCAGGTCGCGCGCCGCCGGCGACACGAAGTCGCAGGCCTCGGCGCCCAGGTATTCGACGTTCGCGCGCGTGGTGTCGAAGTGCGCTTTGTTCGGCACCGACATGCCGGGCACGACCGTCACGCCGAACAGGATGCGTTCGGCGGCGCGGCCCTGGTGCACCGGGAACACGTGCTTGTAGCCCGTCAGGTCGCGCACCACCTGTTCGAGCTCGAAGAACGACGTGCTGCCGGCGTAGCTCTCGTCGCCGGTCATGATCGCCGCCCATTGCTGCGCCGACATCGCGCCGGTGCCGGAGTCGGTCAGCAGGTCGATCATCACGTCCTCGGCGCGCAGCCGGAACAGGTTGTGGTGCGCGGCCGCGAGGATCTGCGTGCGCTCGCCGGGCGACGTGATGCGGAACGGCTCGATGGCCTTGATGCGGAACGGCTCGAGGACGGTCTTCACGCGCACAGCTTCAGCGAGGCCGCGGCCGGGTGCCGACTGGCCGTTCGGCGTAGGTGGCGCGGCGACAACGACGCAGTCGCGCTGGTCTGCGACCTGCTGCCGTCGACCGTTGGCAGCATCGCCAGCACCTCGACCGTCTGCAGCAGCGGATGGCCCGAGTGGCCCTGGACAGCAGGCTCGCCGGCAGCAGGCGCGGCCTTCAGAGCGGGAGCAGCCAGCGTTCGCCCGGCGAGTTTCCGTGGAATCGTGGCGGTCTGGCAGCGCCGCTGCCGCTGCCGCCGACGTGCCCGCGTTCGTTCGCGACCGGACCCGGGCCGCGCTGCGGCCACGCCCCGAACGGAGCGGACCACCACGCCGGCCGTGCTCTCCTTGGCGAAAGAACGGCAGCTCGGTCGGGCCGGTGCCTTCGGGTCTAGAACGAACCGATCGTCAGCTGCAGGCCGTTCGACGTCGCCACCGACTGCAGCGCGCCGTTGGCGCCGAACTGCACCTGGGCGACCTGCTGCAGCAGCACACCGCCGACCAGCGCCGGCACGTTCGGGATCACGAGGCTCGCGGTCAGGCCGTTGCCGACCACCGGCGGCAGCAGCGCCAGCGAGTCGAGCGTCGTCAGCAGCTGGCAGCCCGGCTGGCCCTGGGGCAGCAGGCTCGCCAGCGGCACCGCTTGCTGGGTCAAGCCGTAGATCACGAGCCCCACCGTGCCCGGCGATGCGCCGCTGCACTGCGCCACGTAGGTGGTGTCGAGGTACGGCAACGTGGTGGCGCTCAGCGTCAGCTGGCCCGTGCTGCCGGCGCAGCCCGAACCGTAGGGGAGCGCTTCCGCGAGCACCGACGGGAAGCGCAGCAGGTACGCCTGTTCCCATCCACTCGGGTTGATGCCTTGGCCGACGATCGTGCGGCCGTCGAGCGACACGTCGGTGGCGGTCAGCAGCTGCCAACCGGCGAGTTGCGAGCCGAGGCCGAAGTTGGTGACCAGTTCGGTGCGAAGGTCGACGAAGCCGTCGTTCACCGTCCACAAGAACGCCCGCGTACCGGGCTGCCCGAACACGAAGTAGTCGCCGACGACGAGGTCGCCGTCGACACTGGTCGCCCGCGCGAACGAGCCACTCGCCGCCGGGAACGCGGTGTCGAGCCGGACCAGACCCGCGCTCGCGTCCCAACGGAACGCGCGCACGTCGTTGGCCAGGGTCGCATAGCCGACCGCGACGCTGCCGTCGATGCTGAGGTCGGTGACGCCAGCCTGGGTCGCCGACGGCGTGATCACCGTGGGGCCGTTCGCCGTGATGACGACACCGGCATACGTGTCCGAGGCGAACGGGCTCGTCGAGAGCTGGCGCGCGGACCCCGCGAGCACCTGGCCATCCCCGCTGATGGTGTTGAAGTAGAAGTAGCCGTCCGGCCATCCGGCCGCGCGCGGCAGCAACTGGGGCGCCCCGGTGTCGATCCCCTGCCGGAACATGTCGGCCGTCGAGGGATAGATGCCCTCGACCCCGGCGACGACGAGGCCATCGAGCGAACACCCGAAGAGCACGCGCGTCTGGAAGCCGTTCGCATCGCGGAGCTGCGGCAGCAGGTCCTGGTAGCCACCGACGGCGCGCCAACGCCACGACTCGCCGTACAGCACCGAGCCGTCGCCCGAGATGCCGACGACCGGGTAGAGCCCCTCCAGATCCGGCGTGAGGACCACCGTGCCGGTGGCCGCGGTCCAGCGCGCGGCCTGCCGCGGGATGGCGCCGTTGATGAAGCCCGGGGTGTAGACCAGGGTGCCGACCACCTGGCCATCGCCGCTGACGCGCACCCCGGAGTAGCCCGCCGAGCCACTGAGGATGCTGACGTTCTGGTTGCTGCCCGGCACGGTCGAGCGGCCCGGGATCGGTGTGAACTGTGCTTGCTGGGCGAGCAGGGCGCCGCTGCAGGCGGTGATGGTGAGTACGAACGGCAGCACGCGGCGCGCTGCGGGAAGGGACGAGAGCGACATTGGCGTTGGTTCCTTGGCCGAGAAGGGGCCGACGTCGAGAGGCGGGACGCAACCCGTGGGCGCTGTTAGTCGGCGACAAGCCGCGCGGATGCAGCAGCGCCGTGAAATTCCGCGCGAGGGCCGCTGCGGTCGAGCGTGCTGCAAGGCCCCGTCAGCGCAGCTCCCAGCGCACCCCACCACCGCCCTTGCGCACGCGCTTGCGCGCCCCGTCGTCCGCCGGCACGCCGTCGATGCTGCGCAGGATGTCGTCGGCGACGCGGCCGTCGAGGTAGTAGCTGTGCTCGACGAAGCCACCGACGATCGCGCTGCAGTCGATCAGTTCGACCTTGTCGGGCAGCATCGCGGCGCGCGCGGCCCCGGCACTGCCGAGGCGATCGGGGTTGCCCTTCGTGTAGTCGCTGACGTGCAGCGCCACGTCGCCAGTGTTGTGGTAGACGGACACCGTGCGCGCCAGCTGGTGCAGGTCGCCCATCGGCTGGCCCGGCTCGAGCACCGAGTCGTCGACGTCGGGCGCGCACAGGAACACGTGGTCGAACAGCCGCGGCAGCGACGAACCCGGCGTGAACTCGCGCATGCGTTCGAGGGCGTTCTGCAGCAGGTAGTTGCCCATCGAGTGGCAGAGCAGGTGCAGATCCTGCGGGCAGGCGCCGCCGTTGGCGCGATCGGCGAGCGCCGCCAGGTGGTCGCGCAGCTTCAGCAGCCCGCGCGCGAACGCGTAGCCCGAGCCCTTCGCCTCGCTGCGGTCCGACTTGTAGCTGACGAACGGCAACGCCATGCCGTCCGACGGCCAGCTGAACAGCACCACCGCCGTCTGCTGCTTGGGATCGCCGACGCCGTCGCGGTTCTGCATCACCTGCAGCGCCAGCGCCGTGCCGACCGCCGCTTCCCACGCCACGTTGAAGCCGTGCACGAACACCAGCACGTCGCAGCGCTTCAACATGTCGCGCTGCAGGTCGGAGAACATCGCCTTGCTGCCGAACTTCGCGTTCGGCTGGGCGGTGTCGCTGCGGTCGGCGGCGAGCTTCTCCGGATAGGCCTCGATGCGCGCCTTCGCCGCCGCCTTCGTCAGCAGGTCGGCGAGCGCCGTGCCCGAGCCGCTGCCGAAGCCGGTGTCCTGCTGCAGGCAACGTTCGACGTCCTTGTCGGCGACGTCGACGCTGAGCCAGCCAAAGCGCAGGTTCTCCATGCCGTCGCTCGAGAACGCGCGGCCGTAGCGGTCGGGATGCCAGCGATCGGCGCCTTCGTGCGCGCGGTTGGTGGCGAAGTAGAGGCCCAGTTCCATCGCGGCAGTGTGCGGCGACGTGCGGGCGAATGCCAAGCTGCAGGCATCGATCGGGAACGGCGATCAGTCGCCGCCACCGCCACCGCCGCCGCAACCACCGCCACCGCCACCACAGCCCGACGAGCCACCGGAGTCACCACCGCCACCACCGCTGTCGCCGCCGCCAGCGCCCGCGTCGCCACCACCATGGCTCTGGCCATCGCCGTGCCCACCGTGGTCGTGGTCGTGGCCGTGACCGTGCTCCGCTCCATCTGCCTTGCCATGCCCGTGGCCAGGACCGTGCGCATCCTGCCCGTGCACGCCGTGCCCACCGTGCCCAGGCAACAGCGGCGGCACGCCCATCATTCCGGCGCCATGCCCATGCAGACCGTGCGGCCCGAACGCGCCTCCCGCGTATCCACAACCACCCGCCCCGCCGCAGCCCGAAGCCGCATCGCCGCGACGACGCTGCTTGCCTCCCACCGGACGCCGCTGCGCCGAGCGCCCCAGCACCACCATCAGCACGACGCCGACCAGGAAGAACACGCCGACCATCGCGAAGCCGAGCACTGCCACCGAGTCGGGCTTCGACAGGTCGACGCAGCCGACGGTCAGCACCAGCAACGCAGCCATCGCCGCCACGCGCGCGCCACTGCCGAGCAGCGCGCGCACGCGCACCTTCGACACGACCCAGTGCGAACGCGCATCGACCTTGCGCGGGATGCCGCCGCGGAAGCGTTCGCCCGTTGCCGGCCAGACGTCGACCGGCGGCTCGCCGAAGTGCTGGCGGTAGCTGGCGAGCGTGCGCGCGTACCAGTCCACGTACTTCGCGCCCTCGGCGGCGCCGCCGCGCGTCGGACCATGGTGCAGCGGTCGCTGCAGCACCTGCCCGCACAGCTCGTCCCAGTACGAACGCGTGTAGCAGAGGTGCAGGTGCCAGACCTCGTCGACGGCCGGCGACGGCGTCACCGGGTGGCCGGCGCGCATCGCCAGCCAGACGAAGCGGAAGTACTCGGCGATCGCGCGCTGCGCGTAGGCGAGGCTCCAGCCGTTCTCGTGCGCGAGGCGCTGCGCGAACGACAGGGCGACACCGGGCGGATCGATGCGGAACGAGACGAGACGGTCGAACAGGGCGTCGGGCACGAGTCCTCCTTGACGCCTGGATCGTGGCGGATCGCCGGGGCAAGCGCCACCTGTCCGCGAGGCGCGATGCCAAGGAACCACCGCTCCCGTCGGAGCGGAGCTTCGCGCCCGCAGTCCGGGCGAACACGCCGCCGATAGGGCCGCGATGCCACGCTTCGCCGTCGCCGCCGTGTTCGGCCTGTTGGCCCTCGCGTCCGCCCAGGAGCCGTTCCCGCTGCCGAAGCCGCGGCCGGCCCCGCCGCTGCTCGACGACGCGCGCACCGCGGCGCTGGCGAAGCAGCTGTGCACGGCGATCGACGCGAAGGACAGCGAAGCGGTCAAGAAGGCGCTCGCCGCCGGCGCCAACCCGAACGTCGGCATGGGTGCTGGCGAAGACGACACCGCCGATCGCACGCCGCTGATCCACGCCGTGCTGGCGCGGGACCAGTCGCTGGTGGCGCTGCTGGCAGCGGCAGGTGCGCGCCTCGAGAACGGCGATGCCGCCGGCCACACGCCGCTGATGTACGCGACGCTGCAGGAGGACGTCGACATGATGCGCTTCCTGCTGCGCGCAGGCGCGCGGCCGGACGCCACCGACGGCGAAGGCAACCGCGCGTCCGCGTTCACCAAGGACGCACCGAAGCTCGCCGAACTGTTGCGCGCGGCGGAAGCGCAGCACGACACGGTGATCGCCGCGATCGCCGACGACGAGCTCGGCAAGGCGCGCGCGGCGATCGCCGACGGCGCCAGCCCGAACGCCAACGACGGCGTGCGCTGCGTGCTGCTGCAGGCGGTGCGCAGCGGCGATGTCGATGCGTGCCGCGAACTGCTCGCCGCCGGTTGCCGCGCCGACCTGCTGCTGGTCGAGGGCTTCTCGCTGACGTCGCCGCTGGCGCACGCGGCCCAGTTCGCCGACCTGGCGCTGTTGCAGTCGCTGCTGAAGCCGGGGCTCGGCCAGCTGGCGCTCGACGATGCGTTGGCGTGCGCCGCCGACCACGACGGCGACGACCGCATGGCGCGCGTGCAGCTGCTGCTCGACGCCGGCGCGCGGCCACGCAGCTCGATCGGCCTCGGCTCCGGCCCGCTGCAGCGCGCGGCGGCGCGCGGCGACCTGCCGACGATGGCGAAGCTGTTGGCGGCCGGCGCCGACCAGGACGCTGTCGACCAGGCGCTCGCGAGCGCCGCCGGCAGCGAGGACGGCGACACGGCGTTGGCGACGGTGCGCGCGCTGCTGGCGATCGGCGCCGATGCTTCGCACGAACTCTTCCAGACGACGACGCTCGGCGCCGCCGGCCAGCGTGGCCACCAGGCCGTACTCGAGCTGCTGTTCCCGAAGTGCAGCGACAAGGTGCTGAGCCTGACCGTGGCGCAGCTGGCGCGCGAAGGTGCGGCACCGGCACTCACCTGGCTGTGCACGAAGGGCAAGGGCCGCATCGACTTCAAGGACGCGCCGACGCCGTTCGATCCACCGCTGCAGGCGGCGATCACCGAAGGCCACCTCGACTGCGTGAAGGCGCTGCTCGCCGCCGGTTGCCCGGCCGAACAGGAGCCCGGCTTCTCGCACGAGACGCCGCTGGTCGCCGCCTTGCGCGCCGGCAACCGCGAGGCGATCGAGCTGCTGCTGGCCGCCGGCGTCGATCCCGGCAAGGTCTGGGAAGCGCCGCTGCGCCGGCCGCAGTCGGCGCTCGACGTCGCGCGCGAGATCGGCAACGACGAACTGCTGGCGCTGCTCGCCGCGGCGGTGCAGAAGAAGGCCGATCCGCAGGATCCGCTCGGCACCGTGCTCCGCCTCGCCGGCCTGCGCAGCGAGGACCTCGGCCAGTTCCACGAGCTGCGCTACGCGAACGCCGAGACCGGACGCTCGCAGAAGGTCTACGTGCGCAAGCAGGTCGAGCGCTACCAGGCGATCGCCGTGCAGGAGATCTGGTCGCTCGCCTACGACCGGCCGGAGCCTCCGAGCGCCGAGTTGCTGCAGAAGGCGTTCGTGCGGCGCTACGGCCTCGGCGGCCTCGTGCTCGAGCCACCGGGCAAGGAGCAAGCGAACTGGCGCATCCGCTTCCGCGTCGCCGCGGCCGTCGACATCGCGCCGAAGGACCTCGCCAAGTACTGCGATCTGGCCCAGGACGCCGCCGACACGCTCGAGCGCGAACTGAACCCCGGCGCGGAGGACACACTGTGAACCCGTTCGTCGTCGTTCCCACGCTGCTCGCGGCGGCGCTGCTGGTGCTGCCGCAGGATCCCGATTCCGCCCAGAACGGCGAGCGTCTGCTGCGCACGCTGCAGGCGACGAAGCTGAACTTCGAGAAGACGCCGAGCGGGCGCAGCTACCAGCTGACCTACGAGCACGCGAAGGGTCGCAAGCAGATCGTGTTCGTCGCCACGGCGGCGAACCGGCCGCTCGACCTCGTCGTGCACACCGTCTACACGACGGTGTGGGTCGGCGAGGCGCCGCCGGACGCGGCGCTGATGCAGAAGGTGTTCGGCAAGGTCAAGAAGCTCGGCTCGTTCTACCTGTTCGAAAGCGAGCGCTCGTGGTCGATCCGCTTCGGGGCCTCGTTCGACGCCACTGGCCTCGCCGCCGGCACGCTGGCGCAGGAACAGGCGACGGCGCGGCTACAGGCCACGATCGAGTTCGTCAACGCGGTCGGCGAGGAGGTCGACGCGGAGCTCAACGGCGAACGGGACGTGCGCTGAGTCCGATGCCGACCCCGCCCGACCATTGGCCTCGCCCCACCGCCCGTGTGCGACCGCGCGATGGCAAGGCCTTCGCCCTGCCGCCCACGCCGACCCTGGTGACGGCTCCCGATCCTGCAACCTGACGCGTCGATCGAGATAGACCTCCAAGTCCGGCCGATGCGTGAGCGCGGCGCGCGCACGCGGTTCGACGGATATCCTGCTGCGCTCCGCACGAACGCTCCGCCCGCCGCCGATGCCTCCGTCCGCAGACGAACCGAACAACCCGACCGGCACCCCTGACGGTCCCGACAGGCCGGACGACGCGAACACGTCGGCGCTGTTCCGCCTGCTCTACCAGGAACTGCACGCGCTGGCGCAGGGCTACCTGCGGCGCGAGCGACCGTGGCACACGCTGCAGGCGACGGCGATCGTGCACGAGGCCTACGTGGCGTTGTCGCGCGGCGGCGAGCGGCCGTGGCGCGAACGCGACCACTTCCTGGCGACGGCGGCACGCGCGATCCGGCACGTGCTGGTGAACCACGCCGAGGCCCACAAGGCGCAGAAGCGCGGCGGCGGCGGCCCGCGTGTCTCGCTCGACGAAGCGCCCGAACAGGCGACGCCGACGAGCGGCGTCGACGTGCTGGCCCTCGAGGAAGCGCTG
>JBILEY010000232.1:0-8258 GCA_044351865.1 Planctomycetota bacterium | reverse complement strand
GTGCAGTTCGAGCACCGCGAGCCGGTAGAACAGGTCCTCGCGGAAGCTCTGGTCCGCGACCTTGGCGCGCAGGTCGCGGTGGGTGGCGGCGAGGATGCGCACCGAGACCGTGCGCACGGCGTCGCTGCCGACCGGCCGGATCTCGCCGAACTGCACGGCGCGCAGCAGGGCCGGCTGCACTTCGAGCGGCAGTTCGCCGACTTCGTCGAGGAACAGCGTGCCGCCGTCGGCGGCTTCGAACAGGCCGGGCCGCCGCTGCTCGGCGCCGGTGAAGGCGCCCTTCACGTGGCCGAACAGTTCGCTCTCGACCAGCTGCCGCGGGATCGCGCCGCAGTGCACGACGACGAACGGCTCGGCGTGGCGGGCCGAGCCGGCGTGCAGGCGGCGCGCCACCAGTTCCTTGCCGGTGCCGCTCTCGCCGGTGATCAGCACGCCCTCGGTGGACGCGGCGATGCGCGCGATCTGCTGGTCGAGGCGCTGTGCCTTCTGGCTCGGGGCGGCGACGACGAGCGCGCCGGCACCTGCCAGCGCGGCGGCGCGGCGCAGCCGCTGGTTCTCGCGCAGCAGGCTGCCGTGCTGCAGGGCGCGACGGATCGTTGCTTCCAGCGTGTCGAGGTCGACCGGCTTGGTCAGGAAGTCGAACGCGCCGCGCTGCATCGCGGTGACCGCCAGCGCCACCGAGCCGTGGCCGGTGCAGACGACGACCGGCAGTTCGGCGTCGTGCGCTGTGATCTGCGCCAGCACCTCCATGCCGGGCGTGCCCGGCAGGTTGAGGTCGAGCACGACGGCGTCGAACTCGTGCTGCCGCAGCAGCGGCGGCACGCCGTCGCCGCGCGGGTGGGCGACGACGCCAAACCCCATGCGGCGCAGTTCGCGCGTCAGCACCAGCCGCAGGCTGTCGTCGTCTTCGACCAGCAGCAGGCGCTGTTCCTTCATCACAGCTCCTTGATGCGCAGATCGCGGAACGCGACCTCGTCGCCGTGGTCCTGCAGCGCCAGGTGGCCGCGTGCGGCCGTGCCGAACGGCCAGTCGCGGAACTTGCTGGCCTTGATCATCGCCAGCCACTCGTCGCCGGCGCACGGTGCGTCGACGACGAGCGCCCCGTTCAGCCAGTGCTGCAGGCGGCCTTTGTGCACGACGATGCGGCCGTCGTTCCACTGCCCGGCCGGCAGCACCCGCGGCGCGTTCGGCGCCACCAGGTCGTAGAGCGCACCGACCCCGTGCTTCTTGCTCGGCTTGCTGCCGAGGTCGTCGAGCACCTGGTACTCCGGGCCCGACATGTAGGTCGTGTCGTTGGCCTCGGTGACGTGCCACATGACGCCGCTGTTGCCGTTCGCGGCGATGCGGAAGCGGAAGCGGAAGTCGAAGTCGCCGAACTGCGCGGTGCTGACCAGGTCGCCGCCGCCGCCGCCGGCCTTGTGCACGATCGCCGCGTCCTGCACCGACCAGCCCTGCTCGGGCAGGCCCTGGCCGCGGTAGGCGCGCCACTCGGTGATCGCCTTGCCGTCGAACAACAGGCGGAAGCCTTCGGCGGCTTCCTGCGCGGACAGCGTGTTCAGCGGTTCGGGCGCCAGCGTCACCGCGCCGGTCGCGGCCCACTCGGTGCCGCGCGCGACGAAGCGGCGCAGCTGCGGATCGGCCCAGCTGGCGCGGCTCTGCGGCGTGTTGGTCCAGACGTGGCCGAGCGGCGTGTGGAAGATGCGGCCCTTGCCGTGCTGCGCCACCAGGCCCATCGGCTCGTGGCGGCCGGTGCCGCCGGTCTCGGTCTTGCTGAAGGCGCTCAGCAGCACGCGGTAGTCGGCGCCCTTGGCCGGCACCAGGCGATGGTAGAGCTCGTCGGGATGCAGGCGCAGGTCGGCCATGCCCATCGTGATCGGATGGTGCGGATCGACGACGACGACGTCGAACGGATGGAACGAGCCGTGCCCGGTGCCCTCGCGCCACAGCAGGCCGACCATGCGTTCGTAGTCGGCCCAGCCGGGGAACGCGTTGTTCGCCGCGTGCAACACGCTGACGCCGCAGCCGGCGGCGACCGCGTCGACGAAGCCGCGCTCGGCCGCGTCGCCCCAGCGCGGGCCGTTGTAGTCGAGCACCAGCACGTGCAGTTCGCCGCGCTGCGCGCGCGCTGGGGCGTCGGCCAGCCACTTCGCCGGCTGCTCGACGATCTCGACCTCGAACCTCCCGGTCTCGCGCAGCGCCGACGCGATCTCGCGCGAGGTCCACGGCCAGTCGTGGTTGTTCTCGCCGGTGATCACCGCGGCGCGGATCGGCGCCAGGGCAGGAGCGGCTGCTGCGGCCGGCTGCTGCGGCACGCAAGCGAACGAAGCGAGGACCGGGACGAGGGCCGAAACGAGCATCGCGACACGGTAGCGGGACACGCGCGCACTGGCGATGGCACGGCGATTCCGCTAACAAGCGGGCATGCGGTGGGCGGCGGCGATCGTGGTCTCGTTCGGCATCGGTGTCGGTGGCGTCACGGCGCTGCCGGCCCAGGGTCTCGCGCGTGCGGTCGAAGCCGCCGAGGCGCTCGGTGCGCGCACCGGCGTCGCGGTCGTCGACGGCGACGGCAAGGTGCTCTACCGGCACCGCAGCGGCGAAGCGTTCGCGCCGGCGAGCAACATGAAGGTGCTGACCGCCGCCGCCGTGCTGTCCGGCCTCGGCTCCGACTTCGAGTTCGTCACCGAGTTCGCGCTGCGGAACGGCCGCCTCGTCGTCACCGCCAGCGGCGATCCGAACTGGATCCGCGACACCGCGCACGCTCCGGCCGACGTCTTCGCCGGAGTGGCGCGCGCGCTGCAGCAGGCGGGGGCCACGTCGGTCGGCGGCATCGACCTGATCGCCGGCGACTTCACCGGACCCACGCGCCCGGCGACGTGGCCGCAGGACCAGCTGCACACCTACTACTGTGCGCCGACCGGCCCGTTCGTGCTCGAGCAGGGCGTGTTCTGGCTGCGGCTGCAGCCGGCCGCCGGCGAGCGGGCCGACGTCGACCTGGTGGCGCCGGTCGCCGCGATCGCCTTGCGCAACCAGGTGACGATGCAGGACGGCAAGAAGAACGTCGTCTACGGCGCCATCGACGGCGGCGACGGCTCCGTTCGCGTCACCGGCCGCTTTCCGCGCCGCAGCACGCCGGTCGAGATCCGGACGGCGATGTCCGACCCGCAGCAGTGGTATCGCCTGGCGCTCGAGAAGGCGCTGACCGACGCCGGCCTCGTCGTTGGCCGCCCGACCGACCTCGCCGACCGCGTCGTGCACCGCCACCGCAGCGACCTGAAGCAGGCGGTGCTGCGCATGCTCGAGGACTCGTCGAACTTCGACGCCGAACAGTGCCTGCGCGTGCTCGGCCACCAGCGCGGCGACGGCAGCCTCGCCGGCGGCACCGCCGCACTGCAGAAGGAACTGCAACAGCTGCTGGGCCAGGTGCCCGACGCCGCGGTGTTCGCCGACGGCTCGGGCCTGTCGAAGCAGAACCGACTCACGCCGGGCCTGCTGGTGGTGGCGATGGTGCAAGCGAGCCGCGGCAAGGCCGGGCCGGTGCTGCGCGCCTGCCTGCCGGTCGCCGGCCAGAGTGGTACGCTCACCGACCGCTTCGTCGGCACCGACCTCGTCGGCCGCGTGCGTGCGAAGACCGGCTGGATCCGCGGCGCCTCGGCGCTGTCGGGCCTGGTCGAAGGCAAGGACGGGCGCGTGCGGTGGTTCTCGATCCTGATGAACTACGACCCGAAGGTCGACGGGTTGAACAAGGACCTGAAGCAGCTGCAGGAGCAGATCGTGCGCGCCATCGACACGCTGGACGCCCGCTGATGCCGGACCTCGGCAAGTTCCTCGGCGAAGCGCAGCGTCTGGCGCTGGTGGCCGGCCGCGAACTGATGCGCCATCGCCAGCAGGCGACGGTGCACGCCGAGAGCAAGGGGCAGCGGCGCGAACTGGTGACCGCCGCCGACCGCGCCGCCGAGCAGATCGTCGTCGGTGGACTCATGGCTGCGTTCCCCGAACACGGGGTGCTCGCCGAAGAAGGGGTGCTGACGACGCAGGGGGTCGCCAGCAAGGACGCGGAATGGGTGTGGATCGTCGACCCGCTCGACGGCACCACCAACTTCGTGCACGGGCTGCCGCACTTCGCCGTCGCCATCGCGCTCGCGCACCGCGGCGTCCCGGTCGTCGGCGTCGTGCACGCGCCCGCCCTCGGCGAGACGTTCGTCGGCGCACGCGGCCGCGGTGCGCGCCGTCTGTTCGCCGACGGGCGCGAACAGGTACTCAAGGTCTCGACGACGGCGGCGTTCGCCGACGCGCTGCTGGCCACGGGCTTCAGCTACGTGCGCAACGAACCGGGGCGCGACGACAACAGCGGCCACGTCGCCGCGATCCTGCCGCATTGCCGCGACCTGCGGCGGCTGGGTTCGGCCGAACTCGATCTCTGCTACGTCGCCGCCGGCGTGTTCGATGGCTACTGGGAGCTGTATCTCGCTCCCTATGACACCGCCGCCGGTTCGGTGCTGGTGCGCGAAGCGGGCGGCCTCGTCACCGACTGGCAAGGGGGCGAGAACTGGCTGTTCGGCCAGCAGGTCGTCGCCAGCAACGGCCTGCTGCACGGCGAACTGCTGCACAAGCTGGCGGCGCGCACCAGCGTCGCTTCGCCGCGGACGACGGTGACGCTGTTCCGCCCGGTCGGGCCGCAGGAGATGGCGCTGATCGAACAGTCGGGCAATCGCGCGTTCCCGCCGCGGCTGCCGGGGCAACCGATCTTCTATCCGGTGACCAACGAGGCGTACGCGGTGCAGATCGCGCGCGACTGGAACGTCAAGGAGAGCGGGGCGGGGTTCGTGACGCGGGTCGCGGTCGACGCGGCGTTCGTCGCGCGGTACCAGCGGCACGTGGTCGCTGGGGCCGAGCACGAGGAGCTGTGGGTACCGGCGGAGGACCTGCCGGAGTTCAACCGCAACATCGTGGGCGAGATCGAGGTGATCCGGCGGTTCCCGGAAGGGGCTGTGCCGACGGCTCCGGGCAGTTGAGGGCGAGAACGACGGGTAGGGAGGCGGCGTCACGCAGTAGACATGGACATTCGGCTGGGACTACAGAGGACTGGGCCACTCGATGCTGATCGGGTGCGACTGGCCGCAGAGCGATTGGGTTTCAGGGTGTTCGTGCTGCCGACATCCGGCATCGGGGATCGTGCAGAGTTCTTTGGGGCTGTTCGATCCACGTTGCCGCTGGATCCTCCCTTGGTTGGTTCGTCGAAGTGGGATGCGCTCGCGGACTCGCTGTGGGAAGGACTCCTTGGTTGTGAGGCCCAGCGAATCGCAATCGTCTGGCAAGGTACGGAGCGGATGGCGAACGCAGACGCTGCCGAGTTCGCCATCGCTCTCGGTGTGTTGTCAGACGTCGCGCTCTTGCTGGCGAATCCTCAGGCGACGGTGGGTGCTGTGAAGGAGGTTGCGATTCTCGTCGAGTAGCTCGAGTGTCCGGGCGTGCTCGATGTGACAGCGTTTGGGGCGCATGAATGCGCCGTAGGGCCCCGGGACGAGTGCGGTCAGCGCGGCGTCAGCAGGCGACGAGCGCAGTTCGCCAGTTGGCCCTTACCGTCTGCGAGGACCTGCAGTTCAGGTTGCAGTGCCTTCACGTCCTCGTCCGTGAGATTGCGGCCAAGGAGGAAGATCCATTGGGCCCTGGCTTTGTCCGTTTGCGGATCGGCGTCCCCTCGGCACTGTCGAGCAAGGTCCTCGAGGCGCGCACCGATCCAACGATGAACGATTCCGCGTTGCTCTGGGGCGTTGCGGACCGAAGCGAGCACCGCGCTCATCCGCTTCACGTCGTGGTCGTCTCGTTTGTCGTGGATCCAGGGCAATGGCTCGTCGATCACCGCCAGGAGTGCGGCCGGCGGCAGCTCGGCAGCCAACTCGTCCCAAGCGACCTCTCGGACCCGTTGAACGGGGGAGCGCGCAAGGCGCGTCAGCGCGGCTTGCGTCATGGGGTCGTGGTCGATCGCGAGTCCCAACGCTCTGGCCACCAGGATCCCGTGGCCTTCTCGATGGCCATGGTGATCGGCTGCGGAGACCAGTGCGTGGACCAAGGCGCGCTGTTGCCCATCGGGCTGCGGTGGCAGGCGCTCGCTGCGTTTCGCCAGGCTTTGCGCGGTCGGGGAGAGTGGGCCGCCACGGCGGTCGTCGCAGTGCTCTGGCACCAGGGCCAGCACAGCCGCGAGCACATCGGTCGGCGAGTTGGTGGTGTCGAGCCATGCGGCGAAAGCGGCACCCAAGAACGCCTCGTCGAACGAGATGACTTCAACGCCGAAGAACTCGGCCACCACGAGCTGGCACATCCGAGCTGTACCCGTGACGTCGATGGCGAAGCGTTGGCGCAGCAACTCGTAGACCTTCCTGTCCTCCATGGAGAACAGCGTCATCAGTTCCTCGTACAGGTCCTCGTCCGCGGACTCACCAACGGACCTCGACGCCAACTCCTGAGTCGGCGCCAGTTCCCGGCCAGGCTGCACGTGGGGCGCGACGTCGGCGTCGGCAGGCGAAGCAGCCGCAGTCGGAGCCGCTGTCGACGAGCCAGCATCGATCGCCGGCGCGATCGTGTTCCCCTTCGCCAGCACGAGCCACGCACCGACTCCGCACATGCTCGCCATCGCGAGGCCCATCCGCACCGAGCGAACAGTCACCAAGCCAGCCGCTTCACACCGGCGTGCGCTGCGGCGTGAACTCACCCGTGCCGTCGTCGACCATGCGCACCAGCATCGCGCCGCGGCACAGCGGCGAACGCTTCAGCAGCGGCCGCAGCACCGCCTGCAGCTTGTCGAGGTCGGGCCCGCAGAAGAACAGCGTGCACTCGCCGCCGCCGAGCTCGTCGCCGTCGTACTCCCCGACGCCCTCGGCTTCGATCGCGGCCGCCAGCTCGTCGGCGAACGCCTCGATCTCCTGCCGTTCCTGGTTGGTGCCCATCTGGCGGTTGCTGAGCTTCAGCACGACCAGCAGGTCCAGCTCTTCGGCGGGCAGGTCGTCGTCGTCGTCGGGGTCGTCGTCTCGGTTCGCGGCCATTGCCAAAACGTAGGCGGTGGCACCGGCAGTTCCACCTCGCGGCGGCGGGGGCGAACCCGCGGCGCCGGCTTTGCATCGCCGGTACCGTCGGTATGCTGCGGGGTTCGTCGCTTGGCCACCAACTCGTCACAGACCCCATCGGGAGCCCCGGAAGGGCCGCAACCGAGCCCTGCCCAGGGTGGCAGCCAAGCAGCCTATGTGGTGGTCAAGGGGGCGCGTGAGCACAACCTGAAGGGGGTCGACCTCGCGTTCCCGCGCGACACCCTGACCACGTTCACTGGCGTGTCGGGCTCCGGCAAGTCGAGCCTCGCCTACCACACGATCTACCAGGAAGGGCAGCGCCGGTTCCTGGAGAGCCTGAGCTCCTACGCGCGCCAGTTCCTCGGCCGCATGGAGAAGCCGAAGGTCGACCTGGTCGAGGGCCTGTCGCCGACGGTGTCGATCGACCAGAAGCAGGGCAGCCACAGTGCGCGGTCGACGGTCGGCACGCTGACCGAGGTCAGCGACTTCCTGCGCCTGTTGTGGTCGCGGCTTGGCACGCCGAGCTGCCCCGAGTGCGGGGCGGCGATCGAGGCGTGGTCGCCGGACAAGGTCGTCGACGCCATCCTCGCCGACCACGGCGGTGTCGCGGCGATGGTGCTGGCGCCGGTCGTGCGCGAGAGGAAGGGCGAGTACCGGAAGGAACTCGCCGAGTGGGCGCAGAAGGGCTTCGTGCGCGCGCGCATCGACGGCGTCGTGCGGCGGTTGGACGAGGACATCCAGCTGCAGCGCTACGCGTACCACACGATCGAACTGGTCATCGATCGCCTGACCATCGACGCGGGGGAACGCAGCCGCCTGGCCGAGGCGGTCGAGCAGGCGGTGCAGCTCGGCGAAGGCTCGTGCGCGCTGGTGTTCGGCGACGACCAGTACCGGTTGTTCTCGACGCTGCGCAGTTGCCCGAACGGCCACGGTGCTCTGCCGGAGCTCGAGCCGCGGCTGTTCTCGTTCAACAGCCCGATCGGCGCCTGCCCGACCTGCGACGGCCTCGGCGAGACCTTCGGCTTTGCACCGGAGCTGCTGGTCAAGGACGCGAGCAAGTCGCTGCGCGAAGGCGCGCTGCACGTGTTCACCGACGATGGGCGCCTCGTCTACGGGCGGCTCACGATCGAACACCTGGCCGAGGTCGGCCGCGCGTTCGGCTTCGACGTCGACACGCCGTGGCACAAGCTGCCGGCC
>JBILEY010000231.1:0-8280 GCA_044351865.1 Planctomycetota bacterium | reverse complement strand
TCGACGGCATTGCCGCAGAGCACGGCGTGCGTGGCGATGATGAACACCTTGCGCGCGCCCTTCTCCTTGACGATGCGGGCGGCGTCGACGATCGAGCCACCGGTCGAGACCATGTCGTCGACCAGCAGCACGTCGCGGTTCTTGACGTCGCCGATCACGTGCTCGATCACCGTCTGTTCGCCGCTGATGCGGCGCTTGTCGATGATCGCGAGATCGCAGCCGAGGTCCTTGGCGTAGGCGCGCGCGAGCTTGGTGCCGCCGATGTCCGGCGACACGACCATGACGTCCTTGGTGTCGAGCTGCCGCACGCGATCGATCATCACCGGCCGCGCGTAGAGGTGGTCGACGGGGATGTCGAAGAAGCCCTGGATCTGCGCCGCGTGCAGGTCGACGGCGACGACGCGGTCGTAGCCGGCGGTCACCAGCAGGTTGGCGACCAGCTTGGCGTTGATCGGCACGCGCCCCTCGTCCTTGCGGTCCTTGCGGGCGTAACCGAAGTACGGGATCACCGCCGTGATGCGGTCGGCGGAGGCGCGGCGCAGGCAGTCGGCGAACGACAGCAGCTCGAACAGGTGCTCGTGCACGTTCGGGCAGGTCGGCTGCACGACGAACACGTCGGCGCCGCGCACGTCGCACTCGACCTTCAGATTGATCTCGCCGTCGGGGAAGCGCGCCAGCGACGCCGCACCGAGCGGCACCCCCATGTAGGAACAGATGTCCTGCGCCAGCCGCGGATGGGCCGTGCCGGTGAACACCCGCAGACGATCGCCGCGCGTCCTCATGCCTTCTCCTTGCTCGCCTTCGCCGGCGGCAGTTCGCGCTGCTTCAGCAGCTTCGCCGGCACGCCGACCCAGACTTCGCCGGCGCCGATCTGGCTGCCGCGCTTCACGATCGCGCCAGCGCCGGTCATCGCGTCGTCACCGACCGTGCTCGGCGCGACGATAACCGAACCGCTGCCGATGAAGGCGCGCGCGCCGATCTTCGTCTCGTGCTTGTGCACGCCGTCGTAGTTGGCGGTGATGGTGCCAGCGCCGATGTTGGCCTTCGGGCCGATCACGGCGTCGCCGAGGTAGGTCAGGTGCTTGGCCTTCGCCCCGGCCCCCATGCGGGTCTTCTTGGCCTCGACGAAGTTGCCGATCTCGGCGCCGTCCTCGAGCACGGTGCCGGCGCGCAGGTGCGCGAACGGGCCGACTTCGCAGTGACTGCCGATCGTGCAGCCGGTGCCGATGACCGTGCACGGCAGGATCTTCGTGTCGGCGCCGATGCGCACGTCGTGGTCGATCCACGTGGTCGCCGGATCGAGGATCATCACGCCGTTCTGCAGGTGCTCGATCAGGATGCGCTCCTGCATCAGCTGGCGGGCGATGGCGAGGTCGGCCAGCGAGTTGACGCCGGTGATCTCGGTCGGGTCGGCGGCCTCGAGCGTCGGCACCTCGCGGCCCTTCTGCACGAACGACGCCACCGCGTCGGTCAGGTAGAGCTCGCCCTGCGCATTGTTCGGCTGCAGGTTCTGCAGGGCCGGCCGCAGCGCCTCGCTGTCGAAGCAGTAGAAGCCGGCGTTGATCTCGTCGATCTGCAGTTCGTCCGGCGAGCAGTCGCGATGCTCGCGGATGCCTACGAAGCGGCCGTCGTCGTCGCGCAGGATGCGGCCGAGTCCAGTCGGGTCCTCGGGATGCGCCGTGAGCACGCTGCACGGCGCGTCGCCACGCAGCTCGCACAGTTCGCGCAGCGTCTCCGGCGTGATCAGCGGGCAGTCGCCGTAGACGACCAGAACGTCGCCGACGAAGCCCTGCAGCGCCTGCATCGCCACCTGCACCGCGTGGCCCGTGCCCTTCGGCGCGCCCTGGTCGACGAACTCGAGCCTCGGGAAGTGGACTCCTACGCTGTCCAGCAGCGCCTTCTGCACCTTGTCTTTCTGATGGTGCAGCACCACCACCGTGCGCGCCGGCTGCAGCGGCAGCACCGCGTGCAGCGCCGATGCCGCCAACGTGCGCCCGCACAATGGCAGCAGCACCTTCGGCAAGCTGACTTTCGTGCGCTTGCCGAGGCCGGCTGCCAGGCAGATCACCGCCAGGGGACGCGACATCGACGACAGAAGGGGATCGGGGGAGGGAAAGGGGGCGAGGATTCTGCTGAGCACCCCGCGGTCGGTCAAGGGCGAGCACGGCCAAGTCCGACACGGCGCGCGGCCCGCCCATCGCACCGCCGCCGCGGCGCGCCTGGAACTGCTTTGGGCCTTTCGCGGATGGCCTGACTTCGGGGGCCGTCCGGAGCGGCACCACTCGCCACGCCGCAGCGGGGCCGACGGTGCCCCCTCGCCGCAGATGGATCCCGCGTCGCGGCGTACTGGAGAGACCTGACTTTGGTTGCCCGGTGGGCAACCAAAGTCAGAACTGGCGCGTCTCGCAGTTCGTGCGGAACCAGCCGGTGACCGAGTCGAAGCCGATCGCCTGGAACTTCATCAGCTGGCCGGTGAGCAGGCCGGCCGGGATCGTGTAGAGCCAGGACTTGTTCGGGTTGCCGATGCCGCCCGAGCCCGAGAACGACGTGCCACCGAAGACACCGGTGCCGTCCTCGAGGATCACCGTCAGCGCGTAGCCCGGATCGGTGCAGATCGGGCCGAGAATCGTCGGCAGCGTCGGCGAGCCGGGGAACGACACCAGCGTCACGTACGGCACGTTGGCCGGAACCGCCGTGGTGGTATTGGTGACCGAGACGATCACCAGGTTGCCCGCCGGCGTCACCGTGAGGCGGCGTGCGAACAGCGAAAACGTGCCGCTCGTCTGCGAGTTCGGCGTCGCCGCCGTCACCGTGATCGCACCGCCGCCGGTGGCGTTCACCGAGGTCTGCGCGAAGCCGTTGGCGTCGGCGATGACCGGGTTGGTCGTCGACAGCGCGCCGGCGCCGACGACCGTGAAGTTGATCGTGCCGCCGGGCAGCGGGTTGCCGTTGGTGTCGAACACGCGCGCGATCAGCGGCGTGGGGAACGCTTCGCCGGAGACGCCGACCTGGCTGCCACCACTGATGGCCTGCACGCTGTTGGTCGGGCCGAGCGGGCGGAGGCGCTTCAGGGTGCCGCCGCTGTTGGCGTAGGTCGTCGGGTGCTGGACGAACCAAAGGCCGCCGTCCGGGCCCTGCTGGATGCCGACGGTGCCGGTGAAGCCGGTGCCCCAGTTGGTGGCGCTGGGCTGACCGGGCACCTGCGGCGCCGTCACCCACGAGCCGGTGTTCACCAGGCGACGCAGCTCGCCCGAGAAGTAGTCGAGGTAGAAGACGCTGCCTTCGTAGCTGGCGCCGAACTGGAACTGGCCGCCGAGATTGCGGTAGCGCGGCCCGGACATCACCGAGAGCCAGCTACCGGCCTGCGGGATGGCGACGATCGGCGCCACCGAGCTCGGCGCGGTGCCACCGCAACCGTTGAAGGTGTTGTTGCCTTCGCGCCACGGCCAGCCGTAGTTGACCAACGGCAGCGAGCCGACGGCCGGATAGACGTACTCGTCGACTTCTTCGACCGCATTCTGGCCGACGTCGGCGATGTAGAGGTTGCCGGTGACCGGATCGATGTTAAAGCGAACCGGGTTGCGCAGGCCGTGCGCGATCACCAGCTGGCTGACGTCGCTGTTGGCGCTCAGCGGGTTGTTGCCAGGGTCGAGCGACGAGAACGTCGGCGCCGTGGTGCTGCCGCCGGCCGGCACCGTGCTCACGTTCATGCGCATCATGCAGCCCGCCTGCGACGTCGTGCTCTGCGCACTGCACGAGTTGGCGTCGTCACCGATCGACAGGTAGAGCATGCCATCGGGTCCGAAACGCAGCGAACCACCGTTGTGGTTGAACGCGCTGTCCGGCGGGTTGGCGAGGATCACGCGGCGGCTGGCGGCCGCGAACGTCAGGTTCGTGCTGGTCGGGTTGTTGAGGTCGCCCGTGCACGTGAAGCGATCGAGATGCATGAACGCATCCGCCGTGCTCGCGTACCAGACGTAGATGTAGCCGTTGGTGGCGAAGTTCGGGTCGGCGACAACGCTCAGCAAGCCGCGCTCCGAGTCCGTCGTACCGCCCTGCACGTTGGCTACGGTGCCGATCGTCACCGGCGCGCCACCGGCGTAGACCATGATGGCACCAGCCTTGTTGCAGAGCAGCACGCGCCCATCGGCCAGGAAGGCGATGTCGTTGGGCGATTGCAGGCCGGTGCTGATCAGGGTGTCGATGACGAAGCCGGTGGGAACGGTCTGAGCCAGGGCCGCGGACGCGAACAAAGACGTCACCGCGGCGGTGAGCAGAACGGAACGCAACATGAACAACATCCTCGAGGCAGGTTGGCGCCTTGTTGGCGCAGGCAGGGGCGGAGGAGTCTAGCTGCGGCTGGCGCGAGTGCACGCAGGCCCTGCGAGGTTGCGACTTCGGTCAACCGCATCCCAGCGAAGATCAAGCGACGAGGCCGACCGCGTCGATCGGAGCGTTCCATCGCATGGGCCACATCGTGTTCGGAGCGCCGCCGGTCGACGCGTTCGTGCTGCACGAACGACTGCAGCGGGAGCTGCGGCAGCGGAGCCACCGCACGACCACCATGTGCCTCGATGCCGCGGAGCATGCGTTCTGCGCATCCAACCTGACACCGGCGATGCTGCTGTGCGCTTCCGATGGATCGGACGGCGCGGACATCGACATCGCTGCACTGCTGGGTCTGCCTGCGGGCATGCCGCGCAGAGCGCGCCGCTGGCTCGCCCGCGCCTTCGCCGCGGCCGAGACGTGGTTCGCACACGCCGCCGCCGACCTGCTGCTGCTGCATGCGCGGCGCGGTCCAATGGCGACCTTGCTGCAGTTCGTGGCGCGGCGACACGGCGTGCGGGTGCTGTGGACCGGGCCCGGACTGCTGCCGCACACGCTGCAGTGCGACGAACGCGGCGTCGACGGCGATGCCGCCGCCAGCCACCGCAGCGCCCTCGACTACCGCGTGGTGCAGGCCGAACCGCAGTTGCTCGCAGCATGCCTCGCGAACGCGCTCGCCCGCACGCCGCCGTTCGCCCTGCCACCGGCGCCGATCGTCGTGCCCCCGCTCGGCGCGCGGCTGGCGGCGGCGATGCGCGTCGCACGCGACCTCGGGCTGACCGCAGCAGGGCACGGCCTCGCGATCGCGCGACGGGCCGAGCAGCTGCCGCTGCCGGCGCTGACGCCGCAGTTCGCGCCGCCGCCGAAGACGCCGTACGTCGCCGTGCTGCTGCAGTCGCCAGCGGACGAGCGGCTGCGGCTCGACGCCGAACGCGCCCCGAGCGCCAGCGCCATGCTCGGCGCCGTCCGCGCCGCAGCAGCGGCGATCGACCCCGCGCTGCGGGTCGTCGCCGTCGGCGACACCACCGCTGCGACACTCGCCGCGACGGGTTGCCTGCACGCGCCAGCAGGCGCGGCCGTCGACGTCGTCGCCGCCGCCGCCGCGACCATCACTGTCAACCACCCGCTGGCGGCGGTGGCCCTGCTCGCCGGCACACCGGTCGTGCACTTCGGGCGAGCTTTGTACGGACTGCCCGGCGTGACCACGCGCTGCCGCCTCGAGGAACTGCCGCAGGCGCTGCACCGCGCCCTGCAACGCGACCACCCGACGCTGCGCGCGCGCTTCCTGACGTGGTTGTTCGGCCACGGCCACCTGTGGTGCTCGCCGACCCATCCCGACCACAACGGCGTGCTCGGCTTCGTGCAGGCGATCGAAGCGCGCCTGAGCCACCGCGCCGACGAAGCGCCATTGCGCTATCGCAACGGCCCCGGCTGGCCGCTGGCGGCGCCGGGCCGCAGCCACTGAACCACGGGGGGCCGAACTGCCGATGACACCGACGTGAAGCACACCGTCCGCAGAACGCTCGTCGTGCTCGGCGCCGGTGTGCTCGTGCAGCGTCTCTGCCAGCTGCTCGGCTTCGTGCTGATCGGCCGCGCCCTCGGCGTCGACGGGCTCGGCCGTTTCGCGCAGGGCCAGGCGTTCGCCGCGGTGCTGACGGTGTTCGCCGGCGCTGGCGTGCGCAGCCTGACCGCGCGCACGATGGCAGCCAGCCCCGGCGCCGCGCGTTCGCTGCTGCTGCAGGCGGTGCGCCGCCGGCTGGCGACGGCGATGCTGCTGACGACGGCGGCGACGGCGTTCGTGTTCCTGCGCACGCAGGATCCATGGTTCTGGACGCTGTGCCTGCTGCAGGTGCTGCCGGCGGCGTTCGACATGAAGGCGCTGCTCGACACCTCGGGGCGAACGCGCCGCGAAGTGCACCTCGAGACCGCGACCGCATGCCTGCAGCTGGTCGGCATCGCGGCCTGGGCGACCCTGCCCGGCCTGCGTCTCGACACGCTGGCGGCGATCGCGCTGGTGGCGCGGAGCCTCTACGCGCTCGGCGCGATGCGCGCGATCGTGGCGATGCCCGACGGCGGACTGGCGGCCGTGCAGGTGCCGCGCGACCGGCGCGTGGCCACGGCCCACACCGCGCACGAACTGCTGACGATCGGCGACGTGTGGATGGTGGCGCAGGTGCTGGGCGAAGCGGCCGCCGGCTACTACGCGGTCGGCGTGCGTTTCGCCGCCGCAGCGTTGATGCCGTCGGCACAACTCGCGCGGCTGCTGTTGCCGCACCTGCTGCACGCCGGCGCCGACGGCGATCCGGCGCGCACGCTCGGCACGGCGATCCGTTCGACGCTGCTGGTGACGATGCCGATGCTCGCGGGCGGCGCCGCTGCCGCGAACGCGCTGGCCACGCTGAACGGCCCCGCCTTCGCCGCCGCCGCACCGGCGCTGTGCCTGCTGCTGCTCGGCGGCTGCCTGCAGCACCTCGGCTGGCAGTGCAGCCACGCGCTGCTGGCGGCGCACCGCGACTCTGCCTACGCGCACAGCCTGGGCTGGCCGGCGCTGCTGCAGTTCGCCAACCTCGCCGTGCTGCCGCTGGTGCTGCCTGCCGACCCGGCGCTGGGTGCTTCGATGGCGGCGAGCGGCGCCGTGCTGGCGCAGGGCGTCTACGCCGTGCTGAGCCTCGCGACGACGCGTGCGCTGTGGCGGGCCCGCGGCGACCTGTGGCAACTGCCGCTGGTGACCGCGATCGCGACCGGTGCAGGAACGGCGCTGCCCACGCTCTGCTGCGACGGCCCGCTGCTGCTGCCGCTGCAGCTCGTCGCCGGCGGCGGCACGTTCGCAGCGATGATGTGGCGCTTCGAACTGCGCGGCCGCTGGACCCGGCTCGGCGACGGCCTCGCCACCGCCAGCGGCTACGGCGCCTGAAGAGGTCCAAGGCGCGCTCAATCCTTGCGCGGGAACCGCCGATACGAAGGGCGATGGCGAAGAAACCATGGCGACTCGGCACCCGCGCCAAACTGCTGCTGCGCGGCCTCCGCTACAAGCCGTTGCTGCCGTACGCGTCGATCGACGGCTGGCTCAGCGTCGACGAAGCGATCACGCTGTACGAACTGTCGCGCGCGCTGCCGCACGAGAAGCCGCTCGCCGTCGAGATCGGCTGCTGGCAAGGCAAGAGCAGCGTGTGCCTCGCGCGCGGCCTCGCCGGCAAGTTCCACCCGCGGCTCTGCTGCATCGATCCGTTCGACGCCTCGGGCGACGACGCCAGCGCGCCAACCTACGGCCAGCGCGCCGAACAGGTCGGCGGCGCCCTGCGGCAGACGTTCGAAGCGAACCTGCGCGAAGCGGGCCTGCGCGAACTGGTCGACGTGAAGCCCGGCTACAGCCACGAACACGCGCAGCAGTGGCGCGAGCCGATCGACCTGTTGTTCCTCGACGGCGACCACAGCTACGAAGCGGTTCGCCAGGACTTCGAGGACTGGGCGCCGCGCATCCGGCCGGGTGGCTACCTGGTGCTGCACGACGTCGTGCACCCGGTGCACCAGGGCCCACGGCGCCTCGTGCAGGAACGCATCGAGGCCGATCGCAACTGGGTCGACGGTCGCTACGTCGACAGCATGTACGTCACGCGCAAGGCGATGGCCTGAACGCCGCCATGGACCCGCAGGTCTCGATCGTCGTGGTGACGTCCGACCGGCTGGTCGACCTGCGCCGCTGCCTCGCCAGCCTGCGCACGCACCTGCGCGAAGCGGATGCGCCGAGGACCGAAGTCCACACCGTGCACGCGCCACACGACACGGCGGCGATGGCGATGGTGCGCGCGGAGTTCCCCGAGGTACTGGTGCACGCCGCCGAACGGCGGCACATCAGCGTGCAGCGCAACCACGGCGCCCTCGCCGCGCGCGGCGACGTGATCGTCTACCTCGACGACGACGCCTGGCCGCACGCCGGCTGGCTGGCGCAGCTAT
>JBILEY010000230.1:0-8291 GCA_044351865.1 Planctomycetota bacterium | reverse complement strand
TGCTGGTCGACGACATGGTCTCGACCGGTGGCTCGATCGTCGACGCCGCCCGCATCGTCAAGGAGAAGGGCGCGCGCAAGGTGTTCATCATCGCCACGCACGCCGTGCTCTGCGGCAATGCCGTCGAACGCCTGAACGGCGCCGACGTCGAGAAGATCCTGTTCGCGGACACCGTGCCGCTCCACGACAAGAAGATCCAGCGCCTCGAGGTCTGCTCGGTGGCGCAGCTGCTCGCCCGGGCGATCGACGCGATCCACCGCAGCGAGAGCGTCAGCAAACTGTTCGCGAGCGACCGCTGATCGCCCGCTCCCCAATCTTTCGATCGATTCCACAGAGGTAGTCCAATGCAAGTCGTTCGCATGAAGGCTGAGCGCCGCACCGCTCTCGGCCGCAATCGCGTGGCCCAGCTCCGCCAGCAAGGCTGGCTGCCGGCCGTCGTCTACGGGGATGGCAAGGAACCCGTCTCCATCTCGATCTCGGAGTGGGAACTCGAGCAGCACGTGAAGTCGCACCACCGCGTCTTCCAGCTCGACATCTCCGGCCAGCCTCAGGCAGCGCTGCTGCAGGAAGTCACCTGGGAGAACACTTCCGAGCACCCGGTTCACGTCGACTTCAAGCGCATCGACCTGAACAAGCCGATCGAGACGGAAGTCGAGGTCGCGGTGGCCGGTTACCCGGTCGGTGTCGGCAAGGGCGGCGTGCTGATGAAGGACCACATGAAGGTCGTCGTCCGCTGCCTGCCGACCGCGATCCCGGACTCGATCGAGCACGACATCAGCAAGCTCGAGATCGACGGCTACCTCACCGCCGGCGAACTCAAGCTGCCGCAGGGTCTGACCCTGGTGTCGGCGCCGACGATGCCGATCTGCCACGTCGCCAAGCTGGTCGTCCAGGAGGTCGCTCCGGCGGCCGACGCGGCGGCTCCGGCGGCGGACGCCAAGGCGGCTCCGGCGGCGGATGCCAAGGCGGCTGCCAAGCCTGCCGAGAAGAAGTGATGCAGGCGGCGCGTGGTCCAGGTCGCAGCCATTCGGGCCTTGCCCCGATGGCCTTCGCTGCCTAGCCTGCTCGCCCCTCACTCGCGCCTCTCACTCGCAGCCATGGGCTGGCACCGCATCGTGTTGGGGATCGGCAACCCCGGTCCCGAGTACGACGGAACCCGACACAACGTCGGGTTCATGGTGCTCGACCTGCTGGCCCAGAGACTGGGGCTCACCTTTGGTCGACTCGAGCGCCACGCGGACGATGGTTCGCGGACGTTCGGCGGCAAGGTGAAGGCGCAGGTCTGCGAGGGTCGTCGGAAGGGACGTTCGTTCCTGCTGACGAAGCCGCAGACCTACGTGAATTTGTCCGGCGACGTCGCCGGCCCGCTGTTGCGGGCCGCGGGACGGCCACCGGATTCGCTCTTTGTAATCGTAGATGACCTGAACCTACCGCTGGGCCGGATGCGCATCCGGCCGTCGGGGTGCGCCGGAGGCCACAACGGCCTCAAGTCCATCCAGCAATGTCTGGGTACGGATGGCTATCCCCGTCTCCGTCTCGGTATCGGGCCGGTCGCTCCGCAAGGCGGCGACCAGTCCGGAGGGATTCGTCCGGCCCGCTGGCCGGACTACGTCCTAGCGCCATTCCTCCCGGAGGAACGTGAGGTTCTCGGTCGTGTCCTGGTTCGCGCTGCCGACTGCACGCAGGAATGGCTCGATGGCGCGGACCTGCAGAACCTGATGGGAACCTACAACTCGGATTCGGGCTCGCGCCCGGGAGAATGAAAGTGCAACGCACGCGCACGTACGAATGCATGTGCCTCCTCGACAATCGGGAGGTCCGCAAGGGCTGGCAGCCGCTGAAGGATGCCATCACCGCCCAGTTCACCAAGCATGGTGCCAAGATCCTCAGCAGCCGTCGCTGGGACGAACGCCGTCTGGCCTACCCGATGAGTGGCCAGCACCGCGGCACCTACCTGCTGGTCTACTTCGCAGTCGACACGCAGGCCGTGGCGGCCATCCGCCGCGATCTGCAGTTCAACGAGTCGCTGCTCCGCTGGCTGCTCGTCGACTGCGCCGAAGTGCCGCAGGCGGCTTACGAGCCCGAAGCCGACTTCGACGTCAACGCCATCCCGTCGGACGACGCGCCGACGCCCGAGCCGGAGCCGGTTGCTGCGGCCGCGGAGCCGGAGGCTGAAGCCGTGGCCGAAACCAAGACGGAGGCCTGAACATGAGCATGTCTTCGAATTACGGTGGTGGTGGTGGTGGTGGCGGCGGCGGCGGGATGGGCGGTGGCTCGTCTCGCGACGGCGGTCGTCGCAGCAAGTTCGGCCGGTTCGGTGCGCGTCGCCGCGAGGTGATGCCCGAGGAGCCGCTCGACTACAAGAACGTCGCCTACCTGTCCAAGTTCGTGTCGGCCAATGGCCGCATCCAGTCGCGCAAGCGCACCGGCTTCTCGGGTCAGAACCAGCGCATGCTGGCCGAGGCCATCAAGCGCGCTCGCCTCATCGGCCTGATGCCGTTCGTGGGGAGGATGTGAAATGGAACTCCTGTTGAAGCAGAACATCGAGCACCTCGGCCGCATCGGCGACGTGGTGAAGGTCAAGTCGGGTTACGCGCGCAACTACCTGTTGCCGCGTGGACTCGCCGTCATGGTGACGAAGAGCAACCTCGCTGCCATCGAGCAGGCGCGCGCCGCCGCGTTGGCCGAGGAGCAGCAGCGGATCGCCGCGATGAAGGAACTGGCCCAGAAGGTCGGCGAAGCCTCGGTCACGATCGAAGGCCGCGCCGGCGCCGAAGGCCACCTGTTCGGCTCGGTCACGGCGGGCAACATCGCCGCGGCCCTGCGCGAGAAGGGCATCCCGGTCGAGGACAAGCAGGTCCGCCTGGAGCAGCCGCTGAAGCAGGTTGGCGTCTACGACGTCGTCGTGCACCTGCACGCGACGGTCGAGGTCAACTGCAAGGTCTGGGTCGTCCAGCAGAAGACGGCCTGAGCGAGGTCGCCGGCCCGCGCCTCCGTTCGGATCGCGCGGGCCGGCTCCTCCGAAGCCGGCGGGTGAGCGCCGGCTGCCCCGCATCGCCGTTCGCACCGACCGGCGGTGCCTCCTGCGGCCGCCGCTCCGTGGGCCCGGTCGCCTGACTGCGAGCCGATTGACTGCGAGCGATGCCGTGAACGAAGCGATCCGCGTGTCGATGATCAGCCTGGGCTGCGCCCGCAACCTCGTCGACTCCGAGGTGCTGCTCGGGCACGTCGTCGAAGAAGGCCTGGTCGTGGTCAAGGAACCCGCCGACGCCGACGTCGTCGTCGTCAACACCTGCGGCTTCATCGAGACCGCCAAGCAGGAGTCGATCGACACCATCCTGTCGGTCGCGCGCCTGAAGGAAGAAGGCAACCTGAAGGGCGTCATCGCCGTCGGCTGCCTCGCCCAGCGCTACGGCGACGACCTGCGCAAGAACGTCAAGGAACTCGACGCGGTGTTCGGCCTGTCCGACTACTCGGGCGTGCCGGCCGTGGTGCGCAAGATCGTCAACGGCAGCACGCGCCGCTGGGTCGCCCCGGTCGACGGCGGCAAGCCGAAGGGGCCGCGCAGCGACACCAAGCGCTTCCTGCTGACGCCGAAGAGCTTCGCCTACCTGCGCATCAGCGAAGGCTGCGACCACACCTGCACGTTCTGCGCGATCCCGAAGATGCGCGGCAAGAACCGCAGCAAGCCGATCGACGTGCTGGTCGAGGAGGCGAAGAACCTCGCCGCCGCCGGCGTGCAGGAACTCGTCGTCGTCGCCGAGGACAGCACCGCCTACGGCCTCGACACGACGCGCAAGCGCCAGATCCACACGCTGCTCGAGCAGCTCGGCGAGGTCGAGGGCATCCGCTGGATCCGGCTGATGTACGCGTACCCGCACACCGTGCTGCCGGAGCTGACGACGTTCCTGCGCGAGCATCCGAAGGCGGTGAAGTACTTGGACATCCCGATCCAGCACATCGCCTCGCCGATGCTGAAGGCGATGAAGCGCGGCGTCTCGGGCGAGCAAGTGCGCGGCATCCTCGACCGCCTGCGCAGCGAGGTGCCCGGCATCGCCGTGCGCAGCACGCTGATCGCCGGCTTCCCGGGCGAGACCGAGGCCGACTTCCAGGCGGCGAAGGAACTGGTCACCAGCTACCGCTTCGAGCGGCTCGGTGTGTTCCCGTACTCGCAGGAAGAGGACACGCCGGCGTACGACATGCCGGACCAGATTCCGGCCAAGGTCGCGGAAGCGCGCGTCGCCGAGCTGATGGAGCTGCAGCGCTCGGTCATGCGTTCGTTCCACGAGTCGCTGGTCGGCAAGACGCTGCCGGTGATCGTCGACGGCTACGACGCCGAGGCGAAGCGGGTGGTCGCGCGCACGTGGGCCGACGCGCCGGAGGTCGACGGGCGCGTGCTGCTGCCGAAGGGCTGCGCCGAGCCGGGGGCGATGCTCGACGTCACGATCACCAAGGCGCACGACTACGAACTGGAAGGAGCGCTGGTCGCGGCGGACGGCAAGAGCGACGGCAAGAAGCCGGCGGGCGGCAAGGCGAAGAAGCAGGCATGAACCTTCCGAACACGATCACGCTGCTGCGCCTCGTGCTGACAGTGGGGGTGTTCGTGTGCCTGGAGGTCGCGACGACCGTCTCCGGCCTCGGCTTGGACAGTCCGGACCCGACGACGGTCTACATCGCGTTCGTCTTCTTCCTGATCGCCGCCTTCACCGACTTCCTCGACGGCTATCTGGCCCGCAAGTGGAACCTGGTGACCGCGTTCGGCCGCGTCGCCGACCCGTTCGCCGACAAGGTCTTGATCGCCGGCTCGCTGGTCACGCTGCTGCAGTTCCCGGCTGCGACCACGATCCTGACCACGTGGTACGTCGTGGTCGTCATTGCCCGCGAGTTCCTCGTCACCGCGATCCGCGGCGTCGTCGAAGCGAGCGGCAAGCCGTTCCCGGCCGACCAGCTCGGCAAGTGGAAGATGGTGTCGCAGTGCTGGACCGTCGGCGCGCTGCTGACGATGGTCGCCGGCAGCGAGACGTTCGTCTGGGCGGCGCGGTGGGGCTTCTGGGTGTCGCTGGCGCTGACCGTGGTCTCGGGCGCCAACTACGTCTGGAAGGCCCGCTCGATCCTGTTCGCCGGCGCGAAGTGAGCCGCTGGGAACCCCGCCGCGGGATCGCGCTCGCGGCGTGACGGCGCGGCAGCCGTTCGCCATGATGCGCCGCCACCCGGCAACGCCCCGCCGGCCTCTCCCCAACGCATGGCGCGCACAGCCAAGACGAGCAGACCCGTCGGCAAGTTGGCCGTTCCCATCGCCCTCGGTGGCGCCATCGCCGGCCTCGTCGGCGGCCTCGCCACGACGCTGTTCCTGGTGCAGAACCTCGGCGCCAAGCTCGACGACGCCGCGGTCTCGCGCGGTTGGACGATCGGCCTCGTGATCAGCGCCTTCGTCGCCGTCGCTGCCTTTGGCGTCGCCTGGGTGCTCGCCGGCAAGGTCGCCGCGCGCGTCAGCGAAGTCGGGCGCTCGGTCGGCAAGATCGGCCGCGGTGGTGCCGAAGTGCGCGTGCGCATCGACGGCAACGACGAAGTGTCGGCGCTCGGGCGTTCGGTGCAGGCGCTCGCGTCGGACCTCACAGCGCTGCTGAAGGACCAGCAGCAGGCGAACGGCGGCATGCACGCGTCGCTCGATCCGCTGGTGCAGCAGCTGCGCGACAAGACCGTGCCGCAGAAGTTCCCCGACGTCGCCGGCTACGAAGTCGACGGCGCGATGAGCAACGGCTCGCGCGGCGGCCTCGACTACTTCGACGTCGTCGCCGTCGCCGGTGAGAACCCGACCACCGTGGCCTACGTCGTCAGCGCCGAAGGCCAAGGCGCCTTGTCGGTGGTGGCGATGCGCATGGCGCGCGACGAACTGCACCGTGCGTTCGCGGCTGGCGCCACGCCGCGCAAGGCGCTGGCGCACACCAACAAGGTCTGCAAGACGCACCTGCCGACCGGCGTCTGCGCCAAGGCCACCGTGCTGCAGTTCGGAGCCGACGGCGCCAAGCTCTACCAGGCCGGGGCGCGCACGCCGCTGCTGATCTGCCATCGCGGCGAAGTGCTGGAGCTCAACGCCGAAGGCCTCGCGATCGGCCTCGACGACGGCCCGGTGTTCGAGAAGTCGCTGCGACCGCAGGAGATCGAGATGAGCCCCGGCATCCGGCTCGTGCTCGGCAACGACGCGCTGCTGCGCGCCGGCGGCCTGCTCGACTTGCTGCGCCAGCACTCGCCGCGGCACACGCGCATGTTCATGAACGTCGTGCTCGGCGGCCTCGAACAGGACGCCGGCGAAGACGGGCTGCGCGAGGACCTGCTGCTGATCACCGTGAAGCGCGCGGGGCAGGAATGAGCGGCTCCGAGTTGCCGAAGGTCCCGGCACCGGCCGGCTCGTTCCAGCGGCTGATCGAGGAGATCTACTTCGCGCGCGACGCTGGCCGCGGCATCCCGCGCACGCTGCTGTGGTTCGTCGAGGAGTGCGGCGAGCTGGTGCGCGCGATCCGCCGCCAGGAACGGCAGAACCTGGAGGAGGAGTTCGGCGACGTCTACGCGTGGCTGGCGACGCTGGCGTCGCTGCACGGCATCGACCTCGAGGCCGTCGGGCGGAAGAAATACGGCGCCGGTTGCCCGCGCTGCCGCGCGACGCCGTGCAGCTGCCCGCATCCGACCCTGGTGTGACGCACCGGGGCCTGCACCCGAGCCGCGGCGACGTTCACTGCTTCCGCTTCGCGAGTCGCGCTTCGATGTCGCTGCGCAGCGCGTCGCTGCAATTCGGCGCCGCGAGTGCCTGCTGGTAGCCGGCGGTGACCAGCACTGGATCGTCACCTCGCCGCTCGGCGATGCGCGTGCGCCAGTAGATCAGGTCGGCGCGGGCGGCCGGCAGCAGTTCGCCGGCGCGGGCGATCGCGCGTTCGGCGATCGCCAGGTCGCCGTTGGTGTCGAGGCAGGTCTTCACCATGCGCATCCACGCCACCGGCGAGTCGGCGAGCTGCTGCGCCCAGCGCTCGCGTTCGGCCACGGCCGCTTCACCTTGGCCGGTGCGCGAGAGCACGAACACCAGGCCGTCGCTCGCCGCCTCCAGCTTCGGATCGGCGGCGACCGCCGCGCGGTAGCCGGCGACGGCGGCCTCGCGCTCGCCGAGTTCCCATCGCAGCGCCGCGAGGTTGACGTGCACCGGAGCGCGTGCCGGGTCGAGCTCGAGTGCGCGTTCGAAGCTGCGAACGGCGACGTCGCGGTCGCCGTGGCGGCGGTGGAAGTTGCCGAGCGCCTGGTGCGCCGCCGGGTCCTGCGGTGCCTTCGCCACCGCGCGTTCGAACGCTTGCTGCGCCGCCGCCAGTTCGCCGAGGGCGATGCAGTCGGAGCCGAGGTCGAGCATGGCGCCGATGCGGTCCGGTTCGCGCTCGAGCACGCGTTCCATCGCCGTGCGCGCTGCGGCGCGATCGCCGCGCGCGCGGTGCATCAGGGCCATCCGCACGAACGGTTCGCTGTCGCGTGGCGCCAGCCGAGCAGCCTCCGCGGCCGCGGCGAGCGCTTCGTCGTGGCGTTCGAGCGCCGCCAGCAGCTGGCAACGCGCCAGATGGCATTCCGGATCGGCGGCGACCAGCGCGATCGCCCGGTCGATGGCGGCAAGGCCCTCCTCGGCGCGCTCCAGCTCGAGCAGCGCGCCGGCTCGCGCCAGATGGCCCTGGTAGCTGCCGGGGGCGAGTTCGATCGCGCGGTCGGCCATCGTCAGCGCGGCTGCCGCATCGCCGAGGTGCGTGAGGCAGCGCGACGCCCCGCCGATCGCCACCAGGTCGTCCGGCTGTCGCTGCAGCGCCTGCCGGTAGAGCGCCAGCGCCTCCTGCCAGAGGTCTTCGCCCTCGAACGTGCGCGCCAGCGCGCACTGCGCCAGCGTCAGGTCGGGCCGTGCGGCCACCGCTTGCTGCAGCAGCGCGCGCGAAGCGTCGCGGTCGTGGAACTCGAGCGCGAAGCCGCGCCAGAACTTCGTGATCGGCGCGTCGGGCCACAAGTGGGCGACGACCGGCGCGAACGCGCGGATGCTGTCGCCGTCGCCGAGGTGCGACAGCACGTGCAAGTACTGGCAGTGGTACAGCGCCCGCGCCTGTGGGGCGCGGTCGATGCAGGCGCGAAGCCACTTCGCCGCGGTCGTGTACGCCTGCTTGTCGCCGGCGTCGTGCGCATAGGCGAGCCAGCGCACGCCTCGCACGTAGCAGCCGAGCGCGTCGGCCGGTTCGCCCTGCAGCTCCGGGGGAACGGCGCGGCCGGCAGCGCGC
>JBILEY010000229.1:0-8305 GCA_044351865.1 Planctomycetota bacterium | reverse complement strand
CGGACACGCTGCAGGTGTTCGAACGGCTGGCCGGCAGCCTGCAGCGGGCGCACGACCAGGGCGTCGTGCACCGCGACCTGAAGCCGGCGAACGTCATGCTCGGCGCCGACCTGGTGCCGGTGCTGCTCGACTTCGGTCTCGCCATCGCGGTCGACGAGGACGAACCGCTGACGCGCACCGGCGACGTGTTCGGCACGCCACAGTACTTGTCGCCCGAACGCCTGCGGCTGCGGGCGCACCGCGGCGATGCTCGCGACGACCTGTGGGCACTGGCGGTGACGCTCTACGAGGCGCTGACGCTGCAGCGGCCGTTCGACGGCGCCACGCCCGAACAGCTCTACCGCGCGATCCTGCAGGACGAGCCGGTGCCGCCGTCGCAGCGGGTGCGCGACCTGCCGCGCGATCTCGACGCGGTGTTCGCGGCCTGCTTCGACAAGGACCCGGCGCGGCGCTACCGCACGGCCGCGGATTTCGCCGCCGACCTGCGCGCGGTGCGGCTCGGTGAAGCGATCCGCGCGCGGCCGCCGGGCGTGGTGCGGCGCCTGCTGCGCTGGCATCGCCGGCACGCGGTGGCGGCCACCGCCGGATGGCTCGTGCTCGCCGGCTTCGTCAGCACGGTGACGGTGCAGCAGCAGAGCCTCGCCGAAGTGCGCGCGGCGCAGGCCGAGACGCAGGGCATCAACACGTTCCTGGTCGAGAAGCTGCTGCTGGCGGTGACGCCGGAGCAAACGCGCGGCAACGAGGTCACCGTCGCGCAGGTGTTCGACCAGGCGCAGAAGAACGTCGATGCCGGGTTCCCAGTGCCGACGCGCACGGCCGGGGCGGTGCACCACGTGCTCGGCCTCGCCAACAAGGGGCTCGGCCGCATGCAGCAGGCGCGGGCCAACATGGAGCGCGCGGTCGCGTTGCGGCGCGAGGTGCTCGGTCCCGACGCGCCGGAGACGATGGCCTCGACGCGCGAACTGGCGGAGCTGCTGCGGGCGACCGACGACGTCGCCGGCGCCGCGGCGCTGGTCGCCGAGCTGTTGCCGCGGCAGCGGGCGCTGCTCGGGCCCCGGCACCGCGACACCCTGGCGACGGCGCAGGAGGAAGTGCGCGTCGCGATGGCGAAGCGCGACCTGGAGCTGGCGGAACGGCTGGCGCGCACGACGTTCGACGACCATCGGGCGGCGCTCGGCGACGACGACCGGGCGACGCTCGGCGCCCAGCACCTGCTGGCGCGCGTGCTCGAGTTGCGCGGCCAGCGTGCCGCGGCGGAGCCGTTGATGCGCGAGGTGCTGACGCGGCGTCGTCGGCTGCTCGGTGACGACGCGCCCGCGACCGGCTCGTCGATGAACGACCTGGCGTCGCTGCTGCACGACATGGTCGTGCGCGACGGCGTCGCCGACCGCGTCGACGAAGCGGAACAGCTGTACTCCGAGAGCCTGGCGCTGGCCGGTCGTCTGCACGGCGAGAGCAGTCACGCCTACGCGACGTCGCTGAACAACTTCGCGTCGTTCCTGCAGGACGCCGGGCGCCGGGCCGAGGACCTGGCGATGTGCCGCCGCGCGGTCGAGCTGTTCCGGCGTTCGCTGGCGTTGCGCGAGACGATCGACGGACCGAACTCGATGCGCGTCGCGACCGCGCTCGGCAACCTCGGCAGTGCGCTGCTCGACGTGAGCGAGTTCACGGAAGCCGTGGTCACGATCACCAAGGGCATGTACCTGCGCGAGAAGGTGCTCGGCAAGGACCACGCGGAGACCTTGATCGCGTGCGGCAACCTGATGATCGCGCTGCATCGCGCACGGTTGGTGCAGGATGCGTCGCGCCTGCGCGCAGAGCTCGCGGCGCGCCTCGCACGAGCATCGGGCGTCGATGCCAGATCGGCGGCGATGCATCGGGCCAATATGCTGCAGGTGCGTCTCGCAGCCCGCGAACACGAGCAGGCGTTGGCCGAGTGCGTGGACGTCTACGCGGAGTGCGTGCGGCTGTGGCCCGGCGACGGCGGGCCGTCGGGGCGCAAGGTCGCGCACGCGGCGCTCACGGCGTGCACGGCGCTCGGGCGCACCGACGAGGCTGCCCTGTGGCGCGAACGCGCGGCGCCGCGCGCCGCCGCCGGTCGCTGAGTTCGTCGACAAATCCGCGGGCCCTCGCGCCATCCCGTGGGCATGGAACCCACGCGCTGTCTCCTCTCCGTCCTCTTCCCGCTGGCCCTGACCGCCGCGTCGCTGGCGCAGCTGCCGAGCTTCTCTGCCACGTCGAACAACGCGCCCGGGCCGCGTTTCGGCGCCTGCCTGGCCCCGCTCGGCAACGGCTCGTTGCTGCTGTTCGGCGGCGACAGCGGCGCGGGCCGGCTCGGCGACACGTGGCGCTACGACATCGGCAGCAACACGTGGACGCAGATCGGCGGCAACGGCCCGTCGCCGCGGCGTTGGGCGGCGATGACGCTCTACGGCGCCAGTGGCCAGGTGATCCTGCACGGCGGCCAGGGCCCGACTGGGGACCTGGGCGACACCTGGATCCTCACCAACAACCAGTGGCAGCAGGCGGCGGTCAACGGACCGTCGGCGCGTTCGAACCATGCGATGGCGTACGACAGCTTCCGTCAGCGCGCGGTGCTGTTCGGCGGCAACAACCTGGTCGACACGTGGGAATGGGACGGTTTCACCTGGGTGCAGCGCCTGCTGACGGCGGCGCCGCCGGCGCGCACGTTCCACGGCATGGCGTTCGACGAACGCCGCGGCGTGATGATGATCGGCGGTGGCTTCCAGGCCGGCGGCATCCCGACGAACCAGGTCTGGGAACTCGGCTTCAGTGCCTGGGTGCAATCGGCGATCTCGCTGCCGGTGGCCCGCGTCGGGGCGACGTTCGCCTACGACAAGAGCCGTGGGCGCTTCGTGATGCACGGCGGCCTGCAGCAGGGCGCCGGCGGCGCGCTCACGGCGCAGGGCGACCTCTACGAATGGGACGGCACGTCGCTGGCGTGGACGCAGCGCACGCTCGCGAACCCGATCCCGGCGCGCTACGGCTCGCATCTCGTCTACCGCTCCGGCACGGGCATCTGGTTGTTCGGTGGCTCCGGCTTCGGGCCGATCCACGGGGACCTGCAGCGCTACTTCATCCAGAACGGCGCCACCTACACGCAGTCTGGCCCCGGTTGCGGCGCGCCGGCGCTGGTCGCCGCCGCGGACGAACTGCCGTGGCTCGGTGAAGCGTTCACGCGCAACGCCCAGTTCGGCATCCCGAAGCTCGTCGTGCACGAGATCGGCTTCGGCTCGCAGGACCTCGACCTGACGTTCGTCGGCATGCCGGGATGCCGCCTCGGCAGCACCGCCGACATCCTGGGCACGGTGGTCGCATCCGGACTGCAGCAGTTCGTGCTGAACGTGCCGAACACGCCCGCGCTGAACGGCGTCGAACTGTGGGAACAGCTCGCGGTCTACACGCCAGGGGTCAACCAGCTCGGTTTCGAGATGTCGCCGACGATGCGCATGCGGCTCTCGGCGAAGTGAGCGCCGCGGTGCGGTGACAGCAGCGCTCGCGCGTGCTTCACTGTGCGCGTGACCTTGCCAGCCGCCGACGAACTGCAGCGCCGCGTCGCCGAACTGCTCGCCGGCTGGCGTGTGCGCGACACCGCCGTGCTGGTGCAGTGGAACGAACGGCTGACGACGACGGCGGGGCGTGCGTTCCTGCGCGGCGGGCGCATCGAGCTCAACCCGGTGCTGCTCGGCCGCGCGCCGGACCAGCTGCCGATGGTGCTGACGCACGAAGCGGCGCACATCGCCGCGTTCCGTTTGTTCGGCGCCCACATCCAACCGCATGGTCGCCACTGGCGGTCGCTGATGCGGCTCGCCGGCCACGAGCCGGCGGTCACGCACGACATCCCGGTCGACGACCTGCGCCCCGCGGCGAAGAGGCACCGGCGGCGCCGCTACGTCTACCTGCGCGTCTGCGAACGCTGCGGGGATCGCCAGCTGCAGCCAGCCCCGCGCTACGGCCGGTGCGTCGGCTGCGAGGCGCGCGACAGCTTCCTGGTGATGAAGGCGCCGGCGACCGCGGCCGGCGAGGCGGCGCTGTCGCGGCTCACGCTCGCCGACGTGCGGGCTCTGCACGGCTGAGGCGGGTCGGCGGAATCTGCATCGCGCTGGCAGCGTGCGCCGCGACCCGGCGCCATGCTGCGATCGTGCTCCGTCGTCTTGCCACCGTCGCCGGCGACGGCACTGGCGGCCCGATGGCGCTCGGGCTCGCGCTCGTGCTGTTCCTGCTGTTCGTCGAGCGGCGCGCGTTCGCCGGGCTCGTGCGCACTCCGCGCTGATCCGATCAGCCGCCCAGCGAATAGCCCTCGACCAGCTCCAGCTGCGCCCGGACCGCTGGCTCGGCACCGAGCACATGGATCGGCACCTTCAGGGCCCAGGCAAGTCGCACGGTTTCGTGCAGGAGGGCGTGCAGGAAGCTCTGCGTGCAAACCCGAACGTTTCGGAAGTCCAGGGCCACGATCTCGCGGCGCAGCACGCGCGGCTGCAGGTGTGTCTGCGCGAACTGGAGGGCTCCAGCCGTGTCCTCGATGGCGACGCCGACCAGCAGTCGTATCGAGCCAGCCGGCGGCTCCTCGAATCGCAGCCATCGGTGGGTGATGCGCTTCGGGGTCCGCTGAGCGGCGAGATCCCGAATGTGCTCCATGATGCCGCCGAAGTTGCCGACGTGGCTCAGCATCGTCTCGAACACGACGAGGGTGCCAGGATAGTCCGGTGCAGCGCCGTTCGTGATGTGTGGCTGCGACGTCGCCGAGACGGTCCGATCGAGGAAGTACGTCGCCCCTCGGGAGGCCAGCAGCAGTCGTCCGTCGGTCTCCTTGGCGAGTTCGGAGATCACGAAGAGGCCCATGCCGGCGTTCTCCTGGGTCCCGGTCTCGCCTTCCGGAAACGTGCCAGAGACGTGTGGTTCGAGGGCGCGAACAAGTGCTTCGGCGGGATTGCGGATGCTCGGCCGCATGTGGCGCAGCGCTTCGAAGATGCCGATGCCGTTGTCGACAGCGACCACCTGCAAGGCAGGGGCGCCCTGATAGGGCCCTGTCGAGTTGATCTGGGCAGCGACGAGGCCACCGGCTGGGTCGTTGCTGTGCTGTCCGACGTTGCGCAGAAGCTCGACGATGACGTGGTAGAAGAGGTCCGCCGCAGGTGGTCGCGGACTTCTCGGGAGAAGCAGACCGACGATCTTCTCGGCCGTGGCCTCCCACGGGCCTCGTCCGCGTACGCGCGTGAGGGTGACGGTTCGCTCTTGCTCGCGGGGTTCCCGGGCAGGACCGCCACGCACGACCTCCTCGATGCCGATGGCGTGCGCAAAGCGAGCCGCACCAGAGCTTGCTCCGTGCACGAACCGAAGTCGCTCGGGGCCATCTTCGCGCGCGAGTGCCGCTGCGGCGGCGACTGCGAATACCTGTGCAACCTCGATGTCGTCGAACGTGAAGGAGCCGCTCTTCCTTGCCTGCTCGAGCCAGCGTAGGCAAGCATGAGGGTCGTCCAGCGCGAGTCGGGGATGGCTCACTGCATGGATGCTACATCCGTCGGGTTCGACCAGGCGACCCATTGTTCGCAGGCCTCCCAGTCCGGGCGGATCCGGTCAGCCGCGCCAGCTGGCCGCAGTGCGCGCGGCGTGGTCCGTCCTGTCGCCCATCAGGTCGACCAGGATGGTCAGTCGCCCTGCGTTCGGGTCCCACGAGAACACCAGGTGCGCCAGGCGGTCCCCGGTGCGGAAGCGGAACACGAAGTCGAGTTCGTCGCGCTGGCTGTGCGGCGATTGCAGCATCTGCTCGCAGCGGCCGCGGAACCCCTGCACGCTGGTGCACGGCGCGACCTCGGTGAAGAAGTGGCGGCCGACGACGCGTTGCGCGTCCAGTCCTGCAGCGCGCGCCTCGGTGGCGTTGTAGCGCCGCACGACGCCGCTCCGGTCGAGCTCGATGACGCCGATCGGCAGCGCGTCGAGTTGCTCCTGCGACAGCCCACCGATGTCCTCGGTCGGGAACAGGCCCATGCCCTGCACGCAGGCGAAGCAGATGCCGTGCGACGACTCCTTGTGGGCGTCACCCTCGCGGATCGTGGTGTTGCACCACGCACAGAGCACCTGAACGGCCATTCGCGGATTCTCTGCCGCCCGCATCGGCGGGGCCCGTGGTGCTTCTGAACGCGCCATGGGCCCTCGGGGATTTCCCTCGGATCATTGCGGCGGCCGCACGACGTCGCGTTCGCGTTCCTTCGGCGTCACCACGAGCCGCTGCACGATGCCGTCGCGGAACTCGCATTCGACGATGGTGCGGTGCGGTGCGTGCAGTCGGAACGACACGTTCCACTGCTTCGGCCAGCACGGCAGCAACCCGGATCACTCGCTGAGCGTCCGTAGGAACGCTGCTGCCAAACCCTCCTCGATGCGGAAGCCGGCGCGAGTCAGCTGTTCGATCTCTGGACGTACATGCGTCAGGATCCCGGCGCGCTTGCACATGCCGAGCACGCCGAGGGTTCCCGTGAGGCGGAGCCCGAGTTCTTCGGCGACCCGTCGGGCTCGCTGGTCGTCGACGACGAGCAGAGCACCTGGATGACCCTGGGCGAGCGCCAGCGCCTCGGCCTCGCCTTGATCCACGACGAGCCGGAATGCTGTCGCGAGGTCCGTGGGAGCTTCGACGATTCGCAGCCAGTTGGCAGCGGCGATCTCCTTCGCTCCGGGGCGCGGTGCGCCGGCGAGCACCTCCGCGTGCACGGCGATCGGCACCATCACGTCCGTCGCCAGGCTCTGTAGCACTTCAAACCGTCCGATCGATGCGAGTGCGATGATCGGCCCGGCGTCGGCGACGATCAGTCGTTCATGAGTCATGGATCTCGTGCTTCAGCCCATCGGCGCCGAAGTTGAAGATCGACACTCCGAGCGGGGCGAGCTCGAACATGAAGTCGGCCTTGCTCCGGCCGGCGAGTTCTGCCGCTTGTCCCAGGGAGAGCCGACCCAGCTCGTAGAGCTTCGCCGCCAGAACCAGACGAAACTCGCGCTCGATCTCCTCGGCCGATCGCCCGCTGGCGACGAGCAGCTTGGCGTCGTAGGGGATGTGTGCAGTGGGCATGCGATGCATCCTACGCCTCCGTCGCCACGCGATCACGGTCTCAGCCGAGACGACCGAACGGGGGGCGCCGAGCACTTGCTCTCATTGCGGCCGCACGACGTCGCGTTCGCGTTCCTTCGGCGTCACCACGAGCCGCTGCACGATGCCGTCGCGGAACTCGCATTCGACGATGGTGCGGTGCGGTGCGTGCAGTCGGAACGACACGTTCCACTGCTTCGGCCAGCACGGCAGCAGCAGGATGCGGTCGTCGTCGGCCTGCAGCAGCATGCGATGCACGGTGTCGAGCAGGTTGCTGCCGTGGCACTGGTCCGGGCACCAGTCGAAGTTGGGGCCCCACATGGCGGGGAAACGGTGCGCGCGATGGTGGTTCTGCACCTTCGCCAGCACGTTGCGCTGCGCGTCGTCGACGAGGCCGAGCAGGGCCGCGTCCTGTCCGTCCTGCGGCCAGCCGTTGGTGAAGCGGTCGTGGCGGGCCGTGAACGTCGCGCGCGCGAGTTCGAGCTCAGGCTTGCCGAGGCCGAAGTGGCGGAACGGGAACACGGCGTAGAGCTCCGGGCTCTCGCAGTTCTGCCGGCTCGCGTCGTACTTCGCCGCCGGCGCCAGCAGCGCCGCGTCGCCCTGCGTGCGCCGTGGGATCGGCGGCAGCGACTTCGCCAGCGCGTCCCACGCGGCGAGCTGTTCCTTCGGCACCAGCTGCGGCGCCAACGTGCGCAGGCGATGCAGGCACCAGTGCAGGCCGGCGACCGTCGGCAGGTCGTCCTCGACGCCGTGCCAGTGCGTCTCCAGCGACTGCGTCGGCGTGATGCGCAAGCGGCCCTCGGCGGTGCGCGGGTAGGCGTTGGCGAACCACTGCAGCACCGGCCCGGCGATCGGCAGAAGTTCGTCGGTGAAGAACTTCGGGTCGCGTTCGAAGTCGAAGCGATCGAGCATCAGCGCCACGAGCTCGAGGCCTTGGTTGCGGCAGTACTCCCACCATGGGCACAGCACCTTGCTCGCCGGCACGCCGTCGCGCTGCCAGCCGTAGTCGCTGTTCCCGTGCGTGCCGAACGGCGTCATCGTCTCGGGCCAGTAGGCGCCGTCGACACCGTGCCACGCTTTGGCGCGCGCGATCGCCGCCGGCAACGTCGCGCGATACAGGCGGAACAGCGGCGCCTGCATGTCGAAGTCGCCTTGCGCCAGCATCGGGTAGTACGGCAGCCGCGTGTTCTGCCACCAGAAGCA
>JBILEY010000228.1:0-8315 GCA_044351865.1 Planctomycetota bacterium | reverse complement strand
CGACCATCATCGCGAACATCGGGTGGTTCGGGTTCATCGGCGCCGTCCACTGGATCGGCAGCGTGCCCGGGTTGCACATCGTGTAGGACCAGGCCATGGCGATCTCGCCGTTCGGGTGGGCTGGGCCGCGGCGGCCGAAGTAGCTCGGGCTGGCGTTGTTGGTCAGGCGACCGTCGATGCCGAGGATCGTGCCGGTCTGCGCCGCGAGCGAGCTCGCGAGCGCCAGCAACAGGAGAGGAGCGTGCAGTTGCATGGGTTGGTTTGCGGGTCGAGGGGTGGGGGCGAAGGCGCAGATGCTAGCGCGCCTTCGCCGGCCGTCGCGGGGTGGAGGCATGGCGCGCCCTTCCTTCGTGGTCCTGGGCCGGGTATGGACGCCCGCCCATGTTGTCCGCCGCGATCCTGTTGGGCCCGCAACGCCACGTGCCGATCGTGCGCCCGGCGGTCACGAGCCTCGTCGGCGACGACGATCGCCCGCTGGCCGTCGTCACCGCCGGCTGGGAAGAACGCGAGAACGAAGACCAGGAGCTGCGCGACCACGTGCAGCGGCCGGTGCAGAACCTCGAGGTGTGGGCGCGCGTCGAGCGCATCTTCGAGCGCGACCGCGAACTGCTGGCGGCGATGCGCCAGCGCCACGACACGCTGCGCAAGGTGCAGGAGCTCTACCGGCTGCGGCTCTCGGGCGCGATGGACGCGACCAAGGAGCTGTTCCGCCGCGGTGGCGACGACCTGTGGCTGCACGCCGAGCGCCACGACGCGCTGGTGATGCTGCAGGGCGTCGACAGCCAGCACGTCGAGCGCGTGGCGCAGATCCACCACGAGTTCGAGCAGCGCTGGCGGCCGGGCGAACGCGCCGCCGTGCAGCGCGAACGGCGGGAGATCAAGGCGCGGCTCGCCGACTGCGCGTGCCTGCTGGTCGCCGGCGGGCACATCGCGATGCTGCTGCACCGGCTGCGCCTGTTCGACGTGTTCGGCCTCTACGGCGACCGGCCGGTGATCGCCTGGTCGGCCGGGGCGATGGCGCTGTGCGAGCGCATCGTGCTGTTCCACGACGCGCCGCCGCAGGGCAGCGCCCACGCCGAGGTCATGGAAGCCGGCTTCGGCCTGGTGCCCGACCTGGTGGCGCTGCCGCACGCCAAGAAGCGTCTGCTCGCCGACGACGAACGCAACGTGCGCGTGTTCGCGCGCCGCTTCGCGCCGGCCGCCTGCGTGCTGCTCGACGATGGCAGCCGCATCGACTGGAACGGGTCGCGCTGGTCGGCGATGCCGGGCACGCGGCGCTTCAGCGAAGTGGGTCTGGTCGAGGAGGTGGGCGCGTGAGTGTCGTCGAACGCATCGAAGCGGCGGTCGCCCGCGGCCCGCACGCGCTGGCCGAACTGGTCGAACGCACCGAGTTCCCGCACGTCGCCGGCCGCTCGGTGACGTTCCTGTTCCGCGGCGAAGCGCAGGAGGTGACGCTGAACCACTGGATCCACGGCCTGCCGGGCTCGCTGCCGTTCCGGCGGCTGCGCCACAGCGACGCCTGGGTGCTGCAGCTCGACCTGCCGCCGAAGTCGCGCATGGAATACAAGATCGGCATCGCGCTCTACGGGCGCGGCACGCTGGTCCGCGACCCGCTGAACAAGCACACCGCGCGCGATCCGTTCGGCGCCAACTCGGTGGTCTACGGCGAAGGCTACTGCCCGCCGGAGTGGAGCCTCGAGGACCCCGAAGCGCGCAAGGGCACGATCGAGGACCGCCACGTCGACAGCAAGGTGTACGGCGACTGGCGGCCGATCAAGGTCTACCGGCCAGCGCGCTTCCGGCAGACGCGGCGCTACCCGCTGCTGGTCGTGCACGACGGCTTCGACTACCTGCAGTTCGCCAACCTGCAGACGATCCTCGACAACATGATCCACCGGCTCGAGATCCCGCCGGTGATCGCCATCCTGACGCAGGCCAGCGACCGCATGCGCGAGTACGCGGCTGATCCGCGGCAGGCGGACTACCTGGTCACGGACCTGGTGCCGCAGATGGAGCAGATCCTGCCGCTGGTGCGCGAGCCGTCGGCGCGCGCGGTCATGGGGGCCAGCTTCGGCGCGGTGTCGTCGCTGTCGACCGCGTGGCGGCACCCCGGCTTCTTCGGCAAGCTGCTGCTGCAGTCGGGCTCGTTCGTGTTCACCGAGATCGGCGACCACGACCGCGGCCCGGTGTTCGATCCGGTGGTCAAGTTCGTCAACGAGTTCCGCCGGGCGCCCGGGCGGCCGGCCGAGCAGGTGTTCCTCAGCTGCGGCGTCTACGAGTCGCTGATCTACTACAACCGCTCGATGGTGCCGCTGCTGCAGGAGACCGGCATGCAGGTGCGCTTCCGCGAAGCGAACGACGGCCACAACTGGGAGAACTGGCGCGATCGCCTGCGCGAAGGGCTGAGCTGGCTGTTCCCGGGGCCGCAGTGGCTCGTCTACGAGTGAGCTCGTGGGCCAGTACGTCGTCGCCGCCTCGCTGCTGCTGGTGGCACTCGCCGCCGCCGCTTGTTCGTCGATGACGAACGACCCCGCCCTCGCCAGCGCGCCGGCGGCTTGCCGGCAGCTGCTCGTCGTGCGGGCGCACCGCGACGCACCGACGCGGGCGCAGCTGCAGGCGTGGGAACGCCGCGACGAACGCTGGCACGCCGCGACGCCGCCGTGGCCGGCGATGCTCGGCCGCAGCGGCGTGGTCTCGGCGGCGCAGAAGCGCGAAGGCGACGGCGGCACACCCGCCGGCGTGCACACGATCGGGCCGGCGTTCGGCTATGCACCGACCGCGGCGACGCGGCTCGCGTACCTGCAAGCAACCGCGCGCGACTGGTGGATCGACGCCCCCTCGTCGCCTGCCTACAACACGTGGGTCACGAACGACGGCAAGCCGGCCGTCAGCGCCGAGGCGATGCGCCGCGACGACGACCAGTACGAACTGGGCGCCGTGCTGGGTTGGAACACCGATCCCGTCGTACCCGGCCGCGGCAGCGCGATCTTCCTGCACGTGTGGAGTGGACCGGCCGAGCCGACGAGCGGCTGCGTGGCGATGGCGCGCGAGCACGTCGCTTCGCTGCTCGCCTGGCTCGACGCGGCGGCGGCGCCGTGCGTGGTCGTGCTCGCTGGCGAGGACTGACGACGGACGGCTGACGCCGTACTGCTGGCGATGGAAGCTGGGCGTGGTCGAGTAGGTGCTGCCGCTGGATCGGATCGCCGACGAAGGTGCTGCGCCAGGCGGTCTGACGGCTGAAAGGGCGGCGGTGGCCGGGGTGAGCAGCCGACAGGACGCCGTCGTTCTGCGGCGCAAAATGACGGCAAGCCATCGATCCTTCCACGCCTGTGGCGGGGTCGGTGCCGAGAGACCGGCGGCGGCTGGCTCCGGACCCGCCGCACCGGCATAGTGCTCCGCCCACCCGACCATGCCTTCCGCCACCCGTCACATCGGACTCTCGCTGGGCGCCGACATTTGTTGGCCGCTCGCCTTCGAACAGATCCTCGCCGACGCCAAACTCGACCTGAAGCTCGGCAAGGAGGCCGTCCAGTTCGCGTGCGAACGCGTGACGCTCGAGCCCTTCATGCTGCAGCCGGGCTGCAAGTACGACGTCGTCGTCGATCGCCTGACCCACTGGCTGGCGCTGCAGCGCGAGTGGATCAAGAAGGGCATCCTGATGGACGGGTTGTACGTCTACAACAACCCGTGGTCGGTGCAGAGCTACGAGAAGCACTCGACCTACTGCGCGATGACGTCGCTCGGCATGCCGATCCCGCCGACGATGATGGTGCCGCAGAAGAACTACGAGCCGAAGCCGGACCTCGACTTCACGCTGCGCAGCTACGCGCGCCTGTTCGACCTGGGCAAGCTCGGCGAGCAGATCGGCTACCCGCTGTTCATGAAGCCGTACGACGGCGGCGGCTGGCAGGGCGTCACCAAGATCGACGACGAGAAGGCGCTGCGCGACAGCTACGAGAACAGCGAGAAGTGGCTGATGCACGTGCAGCAGGCCGTGGCCGGCTTCGACCTGTTCGTGCGCGCGGTCGGCATCGGCCCGCAGGTGCGCGTCATGAAGTACGACGCCAGCCAGCCGCTGCACGGCCGCTACACGACGGCGCGCGACTTCTGCAGCAAGGAGGAGGAGCAGGTGATGGCCGACACGTGCCTCACCATCAACGCCTTCTTCGGCTGGGACTTCAACAGCTGCGAGGCGCTGCGCAAGGACGGCACGTTCTTCCCGATCGACTTCGCCAACCCGTGCCCGGACAACCAGGTCAACTCGATCCATTACCACTGGCCGTGGTACGTGACGAGCAACCTGAAGTGGGCGGTGTTCTGTGCGGCGACGAAGCGCTCGATGCGGAAGACCCTCGACTTCGAGCCGTTCTACGCGATCGCGAAGAAGGACCTGCCGTACCGCGAGAAGCTGCGCGGCTACGCCAAGATCGCGCGCGAGCGCCTGCAGGCCGACGAGTTCGCCGAGTTCGCGCAGAAGCACCTGAAGCCGCTCGAGGAGACCGCGACCAAGTGGTTCCAGAGCGATCGCTGCAAGGAGGCGATCACCAAGAAGGTGGCGCACATGTATCCGGCCCACGAGGTCGCCGACTTCTCCGGCCGGTTCTTCGACCTGGTCAAGCAGTCGGTGGCGGCCGGCGAGCACCTGAAGGTGGCGGGCGAAGTCGGCAAGACGGAGTCGGGGAAGGCCGCGAGCGGCAAGGAAGGCAAGAAGTGAGCAAGCACAAGATCACCTGGAAGTCGCCGTCCCTCGGTGGGCGCGAGATCACGTTCGTGCGCTACGGCGTCTCCGGCACGCCGCTGCTGCTGTTCCCGACCGCCGGCGGCGACGCGGAGGAGCCCGAGCGCTTCCACCTGATCACCGCCATCGGCGACTTCCTGAAGGACCTTCGGCTCAAGGTCTACGTCGTCGACTCGATCGCCGGCCAGGCCTGGCTGAAGGAGTGCAAGACGCTCGAGCAGGCGGCGAAGGTGCAGAACCAGTTCGACCAGTGCATCGTGCGCGAGGTCGTGCCGGCGATCCAACGCGACTGCGGCGGCCCGACCGGCCGCATCTGGACCGCGGGCGCGTCGATCGGCGCGTTCAACTCGCTGGCGGCGATCTGCCGGCACCCGGACCTGTTCGAGAAGGCGATCTGCCTGTCGGGCACCTACAACATGAACCGCTTCCTCGAGGGGAAGATCAACCGCGACTACTACGAGAGCTCGCCGCTCGACTTCGTGCCGAACCTGTCGGGCCCGCACCTCGAGCAGCTGAAGCAGCGCTTCATCCTGCTGGCGCACGGCACCGGCGACTACGAGGACCCCGACCAGAGCTGGAAGGTCGAGCGCGTGCTCGGCCCGAAGGGCATCCCGAACCGCGTCGACGCGTGGAGCAAGGACTGGCGGCACGACTGGGTGACGTGGCGCAAGATGCTGCCGCAGTTCCTCGGCGAGCTGCTGCCGGCGAAGGCCGCGACGAGCGGCGCATGAGCCGCGCCCGCGCGACGTGGGTCGCCGCGGCGCTGCTGGAGCTCGGCGGCGGGTTCGCGACTGCGCAGGACAAGCCGCCGCTCGGCCCCGGGCCGGCGTGGCGCGGGCCGGTGCGGCCGACGGGGCGCAACGAGGTGTTCGCCACCGGCGATGGCTGTGCGATGTGCCACTCGGTCGCCAGCACGGCGATGGCGATGCGCAGCAGCACCGGCGACGACGTGTCGCCGCACGGCCTGTGGCGCGGCTCGGTGATGGCCAACTCGTTCCGCGATCCGTACTGGCGCGCGACGGTGCAGAGGGAGATCGCGGCGACGCCGGACCAGGCGCTCGAGGTGCAGGCGCTGTGCACGCGCTGCCACGCGCCGATGGCGCACCACAGCCGCCGCATCGCCGACCAGGACCAGGTCGCGGTGGCCGACCTGCACGGCGATGCGCTGGCGCAGGACGGCGTGTCGTGCACGGTCTGCCACCAGATCCAGCCCGACGGCCTCGGCAGCGAGACGACGTTCGGCGGCAAGGGCCGCATCGGCAAGGAGCGCGTGATCTTCGGCCCGTTCGCCGATCCGGCGACGGGGCCGATGCGCATGCACAGCAGCTACACGCCGACGCACGGCGCGCACGTGCGCAGCTCGGCCCTGTGTGCGACCTGCCACACGCTGCACACCGACCACCAGGGCGAACGCTTCCCCGAGCAGACGCCGTACCTCGAGTGGCGCAACAGCGTGTTCACCGACGAACCGGCGAAGACCGCGACGTCGCGCAGCTGCCAGGAGTGCCACATGGCCGAACTGGCGCCGACGCGCATCGCCCGCAATCCCGGCGGCCGCGACTTCCTGATCCCGGTGCGCGAGGGCTACCGCGGCCACACGTTCGTCGGCGGCAACGCGTTCCTGCTCGACATGCTGGCGCAGAACCGCGAGGCGCTCGGCGTCACCGCCCCGGTCGAGGCGCTGCAGCGCACGGCCGTCGCGTCGCGCAAGCTGCTGGCCGAGAGCACCGTCGATCTCGCGATCGGCGAACTGGTCCGCCAGGACGGCGCGCTGCGCTTCCAGGTCCGCGTCGACAACCGCACGGGCCACAAGTTCCCGACCGGTTACCCCGCGCGCCGCGCGTGGCTGCATGTGCAGGTGCGGGCCGGCAACCAGGTGCTGTTCGAAGTCGGCGGCTACACCAAGGACGGCGCCATTGCCGGCGTCGCCGACCCGCTGCAGCACGGCCACGTGGTCGAGGTGAAGACGCCGCAGGACGTCGTCGTCTGGGAGCTGGTCGCCGCCGACGGCGATGGCGTGCCGACGACGCTGCTGACGCGCATGGCGAAGCGGGCGAAGGACAACCGCCTGCTGCCGAAGGGCTGGCGACCGGACGGGCCGCACGCCGAGGACACGGCACCGGTCGGCGTCGGCACCGACGTCGACTTCACCGCCGGCGGCGACGGCGTTTCGTTCGCGGTGCCGCTGGCGGCCGACGCCGGGCGCGTGTCGGTGGTGGCGTGGGTGCACTACCAGCCGATCCCGCCGCACTGGGTGGCGCCGCTGCGCGAGCTCGACGCCGCCGAGTGCAAGTCGTTCGTGGCGATGTACGACGCCGCCGACAAGATGCCCGAGACGGTCGCCGTGGCGCAGCGGGTCGAGGAACGCTGACGTGCGCGCAGCGGCGTCGGTCGTGCCAGCACGGCGCCGCCGTCGCCGCCACCCGGCGCTGCGGCTGACGCTGCTGATCCTCGGCCTCGTCGTCGGTGCGCTGCTGCTCGAACTGGCGTTCCGGCTGCTCTGGGAGCCGCCGTTGGCGTTCCGCGACCTCCAGCAGGCCGGCATGTACGTCGCCACCGGCGACCGCGACGTGGCGCTGCAGCCGGGCTACCGCGGCAGGCTGCGCGTCGACGTCGACACCACCGTCGCCATCGACGCGCTCGGCATGCGCGACCGCGAGTTCGCGCCGAAGGCAGAAGGCGAACGGCGTCTGCTGGTGCTCGGCGACTCGATGGTCTGGGGCTACGGCGTCGACGTCGAACAGGCGCTGCCGGCCCAGCTGCAGCAGACGCTCGCGGCGCGCGGCGAAGCCTGGACGGTCGGCAACGGCGGCGTGCCCGGCTACGGCAGCAAGCACGTGGCGCAGCACCAGGCGCGCCTCGACGAACCGTTCGGCGCCGACGCGTTCGTCGTCTGCGGGTGCCTCGGCAACGACACGATCGACGACCTGGCGCCGGAGCGCACCGTCTATGCCGGGCTGATGGTGCAGGGCACGTTCGCGCGGTTGGTGCACGCGTCGTGGCGCGCGCGGCTCGCCTACCGCTCGCGGGCGGCGCTGTGGGTCGAGTCGTGGCTGATCGCGCAGAAGCCCGAGTGGTCGGTGCTGGCGCTGGTGCCGCCCGATCCGGAGGAGGCGACGGCGCGTCGTGGCCTGCCGCAGGGCCGCGAGTTCGCCGGCTTGTTCCTCGACGCCAACGACGACCTGGTCACCTGGGAGCCGGGCACCGGGCCGGTGCTGCCGCGGCTGCTCGACCGTCTGCGCACGTCGCTGCGCACGATGCAGGTGCGCGCCGGGGCGCGACCGTTGGTGTTCGTCGTGCTGCCGACCAGCTGGCAGGTGCAGGAACAGAAGCGCCAGGACAAACTGCGCGAGCTCGGCTTCGCCGTCGTCGACTTCCCGCGCGGCAAGGCGCAGCAGCGCTGGCTCGCGGTGGCTAGCGAACTCGGCATCCCGGCGTACGACGCGACGCCGATCCTCGCCGGCGACGACGATCCGGCGAGCCTGTTCGTCAGCGACGGCGGGCACTTCTCGGCGCGCGGCCACAGAGTCGTCGCGGCGTGGCTCGCCGAACGCACCGCCGAGCTGCTGGCGCGTTG
>JBILEY010000227.1:0-8344 GCA_044351865.1 Planctomycetota bacterium | reverse complement strand
GGCGATCGGCGTCGCGGCGCCGGCCGGCTTCGACTACTCGCTCGGCACGATCGTCCGCAACCAGGGGCGCGAAGTGCTGGCGCGCGCGTTCGCGTGCGGCGAGGTCTGCTTCGGCGGGCGCTGACGGCCGCCGCCGCTCAAGGCACCGCCAGCCCGAGCGCGCGCAGTTCCTGGCACAGCCGCAGCAGCGGCAGGCCGGTGATCGCCGTCTGGTCCTCGCCCTGGAGGCGCGCGAACAGCGCGATGCCGAGACCTTCGATCTTGTAGCTGCCGGCGCAGTCGAGCGGCTGCTCGGCGGCGACGTAGCGTTCGATCTCGGCCGCGGTCAGCGGCCGCATGCGCAGGAACGTCGCGTCGACGAACTCGACCAGACCACCCGGATGCGCGATCGCGACCGCGGTCAGCAGCTGGTGCTCCTTGCCCTGCAGGCGCTGCAGCTGGGCGATGGCGTTTTGCGTGGTGCCCGGCTTGTCGAGGACCGCGCCGTCGAGCGTCGCCGCCTGGTCGCCGCCGATCACGATCGCATCGGGGTGCTGCTTCTGCACCGCCAGCGCCTTCTGCTTCGCCAGTTCGCGCACGACCGCGAGCGGCTCCGGCGTGTTGCGCTTCACCGCGTCTTCGTCGACGCCCGGGGCTTCGCAGGCGAACGGCACTCGCAGGCGCTCGAGCAGCTGGCGGCGGTAGGAAGACGTGCTGGCGAGGACGAGTCGCGGCATGGGCAGCCAGCTTGCGGCGTCGGCGGGTGCTTCGCCACCATGCTCCTGCGGCCAGCTTGCCCAACCTTGGATCGAATCCAATCCTCGGCGTAATCTCGTCGACCCTGCGGCATTCTCGACTTCCCGCCTCCGTCATCCGGCGGGTTTGCACCCCATGAAGATCGCCATCCTGCTGTCCTGCGGCGCGCTGCCGCTGCTTCCCCTGTTCACCCCGGGCGACGACCGCACGGTCGCCGACGCGCCGACGACCGCGCTGACGCGGGCCGCCGGGGAACAAGGTCAGGACCCGGCGAAGAAGACGCCGCGGCCGCGCATCGACTACCAGATGGTCAAGCAGATGTTCGGCAACGATCCGTCGGCGCCGACCGTCGACAACCCGGGCACGCCGGAGAAGGTGGCGCTCGGCAAGGCGCTCTACCACGAGAAGCACCTGTCGAAGAACGGCAACCTCAGCTGCGCGTCGTGCCACGACCTCGCCACCTACGGCGTCGACAACAAGCCGACGTCGCCGGGCAGCGATGGCAAGAACGGCGAGCGCAACACGCCGACCGTCTACAACGCCGCTCGCCAGTTCGCGCAGTTCTGGGACGGTCGCGCGGCCACGGTCGAGGAGCAGTCGGTGGTGCCGGTCGTCAACCCGGTCGAGCACGGGCTCGCCGACGAGGCGGCGCTGGTGGCCAAGATCAAGGAGAAGGCGGAGCTGGTCGACGGCTTCAAGAAGGCGTTCCCGCAGGATGCCGACCCGGTGACGGCCGCCAACTTCAAGCTGGCGATCGGCGCGTTCGAGCGCACGCTGGTGACGAAGTCGCGGTGGGACGAGTACCTCGACGGCAACCAGAAGGCGCTGACCAACGAGGAGCTGGTCGGCCTGAAGACGTTCATGGACTCGATGTGCACGACCTGCCACATGACGCGGCTGCTCGGCGGGCACATGTACCAGAAGCTCGGCCTGACCAAGCCCTACACCGGCGCCGACACCGGCCGCATGCAGTTGACGAAGAGCGAGGCCGACAAGCACATCTTCAAGGTGCCGACGCTGGTCAACTGCGAGAAGACGGCGCCGTACTACCACGACGGTTCGATCGCGACGCTCGAGGAGGCGGTCAAGCACATGGCCGAGGTCCAGCTCGGCCAGCAGCTGACGCCGGAGAAGATCGCCGCGATCGTGACATTCCTGAAGGCGACCACCGGGACGCTGCCGGAAGAGTTCGCGCCGAAGAAGCAGTGAGCGGACGTCGGTAGGTTTGTCGGTGACGCGCCGGCAGGCGCATCGACGGCGGAGGTTCTGCGGAGCACGCGGGCGCGCGACATCGCCAGTCGCTAGCTTTCTCGCCCGAACTCCGAACGATCCATGACCGCTTCCTCCGCACCCTCCGTTCGTTCCCGCCTCGAGCAGGCGGGCAAGCTGGCCGCCGACACCGTCGCGGCCTACGCGCTGCTGCCGGGCCAGCTCGGCCCGCAGAAGCAGCTCGTCGACCTGCACTCGCCGGTGCCCGAGGGGACGACGGAGCTGCTGCCGATCGCGGCGAAGTCGCCCGACGCGCTGCCGGTGATCCGCCACAGCTCGGCGCACGTCATGGCCGACGCGGTGCAGCGGCTGTTCCCGGGCACCAAGGTCGCGTTCGGCCCGGCGACCGACAACGGCTTCTACTACGACTACGACCGGCCGGGTGGCCAGTTCAGCGACGACGACCTGCGCGCCATCGAGAAGAAGATGGCCGAGATCGTGCAGAAGGACAGCCCGTTCGTGCGCGAGGTGCCGAACCCGGCTGAAGTGCGCGCGCTGCTGACTCGCATGGGCGAGACCTACAAGCTCGAGCACTTCGAGCGCCTGCACGCCGCCGGCGCCGAGATCTCGATCTACCGCCACGGCGACTGGATCGACCTGTGCGAAGGCCCGCACGTGCCGTCGACGCGCTTCCTGAAGGTGTTCCAGCTGACCGGCACCGCCGGCGCCTACTGGCGCGGCGACGAACGCAATCCGCAGCTGCAGCGCATCCACGGCACCGCCTTCGCGGACGACAAGGCGCTGAAGGAGTACCTGAAGCAGCTCGAGGAGGCCAAGCAGCGCGACCACCGCAAGCTCGGCAAGGAACTGCATCTCGTGCAGTTCCACCCGTGGGCGCCGGCGTCGCCGTTCTTCCTGCCGCGCGGCGCGTTCGTCTACAAGCAGCTCGTCGACTACATGCGCGACTGGTACGTGGCGCAGAGCTACGTCGAGGTCGTCACGCCGCAGATCTTCGACCGCAAGCTGTTCGAGACCTCGGGCCACCTTCCGGCCTACACGCCGAACATGTTCTTCGCGTCGACCGCCGACGACGTCGCGGTGGTCGGCGAAGCGCTGGCGAAGGAGACCGATCGCTCGCCGCAGCACCTCGCCAAGGTCGTGCAGGACCATCTGCACTGGGGCGTCAAGCCGATGAACTGCCCGGGGCACTGCCTCGTGTTCGGCTTCGACCTGAAGAGCTACCGCGACCTGCCGCTGCGCATGGCCGACTTCGGCCGCCTGCACCGCTACGAGCGCTCGGGCGTCACCGCCGGCCTGACCCGCGTGCGCACGTTCTCGCAGGACGACGCGCACATCTTCTGCGCGATGGAGCAGGTGCAGGGCGAGATCGAGCAGTTCATCCAGCTCGTCTACTCGGTCTACCAGGACTTCGGCTTCTCCGAGGTGCGCGTCGTCATCGCCACGCGCCCCGACCAGCGCCTCGGCAGCGACGAGGTCTGGGACAAGGCCGAGCAGGCGCTCGTGCAGGGCGTCACCGGCGCCAAGCTCGCCTACGAGATCGCGCCGGGCGAGGGTGCCTTCTACGGCCCGAAGATCGAGTTCCACCTGAAGGACGCGCTCGGCCGCAGCTGGCAGCTCGGCACCATGCAGGTCGACTTCAACCTGCCGGAGCGCTTCGACCTCGCCTACGTCGCCGCCAACAACGAACGCGTGCGGCCGGTGATGCTGCACCGCGCCGTGCTCGGCAGCATCGAGCGCTTCCTCGGCGTCTTGATCGAGCACTGCAGCGGCGCCTTCCCGACGTGGCTGGCACCCGAGCAGATCGCGCTGCTGACCGTGCACGAGCGCTTCGCCGACTTCGCCAACGAGGTCGCCGCCGAGTTCAGGAAGCACGGGCTGCGCGTCGTGGTCGACACCAGCAACGACAAGCTCGGCGCCAAGATCCGCAACGCGCGCAACCTGCGCCTGCCCTACCTCGCCGTCATCGGCGAGCGCGAGATGGAGGCGAAGGCGCTGGCGGTGCGCTCGCGCGACGAGAACAAGGAGCTCGGCGCGCTGCCGGTCGCCGACGTGCTGCAGCGGCTGCTGCGCGAGAAGGTGCCGCCGTCGCGGCGGTGAGGTCGTGGCCGGGCGCTTTCCACTGGCCGGCGACTGCCCGCGCTGCAAGAAGGCGCAGGCGAAGTGCCGCTGTGCTGCCGCGATCGCCGCGGCGGTGCGGCCCGCTGGCGACGGCTTCGTGCGCGTGCGCCGCGAGGTGCGCAACGGCAAGCCGGTGACCGTCGTCTTCGACCTGCCGTGCAACGCCGCGGAGCTGACCGCCATGGCGGCGAAGCTGAAGGCGAGCTGCGGCACCGGCGGCACCGCCAAGGACGGCGCGATCGAGCTGCAGGGCGAGCATCGCGATCGTGTCGTGGCCTGGCTCGAATCGGCGGGCCACCAGGTCAAGCGCGCCGGCGGTTGACGGGTGATCGCCGAGGCGCGCGCCGCCGCTCACCGCGGAGTGAGCTGCTCGGTGCGCGTGTCGATGTCCAGCTGCTTCACCAGCAGCTCGCCGCTCTGGATCTTCGCGGCCAGGAACGGTCGCGCCAGCAGTTCGCGCAGCCGCCGCCCGCGTTCGAGCACCGAGCGCGTCAGCGCCGGATAGCGCTGCCGCTGGGCGGGGTCGGCGGCGGCGCGTTCGGCGGCGCACTCGCTGTGCGTGGTCAGCAGGATCAGCTTGACGCCGTTCGCCACCGCCAGCTCCAGCATGTCGCCCTCTTCGTCCTCGATCGCCGAGCCGGCGGTGCGGATCACGTAGTAGTACTTGCGCGTGTCGCCGGTCAGCTCGTTGGTGTCGAGGCGCGCGTCCATGCAGACCACCATCGCCACCAGCGGATGGTGCGGCGTGCGCGGGAAGAGGGTGCGCACGTCGGCGGCCATCCGGTTCTGCCGCTGCACCTCGGCCCAGACATCGCCCGGAGTGAGCGACTCACCGTGTTCGTGGTGCGGATCGAAGTCGAAGCTGCTCAGGTGGTCCTGCATTCGGTAGCCGAGGTTGACCAGGGCGCCGCCGATCACGAACTGCGCGGCGCGGCCGTTCGAGGTGCCGGACAACCACGCGAAGCCGAGGCCCAGCAGGACGATCAGCGAACCGAGAACCACGTTGCGTCGGCGCATGGCGAGCTTCGCTCCTCTGCCGGCAATGCTGGCCGCGCGGCCGTCGCTGCGACCTCAGCACCAGTGCGCAACGGTGGGCGGCGATCGGCCCAGCACGCCGCCGACGAGCCGGCCGCGTCAGCCGCGTGAGCCGCGGCGGGCGACGACGACGAAGCTGCTGTCGAACAGCGGGCCGCAGCGGCCGAGCAGCGCCACCAGCGGGTTGCGCTGCGGCTTCGGCGACGTGCGCACCAGCAGCACGTCCATGCCGAGGCGCTCGCGCAGGTGGCGCACCAGCACCGACGGGCGGAAGAAGGTCAGGTGGTGGCGCGTGTTGAAGTGGCGGCCGGCCCGGCTGCGCAGCCCGCAGCGATCGGCCAGCGTCTTCAGGCGGTTGCTCAGCGAGCCGAGGTTCGGCATGCCGAGGTAGAGCACGCCGCCCGGCCGCAGCAGCGCGCGGCACGTCGCCAGGTAACGGCCCGGGTCCTTCGGATGCTCGATCACCTGGTCGAGCCAGAGCGCGTCGAACGGCAGGACGCGGCCCGGCAGCGCGTGGAAGTCGCCACAGTGCACCGGCACGCCTTCGCGAGCGGCGACCGCAGCGGTGGTCGTCGGATCGACGTCGTAGCCTTCCGGCTGCCAACCGTTCGCCTTCGCCACCTGCAGTTCGAGGCCGTCGCCGCAGCCGACCATCAGTACGCGGTGGCCGGTGGCGTGTTGGTGCAGCAGCTCGAGGCCACGCTGCTTGCCCGCGAGGCGGGTGGCCGGGCGACTGCGGAACGACGCCGGCTTGCCGTCGTCGGGATGCAGGTTGATGTAGCCGGCGTAGAACCGCTGCAGCGCCGCGTCGCTGTACTGCGGGTTCATGAACTCGACGCCGCAGCCGCGGCAGCGGTCGATGCCGTGCCCGCGGAAGTCGACCAGCCGTCGCACCAGCGGGCCGCCGTCGCACAGCGGGCAGGTCGTCCGCGGACGGTCGTAGTCGTTCGCTGCGGTCGCGGCGTCGGCGGCCATGCTCGGCGCAGCATGCCACGACCATGCTGGATCTGCACGCGCGGACTTGCGCGGGCCACCAGGGTGCAACACAGCCCTTCTCTACCCGCCGGCGTTCGGGGCAGCCGTCAGCCGCCGAGCTTCAGGCAGGTGGCCTGGCCTTCGTCGATGCGCACGCGCCAGCGTTCGCCCGGCGCCGTGGCGTGGCGTGCGATGTGGGCGGTCGCGATGGCCCGCGCGAACTTGCGGAAGTGCACCATCGTGCCGTCATGGTCGCCGAGCCGACGCCAGCGTTCGAAGGCGCGTTCGTCGACCCAGCACTCGACGTCGACCCCGTGGGCCACGAACTGGAACTCGAAGTGCGCGGCGTCGTGGGCGGCGGCGACCGGGTTCGTCTCGTGGGTGATCATGGTGGCTGCATCGGCACGACCTTGCACCTTCCGCAGCAGGACGGTTGCGTAGGCTGCAGTCCGTATTGGCCCGTGACGAGACCGGGTGTGCGTGCGGTCGCGTCTCGCGGCGAGCCGCGTGGTCGCACCCGCTGCCACATGGCCGTCGTCGCGCCGCGTCTCGCCGTGAGGTCGTCTTCGTTCGGGACCCTCGCCGCGGCGTGGCGGCCGTTCGCCATTGGAGACTCCTCCCCGGATCCGGTGCCGGCGGGCCAGAACGAGGGTCGCGCGGCGTCAGCGGCGGAAGCCGACCTGCAGTTCGGCCCAGGGCGTGCTGCCGTCCTGGGCGCGCGTGAACACGTGGCGCGTCGACTCGACCAGCACCACCTCGGCGGTCGTGTAGACCTTGCAGCCGTCGAGCAGGTGGCCGCCGAGCACGTGGCCGCTGCCGTCGCCGAGCGTCAGATGCAGGTGGCTGCCGTGCTGCGACACGGTGCCGACCAGCGCCAGGATCTCGAAGCGCCCGCTGCCGCGGCTGCCGTCCTGCTGGTCGGCGAAGCGCAGCGTGTAGTCGGTCAGGCTGCCGACGGCCGTGCCGACGAAGCCGGCGGCGATGCCGTGCTCGTCGACGTAGCGCTGGATGCCGGCGCGCAGGTCGCTGCCGGGCAGCAGGCGGAACGCGTGCACGACGGTCGGCGGCGGCGGGCAGGCACACGCGGCGAGCAGCACGAGCAGGGCGGTGGCGAACGCTCGTCGTCCGTTGTTTCCGGGCGCGGACGCGGTGTCGGAGGAAGGTGACAACGACGGCGGTGGCTGCGACCTCGGACCCATGGCCCGCTCCTTGTAAGGTGCGGGCCACGATGAAGCCCTCGTGTTCCGCGCGGTCGCTCGCACCGGCCGCGGTGTTGTCCATCGCTTGCTGCCTCGCCGCGCAGTCGGCCCCGTCGTCGTCGCCTCCGACGGCTGCCGCCGAACCCAAGGCCGAGCCGAAAGCCGCGGCGAAGGCCGACGAGCCGAAGCCCTGGCGCCTCGGACCGGCGCTCGGCCTGAACGACTGGTTCAAGGTCAGCGGCTCGCAGCGGGTGCGCTACGAGACCCTCGACAACCAGTTCCGCACGACGGTGCCTTCCTACAACGGCACGAACATCCCGCCCGGCGACTCCGAGGACGACCTCGCGCTGCAGACGCTGCTGCTGCTCGAAGCCAAGGGCGACGGCATCGGCGGTGCGCTCGAGATCCTCGACGCCCGCCAGTACGGCATCGACGCCACCGGCTTCGCCGACACGACCCTGGTCGACACGTTCGACGTGCTGCAGGCCTACGCCGACCTGAGCCTCGGCGAGCTCGGCGGCGGCAAGCACCGGCTGCGCGTCGGCCGCGAGACCGTCGACCTCGGCGGTCGCCGCGTGATGGCGCGCAACGCCTACCGCAACACGATCAACGCGTTCACCGGCGTCGACTGGCAGTGGACCGGCGACGGCCAGACGGTGCGCGCGTTCTGGGTGCTGCCGGTCGATCGGCGGCCGAACGACTTCGCCAGCATCCGCGGCAACGAGTGGGAGGAGAACGACCAGGATCTCGACCTGCAGTTCGCCGGCGTCTTCTACAGCCGTTCGCTCGACGAGCGCACGACGCTCGAGACCTACCTTCTCGGGCTCGAGGAGAGCGGCAGTACGACGCGCCGCCGCGAACTGCTGACGCCCGGCGTGCGGTTGTTCCAGCCGCGCAAGAAAGGCGCGACCAACTTCGAGATCGAACTGATCGGCCAGGTCGGCGAGTCGAAGACGGCGACCGCGGCGTCGAATCGCACGCTCGACCACGTCGCCGGCTATGCGCGCGCGGCGCTCGGCTACACCTGCGACATGGCGTGGCAGCCGACCGTC
>JBILEY010000226.1:0-8352 GCA_044351865.1 Planctomycetota bacterium | reverse complement strand
CTGGCGCGGTCGTGCTGGCGCAGCGCCGCCGTGGCGGCCGCGAGCGCCGCGTCGTCGCCACGGTGTCGCGCCAGGATCAGCTGGGCCAAGAGCCGCGGCAGCAGCACCGGTGTGCTCTGCGGGTGCAACAGGTCGAGCCAGCGCGAGGCGCCGTCGAAGTCGCCGAGCGCCAGCGACAGGTCCCACAGCGACTGCACGGTGTCCTGGGCGATGCGCAAGCGCAGCGCCTGCTGCAGCAGCTCGTAGGCAGTGCTTGCGTCGCCGCGGCCCTGCAGGCGGGCGGCGCGCAGCTGCAGCGGGCGATCGTCGCGCGGGCACGCCGCTGCCCACTGTTGCACCAGCGGATCGAGTTCGGCTTCGAAGCGCAGGCTGCGCAGCAGGCCGTGGCGGCGCGCGAACGTCGCGGGTCCGGCGGCCGGGTGGGCGGCCAGCAACTGCACTGCCTGCTCGCGCTGGTCCTGTTCCTCGTGCAGCTGCGCGCGCAGCAGGCGCGCCGCGTGGTGGCCGTCACCGAGCGCCTCGGCGCCGCGCTCGATCGCCGCCCGCGCGCGCGCCTTGCGCAGCTCTTCCGGCAGCGGGGTCGTGCGCAGGATCTGGGCGTAGGCGAGCAGCTGGGCGCCGTCGCTCGGCGGGGTGGCGTGCACGGCCTCGGCGAGGTCGAGCGCCTGGTCCTCGAGTCCCTCGCGTTGCGCGCTCCACAGCGTCGCGAGGCGCACGGCCATCGGCGCGTCGGCCGCGGCCCCCGCCAGCGCCAGCGTCAGCGTCAGGTGGGGAGTGCGGAACGGATCCTGGCGGCGCGTCGCCCGAGCGCCGGTCGGCGGCGTCGTCGGGTCGGCTTCGACCTGCTGCAGGGCCGTGACGACGTGGGCGTCGGCGTCGAGCCAGCGCAGTGCGGCCGAGGTGGTGTCGTTCTCGGCGATCTTGACGAGGACGTCGTGCTCGCCGGCTGGCAGGTGCATGGGCACGTGCACGAGGCGCGTCCTGTTGTGGCGCCAACGTTCGAGCCGCAGCACTTCGGCGCCATCGACGAACACCTGACAGTCGCCCTGCACGCCGAGTTCGAGCACGGCGTCGACGTCGGCGACCGTGCGCCAGCGGGTCAGGCCGTAGTAGCAACCCGGCCGCGGCTGGTCGGGATGACGGAACTCGAGGTAGTCGCTGTAGGCGTTGTTGGCGATGCGGCGCACGCGCGCTGCCGTGCCGCGGCCCGGCAACGTGGCGCCGGCCGGTGGGAAGCTCAGTTCCGGCGCGAACACGACGCCGACGAAGTGGTCGCCGTCGTCGCCGAACGGGCCGGCGAGCAGGTGGTGCTGCGCGTAGCCGGCCGCTGGCTGTGGGCCGGCGGCGAACTGGCCGTCGGTGATCGCGTGCAGGCGCCACGCCAGTTCGACACAGCGGTCCTGCAGGCGGCCGTGGCGACGCGGGCCCTCGAGCTGCGGCAGCAGCCAGGCACGCAGTTCGCCGGGCTGCTGCAGCGTCGGGGTCAGGTTCATGACCTCCTGCACCAGCAGCGACGCCAGGGGCGAGCGCGGTTTGGCGAGGGCCGCGCGCAGGAGTTCCCGCGCGGTTGCGTCCGGATCGTCCGCGGCCGGCACCAGGGCGCCGATCCAGGCCGTGGCCAGCTCTACCGTGGAAGCGATGTACTGCTCTTTGCCCTGGGCGCGCAGCGTCGGGATCGACGCGGCGAACGACAGCGAGAGGGCCAGGGCCCACGCGGGGAGATACCGGCTCATCGCGAACCCTCCGGCTGCAGCAACACGAGTTTGGCGTCGGCGGCGCGCACGGCGCTGGCGAAGTCGCGGAACGCCGCGTGGTCGCCGGCGGCGAGGCGCGGCGCCAGCAGCTGCAGCTGGCGGTCGACGACGACCTCCGAGCCCTGCTGCGACCAGCGCATGGTGAACGTCGCGAACGGCGTCTTCAGCTCGACCGGGGCCGGCAGTTCGCCGGCGCGCCAGCCGCTCGGCAGCAGGTAGCGCACGCGCTGCGCGTCGCCGCTCGGCACGCCGAGCAGCAGCGGCCGCGTGCGCTGGTCGTCGGCGGCGAGCGCCAGCAGGTCTTCGTCGGCCCAGGCGCTCGGCAGCTGCCACGAAGTGGTGGTGCGCTGGCCGATCTCGGCGATCTCGGCGGCGGCCGCCATCGTCACCGGCGCTTCCGGCGAGGCCGGGGCTTCGGCTTCGACCTTGCCGAGCTTCAGCTTGCCGAAGCGCTGCACCAGCAAGCGCTCGACGACCTCGGCGCGGCGCGCCGGCTCCGTCGCCAGCATCATGCGCAGTTCGACGGCGCGATTGCCGCGCGGCGCCTCGCGCGTGGTCAACTGGGCGCCGCCGTCCGCACGCAGCGTCAATGTGTGTTCGCTCTGCAGCGCGTTCTGCGCGGGCGTCGCCACCGGCACGAACTTCAGCTCGGCCTTGCCCTGGTCGACGATCAGCACCTGCGCGCCCTGGTCCATGTCGGGCAGCGTGTCGGTCGGATGCCACACCGCGGTGCCGTCGAGGAAGCGGCCGGGCTGGCCATGGTGGGGCGGCAGCCAGGCGATGCAGTGGTTGAAGTGCTGCACCATCGGCAGCGTCAGGTCGTCGGTGGTGCGCAGCGGGTCGGCGAAGATCAGCACCGGGTGGCACGGCACGCCGATCTCGCCGAGCAGCGCGCACAGCAGCAGCGCCTTGTCCTTGCAGTCGCCGTGGCGGCGTTCGTGGATGATCGCCGTGCTGTACGGCTTGTAGCCGTGCACGCCGAACTCCCACGCTTCGTAGCGCACGTCGGTGGTGACGAAGTGGTAGATCGCGCGCACCTTCGCTTCGGTGTCGTCGAGACCCTGGCACAGCTTCGCCACCGTCTGCTGCATCGCCGGCGTGACCTCGAGCTGCGGCTTGATCAGGTTCCACCACCAGGCGGCGAAGTGGTCCCAGTCGCGGTAGGTGGTGATGCGCACCAGTGGCTCGAACTCGCGCTTCTGCGGCCGCCGCGGCTCGGGCTTGTCGCGCGGCAGTTCGCTCATGCGCCAGCGCCACTGCTGCGTGCCGTCGGCGAGCACCGTCGCGTCGGCGGTCGGCGCACCGTGCAGTTCCTGCAGCCGGTAGTCGCGGCCCTTCGCCGCCAGCACGACCAGTTCTTCGCTGCGAACCGGCGAGCCTTCGGGGCTGCCGAACGTGTGCACGTAGCCGAAGTAGTCGCCGAAGAACGTCGGCGCCAGGTCGTCGACGCGGCCCTCCAGCGACACGGTGTCGCCGGGTTGCAGGTCGGGCAGCCGCACCGAGGCCCCTTGCAGCGGCGGGCGCTGCACGGTGCCGTCGCGGCGGAACACCGTGCAGGCGAGCATGCGCGCGCGCTGCTCGCCCTGGTAGGCCGGCACGTGGAACGTCGTCAGCATGCTGGCACCGTCCGGCGTCAGCACGCGCACGATCCAGTGGTGGTAGGTGTTGGTGGTGCCATTGCCGTTGGCGCGCACGACCGTCTGCCGCAGCAACCAGTGCAGCGGGTCGTTGGCGGTCCTGGCGTCCTCCGGCGGGCCCGGGTCCTTGGCGACCAGCGCCGCGGCCTCTACCTGGAACGGCTTCTGGAACGCCGTGCCGTCGTCGCCGGGGCGCAGCGCCGAGGCCAGGTACTCGACGTAGCGTTCGTCGTCGCGCCGGTTCGGCTCGATCTGCAGCAGCTCGTTCAACAGCGACAGCTGGCGCTGCTGCGCCGCCGGGTCCTGGTCGGCGAGCTGGCGCCAGCACGACGCGGCTTCGGCGAGTGCGTCGACGTCGTCCGGTGCGATCTGCAGCCACGGCTCGAGCAGTTCCAGCGCCTGGCGATGCTGGTCGCGCGCGCGCAAGAGGCGCACCAGCTGCCGGCGTACGCCGACCGCCAGCGGATCGCGCTGCAAGGCGGTGCGCAGTCGTTGCAGGGCGCCGTCGTAGTCGCCGGTGCGCGCCTCCTGTGCGGCGGTGCCGGCGACGACGTCCGCGTCGGTGCTGTGCGCCGCCAGCGCACGCCACATGGCAGTCGCCGCCCGCGGATCGCTGTCGCGCAGCCGGCGCGTGGCGGCGGCGCGCACCGCGGCCGCAGCACCCGGCCGCTGGGCGGCGGCGCCCAGTTCGAGGTCGGCGAGGCGGTTCGAACGGGCGGCCGACAGCGCGCGTGCGCGCAGCAGCAGGGCCCCTGGGTGGTCCTTCGCCACCTGCAGGGCGGCGTCCGCGTGCTGTTGCGCCGCCGGCGCCATGCGGCTGCCGGCGAGCAGCAGTTCGCCGAGGTGCACATGCGCGACCACGTGCTGCGGATCGAGCTGCAGCGCCCGTTCGAGCGCGCGGCGGCGGTCGTTGTCGTCCTGGTCGGCGGCGCTGCGGCCGTGCCGCTGCAGCGTGCGCGCGAGCAGCAGGTGCGCCATCGGCAGGTCGGGCAGTTCGCGCACGGCGGCGCTGGCGGCCAGCTGGTCGCGGCGATCGCGGTCGCCGTCGGCGCTGCGCAGCGTCCACACGCAGGCGAGGCGCAGCGCGTCGGCGCCGCGCGTCGTGTCGATCGGCCAGTGGCTGCGCGCGCCGAGATCGACGGCCGGCACCTTGGCGTCGGCCGCGCGTTCGACCGGCTTCGTCTGCGCCGCGGCCAGCAGGTCGTCGCGCGAGCCGGCGACGGTGACACCCGCGGCCGACGTCAGCGAGCGCACGCGGCCGGTGAACGCGAACTGCGCACCTTCCTGGTGGCAGACCTTCAGCAGCAGCAGGTTCTTGCCCTTCCGCAGCGGCAGCACCACCGCGTCCTGGTCGTAGGCCAGCGGCCGGTCGACCTCGCGCGCGAACACTTCGGCGCCGTTGCAGAACACGCGCACGCTGCCGGTCGAGCCGAACTCGAGCACGGCGTCGGTGTCGGCGGCGGCGACCAGTGCGGTGGCGATGTAGGCGAGCGTCTGCTCGCTCGGGTGGACCAGCGTGTCGAGCGACAGCACGCCGGCGGCCGCGAGCTCGGGCAGCTGGCGCCAGCGCACCGCGCGGCGCTTGCCGGGCAGTTCGGCAGCGAGATCGAAGCTGCGTTCGGGCGGCAACGGCTCGCGGTAGCCAGCACCGCGCTCGTTGGCGAACGGTCCGATCAGCCAGAACGAGCGCAGCAGGCCCAGCTGCTGCGGCAGCGTCGAGCCGTGCAGCGAAGGGTGTCCGGTCCGCGCGTGCAGCTCGGCGACCGCGAGGCGGTCGGCGAGCAGTGGCTGGCTGCGCGCCAGCGGCGACTGCTGCAGTGCCAGCAGCGCCTGCATGCCGGCGTCGTGGCCTTCGCCTTCGATCCACTCGGCGGCGAGTCCGGCCCACGCTTCGACGCGCGCGCAGTCGTCGGCGGTGCCGTTGGCGTTCGCGGCGACTTCGCCGGCTTGCTGCAGCAGCGTGGTGGCGGCGCTGCGGTAGTCGCCGGCAGCGTGCAGGCGCAGGGCCTCACGTTCGCGCGGCAGCAGGTCCTGGGCGCGGGCAGGGGCGAGGCAGGCCAGCAGCGCCAACAGCGAGAACAACACGGGGCCGCAGCAGCGGCCGGGCGAACGGGGGTGCACCCGTCCGTCTTAGCGCAGAGTGCTTTCCTTGGGCAACGGCGGCGGTGGGTTCGCAGCCCCCGCTGGCGGCGGCGGTGCCGGCAATTCTGCCGGTTGCAGCTGGCCGTCGCCGTTCTTGTCGAGCTTCGGCAGCAGCTGCGCCACCCAGCGCTGCAACGACGGGTCGAGCTTGCGCAGGGCCAGCGCCAGTTCGTCGAGGGCGACGGTGTTGTCCTTGTCGGCGTCGCAGACGTTCCACGGCGGCGGCAGCAGGCTGCCAGCGCCTGGGCGTTCCGGCGCGCCGCGCTGCGGGCGGGGCAACTGCTCGTACCACGGCGCCAGTTCGGCCTCCTCCAGCCTGCCCGAACCGTCCTGGTCGAGCGTCTTCAGCCGCGCGCCGAGGCCCTGCGGCAGGATGCCGAGTCGCAGCAGCTGTTCGACCTCCGCGGGGTCGAGCGTGCCGTCGTGGTCGGCGTCGTAGAGGCGCAGGAACTGCTGCAGCTCGCTGTTGCCGCGGCTGTCGCCGCCGAGCGGGCGGCTGGTGCGCACGCGGAACGAGCCCTGGCGCTGCAGCGAACGGCGGAAGTTGGCGTCGAACTCGACCCAGGTGACGAAGCCGTCGCGGTCGGTGTCGAGCCGGGCGAAGCCGTCGACGTCGCGCGCATCGCGCAGGCCGTCCATGGCGCCGCTGGCTTCGAACACGTCGAGGCGGTCGTCGGCGTCCTGGTCGCAGGCGCGGAACAGGTCGCGGCAGGTGCCGGCGTCGTACGGGCCGCGGTAGTTGCGCTCGGTGGTCTTCGGGGTCGCGGGCCGCCCACCGCTGGCCGTGGCTCCCCCGGCCTTCGGTTCCTGCCTGGCGTCCTGCTGGGCCGGATCCTTGACCGCCGTCGCTCCGACCGTCGGGCGGGCTGCTTCCGGCGTCGTGGACGGGGCCTGCGCCGGGGCTGCGGCCGTAGCCAGAAGCCAGGCGAACGGGGGCGCGAGCCAGAAGCCTGTGCCGAAGCAGCGAGTCATGGGGCGTGTCGCACGCGGAGGGGGATCCAGCTCACCGCGTGGGCTGTTCTTCGACGCGGCCGGGGCGGGACTATAGCGAGCACCGTCGCGGCCGGGCGTGCGAGTTCATCGCCATGGCGCAGGCTTTTCTTCGCCGCGGGCTTGTGGGCGGTGCCCGCGCGCGCTTGCATCTGCGCCGCGGACAGCCCCTTTCGAATCCAAGCTCCCGCTGCCAGGCGACTCCCGCAACCTGCAGCGCGGTCCCGACCGAGGTACCCAGAGTGAACGCTCGCAACGTCCTTCTCTCCCTCTCTGCCCTGCTCGCCACGACCCTGACGTCCTGCGGGACGCTGAATCGCGCCGGCAAGGACCTCTTCCTTGGCGTCGGCACGCCGGTGCTGATGGTCTACGGTGGTGCGACCGACGGTTACAACTCGTCGATGAACGTGCGCACCGGCTTGAAGAGCGGCGGTGCGGTGCAGGTGCTCGCGTTCCCGTTCACGTTCGCCTACCACGCGCTCGAGCACGGCATCTACGGCATCGTCCACCTCGTCGACCTGCCGCTGTGCGCGTTCTACGGCGCCGCCGAGCTGATCCCGCCGTCGGGCCCCGAGGTCAAGCCGCTCGACATCTACCAGGGCACCTGGTTCGACACGTGGGCCGCGCCGAAGAAGGGCACCGACGCCGAGAGCGGCGAGATGGTGCCGGCTTCGGACAAGTGATCGCCGGTCGCTGATGGCCGGCCGCTGACGGCCGATCTGGGATGGCGGCTTGCGCGCCTCCCTCTCAGCGCGGCTGTCCGCCGCTGGGCGTCGTGCCTTGTGGCGCCGCCCCCTGGCCTTGCTGGCCTCCACTGGCCTGGCCTCCATTGGGCTGGCCATTGCCTTGGCCGCTGCCCGGCGTCGGCGTTCCGCCCGTCGTTCCCGGCGGCGACAGCAGGCGCTCCGCATACAGCGGGATGCGCTGCAGCAACTCGATCGCCGACGCCGGGTCGAGGTTGGCGCGCAGCACCAGCGCGTCGCGCAGCCGCACCAGCAGCGACTGCTGGTATTGGCTCACCTCCTTCTCGGCGAGCCACGCCTCGAGGTTCGCCTGCACCGTCACCATCGCTTCCTTCGCCGGCACGCGCACGACCGGCGCCTTCCAGTCGGTGAAGTAGAGCGTGCGCAGGTTCGCGGCCTGGTGCTGGCGGCCTTCGAGCTCGCGCAGCAGCACGTCGACGGCGTAGATGCGTTCGGCGCGCGAACGGTCGGTGCGGATGCCCGATCGGCGCGGCGTCGGGCCAAGCTGGCTGCGCACCCAGTCGAGCACCGCCGACGACGCGGCGCGCAACGGCGGCATGCGGCCTTGCTCGGTGCCGAGCGCCTGCAGCACCAAGGCGGGATCGAGACACAGCCGCGGCAGCAGCGCTTCGTCCGGCAGCTGCGGCAGGTTGGCCAAGGCCGTGCGCACCGGGGCTGGCGCCTCGGCGGTGTCGAGCATCGCGCCGGGGGCGATGCCGAAGCGCCGCAGCTCGACGAGCCGGGCGACGGCGAGCCAGCGCTCCGGTTCGTTGGTGCGCGTGGTCTTCGCCAGCTGTTCGTAGTCGCCGGCGGCGCCGACCGGATCGAGGTCCATGACTTCGCGCAGCCACGCCGCGTGCAGCGCCGTCGACGCGTCGCTCGTCGGCGTCTGTGCTGCGATCGACGCCGCGCCGAGGGCCGTGGCGCCGAGCGTGCGCGCGTGACGGCGCCACGAGTGGATCACGACTCCTCCAGCAACTGCGACTCGAAGCGGTAGCCGAGGCCGTGCACGGTGACCACGTGCACCGGGTTCTCGACGTCGTCCTCGAGCTTCTTGCGCAGCCGCGCGATGTGGTTGTCGACCGT
>JBILEY010000225.1:0-8380 GCA_044351865.1 Planctomycetota bacterium | reverse complement strand
TACCGAGGATCCTTGCAGAGGTAGATGGACTCGGCGAGCGCTGCATCGAACGCGTAGAGACCGGCGCGCTTGGACCGGAACGACCCAAGGCCAGTGGCCGGCAGCGGCTCGCCGTAGCGCCAACGAACGTCGGCGAGGTCACCGTTCGCCGCGAGCTCGATCCAGGTGCCGTCCATGTCGACGACGACGAGACCCCCATCACCGCGGCGGTAGACGTTGGCGACGCCGGTGCCGCTCGGGCTCGCCTGCAGCGGCAGCGTGCGCACGTTCGCGCCGGGCGGCTCGATGCAGAGCACGCGCCCGTGGTCGCCGAGGAACGGATGCCGGTCGGTGGCATGGACCGCGAGCACGATGCCCGTCGCCGGGTCTTGCCAGCCGTCGATCAGCGAACCGCGGCCCGCGCCGCCAGAGCTGCCGAGGCCAGAACACGGACCGCTGAGGACGATCGCGGCGAGGCTCAGTCGGTGGCATCTCGCGAGGTTCACGTTCGCGCGAGTCGACCACGCCGAGGGCCGCGCGACAACGCCTGGAGGCCGACGAGCCGGTTCGGCACGAGGAAACTCCCACCGCCGCCGACGGCGAGGAGGTTGGCCGGCCCGTCGATTTCGTCCGCCATGCGCATGGGATCGGGCAAGTGCGACGCCCGACCTGGAGCGCGGCCCCATCGGATCGAGCCTTCCGTTCATCGCAAGAATGCGATACGGTCCCGGGACCGAGATGCCGAAGACCAAGGTGCTCTTCTACCAGGAAGCCATCGGTCGCTGCCCCGTGGTCGAGTGGTTGCAGGAGCTCCACAGCATGGATCAGGCGGCCTACGCCAAGTGCGCAGCCGTCATCGGGCGACTGAAAGACGACGGGTTCGAACTCCGTCGCCCAACCGCCGACATGCTGCGGGACGGCATCCGCGAGCTCAGGGCCAAGAAGGGCCACGTGAACTACCGCATCCTCTACTTCTTCCACGGCAAGAACGTCGCCATCCTCGCCCACGCGCTCACCAAGGAAGACGCCGTTCCCGCCATCGACATCGACCGTGCCGTCGCCCGCAAGGCCGCGTTCGAAGCCGACCCATCCAAGCACACCTACCGCGAGTGACCACGATGACTGCATCGACGACCAAGCGCCGCAAGACCAGCAACGCAGGCCGCATCCTCGACCGGATCACCGGGGGCGACGCCGGCATCCGCGAGGCGATCGAAGCCCACAAGCTGAACGCCAAGGTCGCCGAGATGATCCTGGCCGCCCGCGAGAAGTCGGGACTCACCCAAGCCGATCTCGCCAAGCTGGTCGGAACCACGCAGAGCGTGATCTCCCGCCTGGAGGACGCCGACTACGACGGGCACTCGTTGTCGATGCTGCGCCGCATCGCCGAAGCCATGAACCACCGCGTCGAGGTGCGGTTGGTGGCGGCATCCGCTGGCCACCGGCGGACGGCGAAACGCGCGTAGGCGCTGCCGCGACGACCAAACCAACACGCGCCCCGTCGCCTCGGCCTCGATGTGCGCCGGCAGGGCCGCTTGTCCACCCGCCGGCCAAGGCAGGCAGCCCGGCGACGCGAGTTGGTGGGCCCTGCAGGATTCGAACCGCGGTCACCGAGTCATGGCCGACGCGATACGCCGCCCGGGCCGGGGTCGGCGGTGTAACTCGGTGGGCTGCTCAGCTTCTACCACCGGCGCAGGCGGCGAGCGGCGATCTGAGTCCTGCACGGCAGTCGGGAGAAGGTGATCGACGTTGATTTCGCTGCGGCTGCCTGGCCACCGGTGGGCGCACGACAAGCTATGACGGCTGAGCCGGCACCCTGAATGGACGGCGAAGTCGGCATCCCGCTCAAGAGAATGAGCGCGTTCGAGTTCTTGGACGGCGCGAAGCGAGCAAGCCCTTCGCCACCGTCCTACACAATCTAGATCATTGCTTTAGCCACAAGGCAAACTCTTCCTTCGAACAGGACTCGACCAACATCAGGTGAGCAGCCACCAGCCTCACTCTTTCCCCGAGACGTAAAGACAATAAACCCGTGGTGACGGATCTGCTCCTCGTATACGCCCTCGAATCCCAATGCTCCATCAGTACTACAAGCTCGGATTTCTTCAACCCCCAATATGATGGGCAGTAACGCCCAGGCACCATATCCGAGCTCGGAATACCAAATCCAATACCATTTACTTCCATCAACACAATGGCGGTCGCTCGCTCTGTGCATCTACGCTGCTTGTCTTCTAGAGCTAGCGACAACTTGAGACTCTCAGACGCCTCCCGTGCACGAGCGGCCAATGACACGTCACCAGTCAGCACCGCAGAAGCAAGCAGTAGATCCGCGACTTGGTTGGCTACATACCAAGAAAATGACAAATCCGGCAACTGGTACTCAAGGCGCAACATCTCCGCCTCGATGAACTCCACCGCGCCGGGTCGCCTCCAGTCGGTCTGAGCCCACTGCTCCAAGACGAAATCCCGCCCCTCATCGGACAGCTCGATGTATCGCAATGCAGAGGCTTCATGCGGCTCGATCCATCCCATGACCCAATGCTCGCCGCGCGAAACTGGCGTCAAATCAATCTTTTCTAGCGACAACTCCTCCCCGTCGCATCCGATCACGGACTCTCCCACCAGAACGCATGGAAATGAACGCGTTTCATCGAAGTAGCTGAACTCATACTGCCTCCAACTGGCGGCCCGCCCGTCCACGCAACCAATGCGGAGCCTGGAGCAAACAAGATCCGAAACCGACGGGTGCGCCTGCCTCTCCGGCAACTGAACGCACCCGAGCAAACCCGCGACACACGTCGGCAACACAAATCGACGCAACCACCGCATGCAATTCATATTTCCTACTTCAGGCAAAGCCGGTCATCTTGAGGCCGATTCTGGTCAAGGGCAACCTCGCCCTTCATCACAACGCGTGCATCGCAACGATGGTTCGCGTTCTTGCCAGATTTGGCCGGAGCTGACCGGTCGGTGGTGGAGAACGGTGCGCGGGGTGCAACAACGGGCGCTGCAGGATTCGCCGGTGGAGCAGGTCGCCGCGTAGCGGCGGCGTGCGACATCCCCGAAGCGAGCGGGGACCGCCGGCTCGCGCGGTAGCGCGAGTTGGTGGGCCCTGCAGGATTCGAACCTGCAACCAAGCGGGTATGAGCCGCCAGCTCTGACCGTTGAGCTAAGGGCCCGCGCGGTGCGCCGGTATACCATCCGCCCCGCACCATCGCATGCCGACCCTCGACCATCCCAACCTCGTCAACCGCCTGCGCGTACTCCAGGCCGACATCCGCGCCGCACTGCGCGCCCACATGCGCAGCCAGGAAGTCGGCGTGCTGTCGCGGGAAGTGCGCGACGACTCGGGCGACACGATCTTCGGCATCGACGCGGAGGTCGAGGACATCCTGATCCAGCACTGCCAGGACTGGGGCAAGACGCAGCACTTCGTGCTCGTCGCCGAAGGCATCGACCCGGACGGGTTGCAGTTCGGGCAGCCGGGGCGCGGTGGGCCGCCGTTCCGGTTGCTGGTCGATCCGATCGACGGCACGCGCGGGTTGATGTTCGACAAGCGCTCCGCGTGGTGCCTGATGGGGCTCGCACCCGAGAAGGGCAAGGCGACGCGGCTGTCGGACGTCGAGATCGCGGTGATGACCGAACTGCCGACGACGCGGCAGTCGACCAGCGACGTGCTGTGGGCGATCGCCGGCAAGGGCGCGCACGGCGAACGGCACGACCTCGGCACCGGCGCACCACGGCCGCTCGTGCTGGTGCCGAGCCAGGCGACGACGCTGCGGCACGGGTTCGCGACGGTGGTGAACTACTTCCAGGGCGGCAAGGAACTGATCTCGCGCCTCGAGGAGGCGATCTTCCTGCGCGCGCTCGGTGCATGGAACCCGGAGAAGGCCGAGATCTATGCCGACCAGTACATCAGCTCCGGCGGCCAGCTCGCCGAGGTCGCACTCGGCCGCGACCGCTTCGTGCTCGACGTGCGACCGCTGGTGCACAAGAAGCTCGGCGTGAAGTCGTCGCTGGCGAGCAGGCCCTACGACATCGTGACGATGCGCATCGCGCAGGAAGCCGGGTGCGTCGTATGCGACCCGTATGGCGGGCCACTCGACGCGCCGCTCGACGTCACCACGAACGTCGCGTTCGCGTGCTATGCGAACAAGGAACTGGCGGCGAAGCTGATCCCGATCGTGCGCGAAGAAGTGCGCCGGCACCTCGGCTGAAGGCCGACGGGATCGCGGACAGGGCGCAGCGGCGTCCGCGAGGACACCGCCGCGCGTACCGTCACTTCGCTTCGAGCGCGGCCTTGACCGCCGTCTTCAGCGCGTCGCCGCGCAGGTTCATGCCGGCGATCTTGCCGTCCTTGCCGATCAGGATCGTCGCCGGGATCGAGTTGATGTCGTGCAGCTGCGCGATCTCGGCCTGCCAGAACTTGCCGTCGTAGACGTGGCGCCAGCTCATGCCGCGATCCTTGATCGTGTTGACGAGCTTCTCCTTGTCGGTGTCGCGGTCGAGCGAGATGCCGAGGATCTCGAAGCCCTGCGGGTGGAGCTCGTTGTAGGTCTCGAGCACGTGCGGCAGCTCGGCCATGCACGGGCCGCACCACGTCGCCCAGAAGTCGATCAGCAGCACCTTGCCCTTGTAGTCGGCCGGCGAGACGTCCTTGCCGTCCATGTCCTTGGTGGTGAACGCGACCGGGTCGCCGCCGACCTTCATGTTCGCGGCAGCCATCTTCGACGCGGCCGTCTTGCCGGCCTTGGTGTTCGGGAACTGCTTGACCACTTCCTCGAGCGCCGCGGCGAACGCAGCCTTGTCGTCGCGCTTGGTGCGCTTCACCGAGTTGGCGTCGTGCAGTAGCAGCGTCGCCTTGTCCTCGTCGGTCTTCGCCGATGCCTTGATCTCGGCCATCAGCTTGTCGGCGGCTTCGTTGTCGCGCAGGCCCTGACGCAGGCCGTTCACCAGTTCGAGGCGCTCGTCCATCGTCTTCGCCTTGGCGATGGCGTTCTCGACGAACATCTTGGACTGGTCGGCGAGGTTGGCGTTCTTCGCGACCATCGCCGCGCGCACCGCACCGGTCATGTCGAGGTGCGTGACGTCGAGGCCGGCGAGCGCGTTCTTGACCGCCCCTTCGTCCTTCGCCATCCCGGCGATCTGCGCCATCTCGAGGTGCGCCTTGGTGGCTTCGGCGGTCTTCGGGAACTCCTTCGCGAACGCATCGAGATCTGCCGTGCGCTCCTTCAGCGCCGCGTCGCGGGCGGCAGTGTCGCCGCGCTTCACGCCGCGCATGCGCGTCGCCTGCTTGTCGTCGAGCTCCTTCCACTTGCCGGCGGCACCACCCTGGGCCTGGGCGACAGCAGCGGGCGCCGCGGCGGCGGCCGGAGCCGGGGTTTGCGCGGCGACGCCGACGCAGATCGAAGACAGCAACACGAGGACTTGCAGGGAGCGCATTGGGTTCCTTTGGGGTGAACGGAGGCGCCGGATGCTACGACGCCATCCCCGGCACGGACGAACCGCATTCGTCACGGATCTGCCCCGAGCCGGCATGCCCACGTCACTCGCCTACGCGTGGCGGCTTCTCGCGAACCCAGCCCGGCACCTGCACGATGCGGTCTTCCTCGGCGATCCACGCCGACAACGGCCCGCCGTAGCAGCAGCCACTGTCGAGCCCGACGCACTGCGGCCGCACCACGAGCCCGCGCCGCGCCCAGTGCCCGAACACGACGCGGCGGCGCCCCACATAGAAGTCGTCCCATGGCCGGAACGGCGGCCCCGGCGGCGGCCAGTCCTCGTCGGGTTGGCGTCCGGCCGCGTCGCAGTAGCGCACATAGACTGCGTAGTGCACTTCGTCCGGCGTCAGCGGCGCCTGCAGCTTGGCATCGTCCCAATGCGGGTGCAGCCCGGCGTGCACCATGACGACGTCGTCGAACAGGCGCACGACCGGCTGCTGCTGCAGCCACGCGCGCTGCGCCGGTTCGCCGCGGCCCTTCGCCAGCCAATGCAGGTCGTGGTTGCCGAGCACGGGTTCGGCGCCGAGCTGCATCAGCAGCGACAGCACGCCGGGTGAATCGGGGCCCTTGTTGACCAGGTCGCCGACCGGCAGCAAGCGATCGCGGCCGGGCACGAACGCCACCGCGGCGAGCAGCCGTTCGAGTGGTTCGCGACAGCCTTGGATGTCGCCGACGAAGATCCTGCGGGTCATGCGGAGTGGACGGGCCAGAAGGCGACGAACCTTAGCGCGCGCGGCGAAGAATGGCCGCCGCTGCCTTGCGAGGCGCATCGCCGCCGGCATCGTCATGCCGTGCCGACGGCGAACGACGCCCGCGTGCCGGAACCGACCGAAGCTCCATGACCCGCCTGCTCCGCGCCGCCGGCTCGATCTCGGCGTTCACGCTGCTGTCCCGCATCCTCGGCCTGTGGCGCGACCGCCTGATGGCGCAGACGCTCGGCCCCGGCTTCGTGCAGGACACGTTCCTGCTGGTGTGGGCGCTGCCCAACCTGATGCGCCGCCTGCTCGGCGAAGGTGCGTTGTCGGCGTCGCTGGTGCCGGCCTACGCGAAGGCGCGGCGCGACGATCCAGCGAAGGCGCGCGAACTGCTGGCGCAGATCACCGGTGCGGTGATCACGCTGCTGACGCCGCTGTGCGCGATCGTCGTGCTGGCGAGCCTGCTCCTGCCGGCGGAATGGCTGCCGGCACCGGAGAAGGGCGGCACCGCGGCGATGCGGCTCCTGCTGTCGCTGAACGCGATCCTGTTCGTCTACGCGCTGCCGGTCTGCCTGACCGCCGTGTTCTCGGGCGCGATGAACACGCTCGGCATGTTCGCGCTGCCGGCGGCGGTGCCGATCGTGCTGAACCTGTTCTGGATCGTGGCGCTGCTGCTGTGCGGGCCGCTCGGCATCACGGTCGACACCGACATCGCGAACTTCACCGCCGTGGCGCTGTCGATCGGCGGCTTCCTGCAGCTGCTGCTGGTGATGGTGCCGCTGTGGCAGCGCGGCGAACTGCTGCGCCCGCGCTTCGGCCTGCCGGCGCGCGGCACGGCGGCGGCCGCGGTGTTCGTGGCGATGGGTCCCACCGTGCTCGGCATGTCGCTGAACCAGGTCAGCGCGCTGCTCGACCAGGCGATGGCCTTCTACCTCGTCGGCGACGGCGCCGTCACCTACGTCTACCTCGCCAACCGCCTGCTGCTGTTCCCGCACGCGCTGACCGCGATGTCGGTCGCGGTCGCGGTGTTCCCGAAGCTCGCGCACGAAGCGGGCGACGTCGATCGCCAGCTGATGCGCCGCACGCTCGACCTCGCGGCAGCAGCGACGATCCTGGTGACGCTGCCGGCGGCCGCGGGCCTGATCGTGCTCGGCGACGACGTCGTGCGCGTGCTGTTCCAGGGCGGCGAGTTCCAGGAGAACGACGTGTGGCCGACGGTGCTGACGTCGAGCTGCCTCGTCGCCGGCTTGCCGTTCCTCGGCCTGGCGCAGCTATACGCGCGCGCCTTCTACGCGATCGGCGACACCGGCACGCCAGCGCGACTCGCCGCCAAGCTGATGGTGCTGAACCTGACGCTCAACCTCGTGCTGGTGCTGACGACCAACCTCGGCACCGCGGCGCTGACGCTGTCGAGCAGCCTGTCGGCGCTGGCGAACGCGACGGTGCTGGCGCTGAAGTTCCGCCGGCACACGCCGGCCGCGCACGACCTCGGCAGTGCGTGGGTGCGTTCGATCGCGGCGACGACGGCGATGTGCGTGGCGTTGCCGTTCCTGCGGCTCGTGCCGAACGACGCGTCGCTGCTGGCGCGCGCCCTCGGCAACGTCGCGTTCCCGATCACTGTCGGCATGCTGCTGTATCTCGGCGTGCACCTGCTGCTGCGCTCGCCGGAGCTGCAGGCGCTGCGCCGCCGTCGGCAGAAGCCGAAGCCGGGCGAGCCGCCGGCGGCGTGATCGCGCGCGTCACTCGACGCGTTCGAACTCCAGCCAGTTGCGATGGTCCTGCGCGATGCGGATGCCACCGCGAATCAGCTCGAACGTGCGCAGCTCCTCGGTCCCCGGCGGTTCGGCGACGAGGTTGCCTTCGTCGTCGGTGAGCCATCCAGCGAGCACGCGCGTGACCATGCGCCCCTTCTGCTCGCGCGACTGGGACCACGTGCGCACGCTCGTGCGCAGCAGCTGCGAGCCGACCTTCGGACCAGGCGCGGCAGCAGCGAGCACCAGGTGCCGCGCGGTGACGACGAGATGGCCGCTGCCGGGATCGAGCACCTTGTCGCCCTCGCTGTGGCGCGCACTCAATCGGTAGACGCCGACGAACGGGCTGGCCTTCGGCGCGCCGATCACGGGTTTGCCTTCGTTCTCGGCCTTCGCGGCGGCCGGCTCCTGTGCTTTGGGTGCCGGGACTGCTGCGGGCGCTGGCGGTGGC
>JBILEY010000224.1:0-8383 GCA_044351865.1 Planctomycetota bacterium | reverse complement strand
CGTCGCCTGCACGGGGATCGGCACCAGCGTGCGCAGGAACGTCGGCACGTTGCCGGCCGCGAACTCGTGCCACAGCAGCTGCTCGCGCGCCGCCAGCGACAGGCCGCTGAGCAGCGGGCGCAGCTGGCTGCCGGTGCGCGCGTTCGCCGCCCGCGGCGGCAGTTCGAGCCGCGGTGGGAACTGGGCTGGGGCCACGGCGCACGCGGACAGCAGGACGAGGGCGGAGGCTCGCAGCATGGCGATGGCGACTGTAGCGAGCGCGTGGTCGACGGATACCGCCGAGCTCGCACCGGAAGATCCGGCGAGCAGCACCGTCTGCGGACCCTCGCCGCGGCGGCGCGCACGCGACGCTCGCCTCGATCCCGTCGGCGACGCTACGCTGTCGCCCTCGAACCCGGAGGAAGTCGATGACCCGTGCACGCCCCGTCTCGTTCCTGCTCGTCGCCCTCGCGACCAGCGCACCGCTGCTGCCGCCACTCGCGGCGCAAGAGCCGGCCACGATCGCCTTGTCCGGCCGCGTCGTCGACGGCCTCGGCAAGCCCGTCGTGGGAGCGGCGGTCGCCTTCGCGCCGGTGGCGAAGTTCACGACCGCGCAGCTGCTGGCCAAGCCCGAGGTGCGCACCGGCGACGACGGGCGCTTCGTGCTGCGGGCGCCGACCTTGCCGAGCGGCGAGCCGGCGGACCAGCCGGTGCTGCTGATCGCCGCCAAGGGGTTCGCGGCGGTGCAGCCGCCGATCCGCTGGCAGTTCGCGAAGGCGCGCGGTGCGGTGCCGGCGCCGGGTCGCAACGAGCCGCAGCCGCGCCTCGACACCGACCTCGGCGACCTCGCACTGCCCGACGGCGCGCGCCTGTTCGGCCGCGTGCGCGATGCCGACGGCAAGGGCATCGCCGACTGCACCGTCCTGCTGCGCGACCTGTTCGACGGCCAGTACACGCTGCGCGGGCCGCAGTCGAACGTGCTCTGCCGCGCGGTCACCGACAAGAGCGGCATCTTCGAACTGCCGTGCGGGCTCGCCGTCGGCGCGTCGGTCGAGTTCACCGCGAAGGGCTTCCATCGCGCCAGGCTGCCGGCGGTGGCCGCGGGCGCGCCGCTCGAGGTCACGTTGCCGCCGGGTGGCCGCATCGCCGGCCGCGTGGTCGACGACAAGGGCGGCCTCGTCGCCGGCGCTTCGGTGTGGGCCACCTACGAACGCCGCGGCAACTCGACGCCGGTGCGCAGCAACGACGACGGCACGTTCGAGCTGTGGACCGAGCAACCGGGCCGCTTCCGCGTGCACGCGCGCCAGCCGACGCCGAAGGACGCCCCGCGCGGCCGTGCGCAACCGGAGACGACCCAGTCGGCGCTGCAGAGCGGGCCGCTGCCGAACCTCGAACTGGTGCTGCCGATCGAAGCACCCACCGCCGCGCCGAAGGCGACGACGACGTTGACCGTGCAAGCGTTCGCCAAGGGCACGAAGGCCCCGGTGCCCGGCATCCGCGCGATCCCGATCTGGCACGAGTTCGCGCTGCGCAACGACGCCTACCTCGACTACATCGCCGGCTACTACCTGCGCGATACCGCCGCGAGCGAAGACCACCAGGCGACGGTGCGCGGCCCGAACGAAGGCGAGAGCCAGACCGGCGTCGTCCTCGTGCGCGCACCCGGCTTCGCCCCCACGGCGTTGCGCGACGTCACCTGGCCCGAGGCCGAGGCGATCGCGACCGCCAAACCGCTCGTCGTCGAACTGCCGCTCGAAGCGACGGTGACGGGGCGCGTGCTCGACGAACGCACCGGCGAGCCGATCGCCGGCGCCAAGGTGTTCGCGCAGCGCCGCCAGGACCCGCGCCAGGGCCGCTTCGGCAGCGAAGACGAAGTGCCCGAGACGGCGGTCGAGACCGGCGCCGACGGCAGCTACCGCCTCGCCCAGCTCGCCGAAGGCGACTTCGTGCTGCGCGTGCTGCATGCCAAGCGGCCGCGGCCGAGCCCGGTCGAGTTGACGCTGGCCGCCGAGGAGCAGAAGCAAGGACTCGACGTCAAGCTCGCCGCCGGCGCCCGCGTCGCCGGCCGCCTCACCGGCCTCGACCTGCCGGCCGGCAGCAAGGTGTTCCTGCACCCGATCACCGCCCCGCGCTTCTCGCAGAACTCGTCGTGGAGCAGCGGCGGCCAACAGGTGCCGAAGGAGCGCACCGACGTCGCCAGCGACGGCACGTTCGCGATCGACGGCGTGGCCCTCGCCACCTACTTCCTCGTGCTCGAACTGCCGCGGCCGCCGCGCGGCGGCAGCTCGCTGTTCGTGCCGATCGAACCGCTGCGCGTGCGCGCCGAGGGCATCGCGCGCGACTTCGACCTCGGCGTCGATCGCCCCGGGCGCATCCGCGGCACGCTGCGCTATCCGCGTGCTCTGCCCGAGGGCCTGGTGCCGGTCGTCGTCGCGACGCCGATCGACGACCAGAACGACCACCCCGTCTTCTACTCGCAGTTCCAGCACGACGGCCCGCGTGCGCTGTGCGCGGTCGACGGCACCTTCGAACTGCCGGTCGGCAGCGGCCCGCACCGACTGCTCGTCGTCGACGCCGCCACCGGCGTGCTGCTGGCGAGCCCGCAGCAGCGGCTCGAAGTCGGACCGAACGGCGAACTCGTGCACGAGCTCGCGGTCACGCTGACCGAGGTCACGGTGACGCTGGCGCCGCCGGCCGACGCGGGTCCGTTCGTCTGGGTCGATCGCCTCGAGATCCGCCATCAGGCGCCGCAGAAGAACGCCGGCAACGTCGTCTTCGGCAACGACGACTACGACCGCGGCAGCGGCGTGCCGGTCGCACCGGGCCAGACGACGGTGCGCTTGTGGCTGCCGGAGGGCAAGGTCACGCTGCTGGCGCGCGGCAGCAGTGCGCAGCTGTCCAGCGAACGCAACCAGCGCAGCGACCAGGCGGCACTCGGCCGGGTCGAGTTCGATCTCGGCGCCGACGAGAAGGCACCGAAGGCGGTGACGATCGAGGTCGCGGGCCCGCCGAAGATCGAAGAGAACGAGGCCAAGCCGGTGGACGCGACGAAGGCGCGGTGAGCGCGGACAGCGCCGCTGCATCCCGAACCCAGCCGCCGACGAAGGCGGCGCGAAATCATGCGCATCCGCCACTCCTTCTTGCTGTTGCTGCCGGTCCTCGCCGGCCTGACTGCCGTCCCGAACCCAACGCCGGCCCCGCGCGTCGACGCACCGATCCTCGAGTTCGTGCGCGACGGCATGGCGCCAGCGAGCGATGCCGCGGCGATGACCGCGGCGGCGAAGACCCTCGACGCGACGCTCGCGAAGTGCGACGGCCACGGCGCCACGTGGCGCGCCACCGCCATCGACGGCAACGGCATCACGCTGCGCGCCACGCGCTGGAACTCGGTCGAAGCCGCCGAAGCCGCCGCCTTGCAGCTCGACGGTGACGCGAGCGCGAAGGCGTTCGCCGCCGCCACCGTGCCCGAGCAGCGCAGCGCCGCGTACTTCCGCCAGCTGCGCGCGCAGGCCTACCAGGACCAGCCGTGTGGCCACCTCGAGGTCGTCGTGTTCCGCACGCGGCCCGGCGTCACGCGCGAAGCCAACCTGCAGAAGTTCGACGCTGCCGAGGCCGAGTTCGCCAAGGGCGACGGCCTGCTCGGCCACTCGCTGTGGCTGGCACCGGACGGCCGCTGGGTGCACCTGCTGCAGTGGGCAAGCGCCGACGCCTACGCCAAGACTGGCAAGGCGCTGTTCGGCAAGCCCGGCGTCGGCGGCTGGATCCGTTCGCTCGACTTCCAGCGCTTTGTCGTGCACCGCGGCGACGTGGTGCGCTGACCCAGCGAGCGCTCAGCCCTTCTTCTTGCCGGCGAGCGCAGCGCCGAGGCAGCCGCACAAGCCGCCGACCAGCATCGTCACCACCGGCCAGAACACCAGCTGCGGCATCGACAGGAACATCGCCTTGTCCATGCCCTCCGGCAGCCGGAAGTGCGGCGGCAGCTTCTCGTAGTGCGTGCCCCAGTCGTTGGCGACGGCGACGAACGTGATGGCGACGACCGGCAGGCGCGCGAGCAGCGCGTAGACCAGCAACGTCGACGACAGGCGCGGCCACGCGGTCAGCGCCACGAGGAACACTGCACCGAGCAGGCCCAAGACGATGCCCATGCCCACCACCTCGCCGGGCTGCGCTTCCGTAGGCATCACGACCCAGCCGAGCGTCAAGGCGGCATAGAAGCCACCGGCCAGCACGCCGGCGCCGATCACGTACTGGAGCAACGCGCTGGTCAGGTTCGCCGGGCCGCCGGTGGCGCGGCGCAGCTTGAAGCCGAACCAGAAGCCGAACAGCGGGATCAGCAACGTGATGCCGAACAGGCCTTGCTGTTGCTCCGGGTCGGGGCCGTGGGTGTTGAACAGCACCGGACTCCAGCCGTTGCGTTCGCCGACGAGGCGCACGATGGTGACGACGAGCGTCAGCAGTGCCGGCACCAGCACGAGAGAAAGAACGCCGCGGGGCTTGCCGCTGGATGGCTTGTTGGGCATCAGGCCGAGCACAGTAGCGACGCCCCGCTGCGAACGAGCTCCCGCGGCCGACGAAGTGCGCGACCGCCCGTCAGCAACCCTGCCGCAGCGGCCGCGGCGTCGTCACGCCCCGCCCCAGTGCGGCGGCCGCGTATCGTGCGGCTCGATCGGCTCTCCGCCCTCGTTGCTGCGCCCCTTCTTCAGGAACTGCACCAGCGCGTCGACGTCGCGCTGCAAGCGATCGATCGTGCGCTGGTGCGCAGCGAGTTCGCCGCTCAACGTGTCGACCGAGTGTTCGAGCATCGCGATCTTGCTCTCGAGGGCGACCAGGCGATCCGTCATGCGCCCATCATGGCGCCGCCACCACGCGCGACCAACCTTGGGCCGAGCGAGGATCGCGTCAACCAGCCGACGCCGGGGACGCTCGGCTACTCTGCCGTCTGCCTCGCCGCGAGCGACCCAACCTCGGAATCTGCCGTTGGCGACCGCAGCCTGGATCCGTTGCCCGCCGCTCGTCCATGCCCCACGCCCTCGTGCTCTCGTTCCTGCTGTCGTCGATCGCGATGGCAGCGCCGCAAACGCCCACTTCGCCGGCGCCCTCGCCAACCCCATCGCCAGCGTCATCGCCGGCCAGCCTGGTGCGCCGCACGTGGCGCGTCGCCGACCTCGACCGCGAAGCCCTCGTGCACGTGCCCGCCCTCGCCACCACCGAGCCCTGCCCGCTGGTGTTCGTGTTCCACGGCCACGGCGGCAGCATGGCGAAGGCGGCGCGCGCGTTCCGCCTGCACGAAGAGTGGCCCGACGCGATCGTCGTCTACCCGCAGGGCCTTCCGACCGCGACCGCGCGCGACGCGGACGGCGAACGCTCCGGTTGGCAGCCGCGGGCCGGGGCCGAGGGCGATCGCGACCTGCAGTTCGTCGATGCGATGCTGCAGAGCCTGCAGCAGGAACTGCGCGTCGATCGCCACCGCGTGCACGCCACCGGCCACAGCAACGGCGGTGGCTTCACCTACCTGCTGTGGGCCACGCGCGGCGAAGCGTTCGCATCGTTCGCGCCGTCGGCCGCAGGAGCCGCTGGCAAGCTGCGCGGCAGCGAACCAGCACCGCGGCCGATCCTGCACATCGCCGGGCAGAAGGACCAGGTCGTGCGCTTCGAGAACCAGCAGCGCACCATCGACACGCTGATCGCGCGGCGCGGTGCGGGGACCGGCGAGGCTTGGCCGCAGGTGCCCGGCGTCGTCCGGCATCGCGCGGCGAACGGCGCCGACGTCGCCACGCTGATCCACGACGGGGGCCACGAGTTCCTGGCGACGGCGCCGGCGAGCATCGCCGCGTTCTTCCGCGCGACGCCGCGCGCGAACCCGTGGGTGACCGCGGCCATCGGCGGCCCCGGCCTCGTGCAGCACGTCTACGCCAGCCCACGCGCCGGCACCGAGGTCGGCTACCACGTGTGGCTGCCACCCGACTACCTCGAACGTCCCGATGCGCGCTATCCGGTCGTCTTCTGGCTGCACGGCAGCGGCGGCGGCGAAGCCGGCGTCCGCGGGATCGCCGACCAGTTCGCCGCCGCGATCGAACGGGGCGCGATGCCGCCGGCACTGGTCGTGTTCCCGAATGGGCTGCCGAACGGCATGTGGTGCGACAGCGTCGACGGCCGCACGCCGGTCGAAGCGGTGCTGCTCGAGGAGATCGTGCCGCGCATCGACCAGCGCTTCCGCACGCGCCAGGGCCGCACGGGCCGTGCGTTCGCCGGCTTCAGCATGGGCGGCTACGGCGCGCTGCGCCTCGGCTTCGCCCACCACGAGCAGTTCGCCACCATCGCGTCGCTCGGCGGCGGCCCGCTGCAGCGCGAACTGGTGGCGACGCCGCGCGCCGACGAAGCCCGCCGGCAGCAGGTGCTGACCACGGTCTACGGCGGCGACATGGCGGCGTTCGTCGCGCGCAGCCCCTGGCAACTGGCGGAACGGCACGCTGCAGCGAAGCGCGAGGACCTGCGCATCCTGCAGGCGATCGGCACCCAGGACGAGACCTTGCCGGCGAACCGCGCCTTCCACGCGCACCTGCAGGAGCTTGGCATCGCGCACGAGTACCACGAACTCGCCGACGTCGCGCACGATCCGCGGCGCACACTGCAAGCGCTCGGCGATCGGCTGTGGCACTTCCTGCGCGACGGCTTCGCTGAGCGTTCGAAGTGAGTGCGGGCGCGGCGCGCTTCGCTCGGCGCCGGAGCGCTACGGCAGGATCGTCAGCGACGGATTGCTGAGCGCGAGCCCACCGCTGGCGTCCAAGGCGACGCCCTGCCAGACGGCGCGCACGGCCGGCACGGGGCCACCGGCCCACGGCAGGCTGGTCGTGATCGGCGCACCCGCGGCGAACACACCGAACGTCACCACCGTCGTCGACGCCGGATCGAGCCACAGTGCGTCCTGGATGCCAGGGACCAGCAACGGCGTGCCGACCAGTGCGAGCGCGATCGCGCCGATCGTGCCCGGCTCGCCTTGCAGTTCGACGGCCACTTGCCCGCCACTGAGCGAGGCGCGCATGCGTGGCATCGTCGCCACGGTCGACGTGATGCCCGGACCGAATGGCACACCGTTCACGAACGCCACCGACGGCTCGTGGCGAACCGTGCCGGTGCCCGCCACACAGACCTGCGGCGTCCCGGCGATGCCCGCCTGCAGCGTCGAGTTGCCGAGGATGCGCACTTCCCCGCCCGTCATCGCGATCGCGTTCGCCGGCGCCACGAAGACTCCGGCGGCGACCGTGCAATCGCGCAGTTGCACCGAGCCGCCGGTGATCGACATCGCCGTGCCTTGCGACACGGCGATGCGCGAGTTCTCGCAGACGAGTTGGCTCTGCGTCACTTCGGCGCGCACGGACGACGTGGCGTTGTCGAGGCCCCGCACCAACACGGCGTCACACTGCTGCACGGTCAGCAGGCCTTGCACACCCGAAGCCACCCGCGACCGATCGAGCAGCACGCTGCCCTGGTTGTTGCTCAGGCTGATCCTGCCGGCCCAGCCGGGAAATCCGGACGTCACCGTGAGCCCCTGCAGCACCACGCTCTTGCCGGCCGGTGTCCCGCTCACGGCAATGGCGGACGCGAACGCCGTGGTGCCGAACAGGACCACGCCGGGCTCGGCGAGCACCTTCAGGCTCTTGCCCGAGATCGCCATGCCCGGGTAGCTGCCGGCGCGAACGAGGAGCACAGCACCATCGGGCGCCGTGCTGGCGGCCGTGGCGAGCGACGTGAAGTCCGTACCCGGACCGTTGTTGACGTCGACCACGAACGTCTGGGCCTGCGTCGTGCGGGCGAACAGGGCAGCGAGCAGAGCACCGAGCAGCAGTGGGGCGAAGATGCGCATGCACGCAGCATGGGCGTTCCAAGACGGTGTGGGAACGCCCCCGCCGCAATCGCCCATGTCGGAGCTCCGACGGTCCCGTCGGCCGATTTCCGACAGCAGCGTCAGCCGTCGACGTCGACGTCGAGCCGGTAGCCGACGCCGTGCACGGTGCGCAATAGCTGCGGCGCCGCCGGATCGACTTCGAGCTTCTGCCGCAACTGGAACACGTGCGTGTCGACGGTGCGCGTCGTCGGTGTGGCGTCGTAGCCCCACACCGCGCGCAGCAGGTCGTCGCGCGACAGCGCCTGGCCACGATGGCGCAGCAGGTGCGCCAGCAGTTCGGCCTCCTTCGGCAGCAGCCGGAACGTCTGCCCGCCGCGGCGCACGCTATGGCCGGCGAGGTCGACTTCGGCTTCGCCGAGACGCAGCGCCGCCGCTGGCTGCGCAGCGCGGCGCTGCACCGCCTGCATGCGCGCGTCGAGCTCGTGCACGCTGAACGGCTTGACCACGTAGTCGTCGGCGCCGAGCTGCAGGCCGAGCACGCGCTGCGCCACTTCGCCG
>JBILEY010000223.1:0-8390 GCA_044351865.1 Planctomycetota bacterium | reverse complement strand
GCGCTGGCGCGACTGCAGCATCCGGGCATCGCGCAGATCCACGCCGCCGGCAGCTACGCGTCGCCGCACGGCGAGCGGCCGTTCCTGGCGATGGAGCTGATCCGGGGTGTGCCGCTGCACCGCTGGTTGCACGAACGGCGACCCGAACGCGCGCTGCGGCTGGCGTTGTTCGTCGAGCTGTGCCTCGCCGTGCACCACGCGCACCAGAAGGGCATCGTGCATCGCGACCTGAAGCCCGGCAACGTGCTGGTCGACGAGCACGGCCACGCCAAGGTGCTCGACTTCGGCATCGCGCGCTTCGTCGACGGCGACAGCAGCCATACGCAGCGCACGCAGACCGGCCAGCTGCTCGGCACGCTCGCCTACATGAGCCCGGAGCAGGCGAACGGCGCGTTCCACCGCGTCGACGTGCGCAGCGACGTCTACTCGTTGGGCGCCATCGGCTACGAGTTGCTCGGCGGCAGCCCGCCGCTGCAGTTCGGCGATGCGCCGCTGACGCAGTGCCTGCGCGCCATCGTCGAACAGGAACCGCGGCCGCTCGGCGAGCGCGATGCGAGCCTGCGCGGCGACCTGGCGACGATCGTGCACAAGGCGCTGCAGAAGGAGCCGGAGCGGCGCTACGCATCGGCCCAGGCACTCGCCGACGACGTGCGGCGCTTCCTCGCGCACGAGCCGATCGAAGCGCGGCCGACGACGGCGACCTACGTGGTCGCGCGCTTCGCCCGCCGCCACCGTGGGCTCGTCGCCGGCACGCTGCTGGCCGCCGCTTCGCTGGTCGTCGGCACCGTGCTGTCGGTGCGCTGGGCGCTGCGCGCCGAAGCGGCCGAAGGCGAGGCGCGCACGCAGTCGACGCTGGCGCGCACCGCCGAACAACAGGCGCAGCAGCAGGCGGTGCTGGCGCAGCAGGCCGCGACCAAGGCCAACGACGAAGCGCGGGTCGCCACCCGCGTCACCGAGATCCTGCGTTCGCTGCTGGTCGGCGCCAACCCGGAGTTCGCCGCCGGCCGCGACCTGTCGGCGAAGGAGCTGTTCCAAGCCGGCCGGGCGCGGCTCGACGCCGAGATCCAGCAGGACCAGAACGCCGGCGCGCGCGTCGCCGTGATCCTCGGCGAAGTGTTCGTGACGCTCGGCGACCTGGCCACCGGCGAGCGCTACCTGGCCGACGCCGAACGGGCCCTGCGCGCCGCCAACGCCGGCGACGATGCGCGGCTGCTCGAAGTGCTGCACGTGCACGCGTGGGCGCTGCTGCGCCAGCAGCGCAACGACGAGGCGGGCCAGCGCTTCGACGAGGCGCTGGCGATGCTGAAGCGACTCGGCATCGACAGCCCGATCCTCGTCGCCAAGTGCCTCGAAGGCCTCGCTTCGGTCGCGGCACGCACGGGCCGGCCCGACCGCGGTCTCGAACTGCTGGCCGAGGCGCGCCCGCTGCGCGAGCGGCTCGGCGACGGCATGCGCCTCGCAGCGCACTGGCAGAACGTCGCCACGACGCAGCTCTACGCCAAGGACCTCGCCGCCGCTGACGCCGCCTACGGCAAGGCCGAAGAACTGCTGCCGCCGGGCAACGACGCGTTCGCCGCCGTGCTGTTCGGCAACCGCGGCAACCTGCGGTTGCAGCAGCAGCGGCTCGCCGACGCCGAGGTCGAGTTCCAGAAGGCACTCGCCGCCAGCGAACGCGTCTACGGCCCGAACAGCCCGCGCCTCGTGCTGGCGCTGTCGCACCTCGGCACGATCTGCGCGCAGACCGGGCGCGGCGACGAAGGCGAACGGCTGCTGACCCGCGCGCTGCAGCTCGCCGGCGACGAGACCACGACCACCGACCGCGCGGTCGGCACGGTGCTGACCAACCTCGGCCAGCTGGCCATCGAGCAGGATCGCCTCGCCGACGCCGTCGCGTTCTGGGTGCGCGCCGAAGCGGTCGAAGCGCGGCTGCGGCCGGCGACGCCGGGCCATCGCACGCTGCTGCACCACCTCGAGCACGGCCTGCGCGAGCTCGGCGACGCGGCGGGTTCGCAGAAGTACCGCGACAAGGCGGCGGCGCTGCCGGCGAAGTGACCGCCGCCGATTCGCCGCGCGCCGGCCGCGTTGCCGAAGAGCCTGCGCGCACTCGATCTGCGGCGCAGCGGCCTCGCCGCCGCCGAGCTCGGCGAAGCGCTCGCGAAGCTGCTGCCGCAGGTCGCCATTCGCTGGCCCGGAACGCCCGACGCCACCGAGCTGCCGGAGCTGACGCCGCCAAAGCTCGCACCTCGCTGAACCACGACGCTGGCCGCTCTGCGCCGGGCGACGTAGCGTGCTCGCCCCGTTCGAGCCGCCAATGCGCTACCCCCTGCTCGCCCGCGTCGTCCTCGCATCGTGCTCGCTGACCGCTGCACTGGCCGCGCAATGCGCGTCGCCACCGCAATGGAGTGCGTTGCTGCCGAGCACCGAAGCCGTCGACGCGCTCGTGCCCGACGGCAGCGGCGGCTACTTCGCTGGCGGCACGTTCACGACGATCGGCGGCACCGCGGCGTCGCGCATCGCGCGCTGGAACGGTTCGTCCTGGTCGCCACTCGGCAGCGGCCTCAGCGGCGGCGTCACCGCCGTCAGCGCGCTGCTGCGCACCAGCAGCGGCAACTTGATCGCCGCGGGCACGTTCACCACCGCGGGCGGTGTCGCGGCGAGCCACATCGCGCGCTGGAACGGCTCGGCCTGGTCGGCGCTCGGCAGCGGCATCAGCGGCTTCGGCGTGAAGCAGCTGGTCGAGATGCATAACGGCGACGTCGTGGCGCTCGGCAACTTCACGGCGGCTGGCGGTGTGCCGGCGACCAACATCGCGCGCTGGAACGGTTCGACGTGGTCGGCACTCGGCAGCGGCGTGCAATCGCCGGGCGGCATGCTCGTGCGCCAGAACGGCGAGCTCGTCGTCGGCGGCCAGTTCGCGGGCTTGACCAGCTTCATCGCCAGCTGGAACGGCAGCAGCTGGCAACCCGTCGGCAACTTCGTGTGGATCGTGCCGAACGGCTTCGCCGAGTTCGGCAACGGCGAGCTGCTGGCGGCGGGCTACCAGAGCGTGCATCGCTGGAACGGTGCGACCTGGAGCAACGTCGGCACGTTGAGCGGCGGCAACCTGACGACCGCCTACGACATCGCGCGGCATCCCGACGGCACGATCCTCGTCGCCGGCTCGTTCACGACGGTGACGCGCGCGTCGGTGGCGACGCCAGTGCGCGGGCTCGCACGCTTCGCTCCGACGACCTCGACGTGGAGCGATCTCGGCAGCAGCACGGCACTGGCCCCGCTCGGCAACGCCGGCCGCGTCGGCCGCGTGCAGGCGCTCGGCGACGGCCGCGTGCTGCTGCACCAGGTGCCGGCACTGGCGAACGGGGTTTCGTCGTCGGCGATCGCGATCACCTCGCCGTGCCCGGCGTACGTGACCGTCGACGGCAGCGGTTGCAGCGGCAGTGCGGGACAGAACGTCCTGTTCGTGCCGAACCAGCCATGGCTCGGCACGTCGATGACCGGCACCTGCTCGGCGGTGCCCGCGAACGCGCTGGCGCTCGGCGTCTGGGGCCTGCAATCGGTGGCGGTGCCGCTCGCGACCGTGCTGCCGACGGCGCTGCCCGGCTGCGTCGGCCGCGTGTTCCCCGACGTGCTGACGACGCACACGCCGGTCGGCGGCTTCGCCACCGCGAGCCTCGCGTTGCCGCTGCAGCCAGCGCTGGTCGGCGGCACGATCCGCTTGCAGATGCTCGTGTTCGAAGGCAACGGCACCGTCACCGCCAGCAACGGTCTCGCCTTCACCGTCGGCGTGCTCTGATCGCGGCGGGCGAAGAAGCGGTGGCGCGAGCAGCGCCACGAGGCCACGCTGGGCGCATGCCTGCTGCTCGTCGTCTCGTTCCGTCGGCGCTGCGCGCAGCGTGGCTCGCGTTCGTGGGCCTGTTCGCCGCCTGCGCCACAGCCCCGGCACCAGCGCCCGAACTGCGCGTCGTCTCCTACAACATCCGCCACGGTGCCGGCATGGACGGCCGCGTCGACCTCGCGCGCACGGCGGCGGTGCTGCGCGCACTGTCCCCCGACCTCGTGGCCTTGCAGGAAGTCGACGAACGGGTGAAGCGCAGCGGCGGCGTCGATCAGGCGCAGCAGCTCGGCGAAGCCCTCGGCATGGCGGCGCGCTTCACGTCGTTCATGGACTACCAGGGCGGGCGCTACGGGCTCGCGATCCTGTCGCGGCTGCCGATCCGTTCGCACCGCACGATCCCGTTGCCGCCGGGCGACGAACCGCGTGCCGCGTTGCTGGTCGAGGTTGAACTGGCGAACGGCGAACACGTGGCGCTGGTCTGCGTGCACCTCAACTGGGTCGCCGACGACGCCGTGCGCTTCGACCAGGCGCGCACGCTGTGCACGAGCCTCGATGCGCTGCCGATGCCGTACCTGGTCGTCGGCGACTTCAACGACGAGCCGGGCTCGCGCACGCTCGGCCTGTTCGCGGAGCGCACGCGCGCGGCCAGCAAGCCCGCGGACGCACGGTTCACGTATCCGGCCGACGTGCCGACGAAGGAGATCGACTTCGTGCAGGCCGGGCCGCCCGCGCGTTGGCGTGTTGGCTCCGTGCAGGTCGTCGACGAACGCATCGCCTCGGACCACCGGCCACTGCTCGCCGTGCTGGCGCTGCAACCGGTCCGCTGACGACGCGCCCAGCGACGGTGTTGCCAATGTTCGCACGGCGGCGCCGTAACGTGCGGCCATGGCCAAACCCGAAGTCGTCGTCACCACCACCCTCGCTGTCGACGGCTACCGCATCACCGAGCAGCTCGGCATCGTGCGCGGCATCGTCGTGCGTTCGCCCGGCTTCGCCCGCGGCCTGATCGGCGGCCTGAAGGGGCTGTTCCACGGCAACGTCACCGAGTTCGAGGAAGTGTGCGAAGCGGCGCGCGCGCAGGCGACCGAACGCTTGGTGACGCACGCGCGCCAGCTCGGCGCCGACGCGGTCGTCGGCATGCACTACGACGCGACCGAGTTCTCGCAGGGCATCACCGAAGTGCTCGCCTACGGCACCGCGGTCAAGCTCGTGCGGGTGTGAAGCCCAGCGGCGAGCTCCGGCCCTGCCCGGCGACGCCGCAGCGCACTACCATGCGGCGATGCCCCTCGCGCGCCTTGCCCCGGCGCTGGCAGCTCTCGTGTTGCCCGCGGTGTTCGCTGTCGCTCAGGAAGAACCGGCGACGAAGGCACGCAGCAATGCGTGGACGGCGATGGCCGAGGCTGCGTTCGCCGACCTGAACGACGAAGCGAAGTTCGCCGCCGCCTGCGAACGGCTCGAGCGCGCCGGCCCGCGCGTCGTCGAGTTCGTGCGGCAGCGGCTCACCGCCGAAGCGCGCGCCACCGCGTCGCCGCGGCAACTGCGCGGACTGCTCTACGTGCTGGCGAAGCGCGGCAAGGAGGCGCTGCCGGCGCTGCCCGAGCTGCGCACGATGCTGTACGAGCTCAGCGACCTCGAACGCAATCCGGAGGTCGACCACGCCCACGGCTGGGCGTTGATCGCGATGCTGCCGTTCGTCGACGCCGACACCGCCGCCGAGGTCCACCGCGAAAGCGGCGCCCTGGCAACTCGCACCGAGGGTACCGGCCAGCTGCTGCAGGAGGTCGCCGGCTTCGGGGACGACCCCGGCGAAGACCGCCTGCTGCGGCGTGCGACCCAGCGCGCATCGCACCTCGCGGCGTGTCGCTGGCTGACGATCCGAGGCGACGACTATCCCTACGATCGTGCGCGGTGCGCCGCGGCGTTGGACGCGTTCCGAAGAACGCTCGTCGTGCGCGCCACCAGCGGCAGCGACGGTGCGATCGCCGCGGAAGTCACCGATGCATGGCTCGCGGTGGCGCGCACACCACTCGACTCGGTTGCTGCCGTGGCCCTGTTGCGGCATTGGGATCCGGCCCGGCGGCTACAGGCCATCGCCTGGCTGCGCGAACAGGGCAAGGAGCTGCCCGCGGAGGACCGGGCGGTGCTGGGGTCGGTGGCGTGGGATCCAGAGGCAGCCGTGCGCACCAGCGCCGCCACGACCTTGGCCGCGTGGGGCCGCCGCGGCCTCGTCGGACTGGCCGCACTGCGCCACCTGCAGGAGAAGCACGCCGACGCGACGTTCCGCGTCACCTGCGCCACGGCCGCGGATGCGATCGTCGCCGCGTTCGACGGCGAGCCCGCAGCCGATCGGACCTTGGTCGTCGCCATCGACTGTTGCCTGCGGGGCCGCAGCGCCGAAGCCCCTGCCGTGACCGCGGCCTCCGCGGCGATCCGCGCTCAGGTCGCCGAACTGCTGCCCCTCGCGGCGTGGTCCAGCGCCGATCGGCTCGACGCCGTGCTCCACCGCATGGCCGCCGCCGGTGAACTCGGCGTCGCCACCTACCAGACGTTGGCCGAGTGGCTGTGGTCGCGCGACCTCGACGTGCGCGCCATGGCCTGGAGCTGGTTGGCGAAACAACCCGAAACCGCGCGGCAGGCCTTCGCCGAGCGCGCCCCACAGTCGACGTTCGAGGAGCGGCTGCTCGAGGCCGTGCTCAGCGCCCCGCCCTACGTGCGCGGCGAAGCGATCGAAGCGATGGCGTGGCTCGAGGTCGGCACGGCGCCGCGCGCCGGACTCGACCACCTGCGCACGGGCACCCCGCGTCACGTCGTGCGCGCGCTCGCGCAGCTGCTGGCCCACGGCCCCGGCGACGCGCAGGTTCCTGCAGAGCGCCTGCGACGCTTGCTCGCCGGCGAAGTCGACGAAGGCATCAAGCTGGTGCAGACCTTCCAAGGCATGCACATCCGCGAAGTGGTCCACGCGGCCGACCTGCGAACGCACGTGCGCGTGCTCGCCGCGTTGCAGACCGCGGCCCAGGGCCTGCCGCTGCCGACCGACGACGCCGCACTCGACGAGCTGCTGACGACCTGGTGCAGCACCACCGCGCGCGACCTGCCGACGACGCTCGCGCGCTGGCGGCAGGACGGCGAACTGCGGCGACGCCTCGACGCGCTCGAAGCCGATGCACGCGCGCAGCTCCGCGTGGCCCCGCAGTTGAGCTGGCCGCGGCTGGCGAAGCCGTGAGCCCGCGCGCAGCGATCCCCGATCAGCGGAACAGCTTGACCAGGCCGAGCGCCAGCCGTTCGTCGAAGCAGCCGCGGTAGGCCTGCGCCAGGATGCGCAGCGCGTCGAACACGCCGACGCGCGGCACCTGCGTCGAGTAGACCTTCTCGAACGAGTCGACGATGCCGACGATGCGCGCCAGCTCCGGGATCTCGGGGCCCTTCAGCGCCTGCGGGAAGCCGCTGCCGTCGAAGCGTTCGTGGTGCGAACGCGCCGCTTCGACGATCGGCGCCGGCAGGCCGAGCCCGCGCAGGATCGCAGCCCCGCGCGTGGTGTGCTCCGGGTCGTGGTCGAGCTCTTCGTAGTCGACCTTGCCGACGTCGTGCAGCAGGCCGGCGAGGCCCGCGAGCACCAGCGTGCCGCCGTCGCCGCCGGCGACGAGGCGCGCCAGGCCCATGCTGAGGAAGCCGACCGTCAGGCTGTGCGCCACGAGCCCCTGGCTCGCCCCCATCAGCCGGCGGATCGCCGCGAAGCCGTTCTGCTCGCGCAGCAACAGCCCGCTGGTCGCCATCATCACCTTCTGCGCGCGCTGCACCGCGGCGCGATCGGGCGAACCGGACAGCAGCGAGTCGGCGACGCGCAGCGCGACGCCGTGCAGCAGGTCGGCGCGGCGCTCGAGCGGCATGTGGCGATCCAGCAGGACCTGGTCGAGCGACTGTTCGACGCGCGCGAAGTAGGCGTTGCGGTCGCTGTCGCGCAGGAACAGCTGCTGCAGCCCTTCCGCCTGCAGACGGCCGAGGTGCGCCTCGTCGAGCGGAGCGCCGGCCGCGTGGTAGAGCACCCACGTGTTGTCGGCGGTGCGCAGGTAGAGCGGGAACGGCGGCGGTTCCTTGCCGACGAGACCGGCCAACGGAATGGCCGTGTAGGTCGTCGGGTTCGCCGTCGTCGTGCTCGGAGCTGCCGCCATCGTCGGGCGGAATCGGCCGGTCCGGTGCGACCGCTTGACGGCGGCGCGGTTCTGCCGATGCCAGCGAGCTGCCTACTTCTTCTTCAGCTTCTGGATCTTCTGGATCATCTTCGTCGTCGAGTGCGACTTCTTGTCGCCGACGAAGACGGCCTTGACGTCCAGCGCCTTCAGCGTGTCCTTCTCCGGCAGCGTCTTCAGCGTGTAGTCGCTGCCCTTGGCATACAGGTTCGGCTGCAGCTGCTGCAGCAGCGCGTCGGCCGAGGCTTCTTCGAAGCAGGTCACGTAGTCGACGAACGACAGCGCGGCCAGCACCTCCATGCGCTCCTCCTCCGGCACCACCGGGTGGCCCTTGCCCTTCAGGGCTTCGGCCGACTTGTCGGTGTTGA
>JBILEY010000222.1:0-8423 GCA_044351865.1 Planctomycetota bacterium | reverse complement strand
TCGGTCGCCATCTGGTTGAACGCGCCCGCCAGCTCGCCGAGTTCGGGACCGCCGCGCGGCGGCACGGTGACGGCGAGATCGCCGCCGGCGATGCGGCGCGCGGCCGCGACCAGCGCCTGCACCGGCGCCGTGATCGTGCGCGACGCCAGCAGCGACCACACCAGCAGCAGCAGCACGGTGACGACGATCGCGATCAGCAGCACCCGTTCGAACGCGTCGCTGGCGGCGAACAGTTCGGACTCGGGCACGGCGACGCCGACGACGAAGTCGCGGGCGCTGGCGCGGCCGCACGGCGCGAAGCCGCAGCGGAAGGCGCGGCCGCGGTCGTCGACGAACGCCGTGCGCCCCATCGCCGCGGCCTGCGTCAGCTGGCCGGCGAGCGGCTGTGGCGCCAAGGGCAGGCCGTAGCGGGCGCGATCGGTGTGCGCGAGCACGGTGCCGTCGCGGCCGAGCAGGAACACTTCGGCGCCGGGCAGCGACGCGCGCCCGACCAGCACGCGCCGGGCTTCGTCGAGCACCGCCTGCACCTCGGTCCAACGGAGCAGTGCGAACAGCACGCCGGGCGGCCCTTCCGGCCGCGGCACGTCGAGGGCCAGGCCGAGGTGGTGGCTGGCCGGATCCATCGAGCGCAGGTTCTGCCCGCGGTGCAACAACGGCGAACGCCCCCACGGCAGGAAGTGCCGGCCGCGCTGCGCCTGCACCGTCTGGAACCACGGCGCGTCGGCGACACTGTCGGGGATCAGGGCGGCCCGTCGCTCGTGCGTGCTCGGATCGAGCCGCAGCCCGTCGCGCCAGTAGGCGACGCGGCCCTCGGCGTCGGCGAGCAGCAGCAGGTCGAGGTGGTTGTCGAGCAGGTCGGGAACGAGTTCGACCTGTTCGCCGAACGCCGCGAGCTCGTCGGCGCCGTCGAGCGCCCGCCGCGCGATCTCGCGCACGACCGCGCAGGCCTGATCGGTCGCCTGCAAGTGCGCCTCGATCTTGTCGGCGTGGTCGGCGGCGAGCTGCGGCAGGAACACGCGAACGACCTGTTCGTCGATCTGCTCGCGCATGCTGCGCACGCTGAACCAGCCGTAGCTCAGCAGCGGCAGGGCCGCGGACACCACCAGGGTGACCAGGAAGCGGCTGGCCAGGGACAGGGCATGCACGGCGCGGATCATGCCCGTTCGGCGATCCGGCGCGCAGCGTCCACCGGCAGGCGCCGGTCGCGCACGCTCACTCGGGCTGCTGCGGCGACTGCGAACCGGCACCGCCGGCGGCCTCGGCGGCCTTCTTGGCGATCGTCTCCTGCAGGCGCAGGATGCGCGCCTTGCCGTCCTTCCAGCCGGCGTAGTAGGTCTCGGCGGCGCGATAGTGCTCGAGCGCTTTCTCCAGCTCGCCGGCGGTCTCGGCCGCCTCGGCCGCGGCCCACTCGGTGGTAGCGCCGTCGATGTCCACGCGCAGCCCGGCGATGCGGGCGGCTTCATCGGAGAAGCCCTCGGTCCAGTCCTTGGCCAGCGCCTCGTAGGCGGCCAGCGCGTCGGCCTTGCGGCCCAGCACCTCGAGGTCGCGCGCCGCCTGGTAGCGCTGCGCCCCCTCGAGCTGGCGCACCTGCATCATCAGCTCGCTGACCTGGCCACGCGACAGCTCCGACTTCTCGAACGCCTCGCCGAGCAGCTGGCGGGCTTCCTCGAAGCGCGCCGCGCGCACGCTGACCTGGGCCTTGTCGACCAGCACCGACGCGGCGATCTCACGCTCCATGCGGCCGATCTTGTCGGCGAGGCCAGACGCCTCCGGATCGAGCTTCTGCGCCTCGCGGTAGTGCAGCAGCGCGGCGCCGTAGGTGCCCTTCTTCTCGCACTCGGCAGCCACCTCCATCTCGCGCTCGGCGGTCTTGCGCATCGCCTTGCCGCGGACGTTGCGCGCGTCCTCGCGCTCGGGCGCGTTCTGGATGGCGTTGGTGCTGTGGTAGTGGACCTCGACGTAGCGGAACTCCGGCAGCTTGCGCACGGCCTCCAGGAACTGCTGCTGCGCGCGCGTGGTCATCAGGTCGATCTCCTTCTTGACCTTGGCGACGCCGGACGAGGCACTCTCGAGGCCCGGCTCGATGCGCAGCGCCTCGCCATAGCTCGCCATCGCCTGCAGGAACTCCTTGCGCAGCAGTTGTTCCTCGGCCCGGTTGACCGCCCGGATGGCCAGCTTGTGGCTGGCCCGGTCGCGAAGGCTCTGCAGCTCGGGGTAGTTCGGGTCCAGTGCCTCGAGCTCGTCCAACGCCTGCAGGGCGACCTCCATGCGCTCCTGGAAGATCGAGCGCCGGGCCAGATCGCGCAGGTACTCCTTCTTCGCCTTGGCATGGGCGGCTGCGAGGTCCTCGTCGACCGAGCCGCCGTCGGCCACCTGGGTCACGCGCTCGTCCTCCAGCACCTGGTAGGCGTGCATGAAGTCACCGAGCCGCGCGTATTGGCGACTGCGTTCGATCACGTTCCGGGTGGCGCAGGCGCTCAACAGGAGCAGGGGCAGCAGCAGGCGGAGTTTCGTCATGGCGTCGACGGGTGGGGACCCTAGGGGGCCAGGAAGAGCAGTTCCCTGGGACTGGGCCGGAGGGTGCTATCTTCCCGACCATGACCGCGATGTCCACAGCTTCGGCCCCGGTGTTCGGCCTGCACGACTACGTCCACGCCATCGAGTCGGTGCTGGACCGCCGCCCGTCCAACAAGGTCATCATCCGCGAGATCTCGCTGGCGACGAAGCAGCTGTGCGCGTCGGACCGCTGGCTGGAGGAACGGTTCCGCGTCGGCAACCCGGACTGCTACACGCGCCACCTGCTGCACCGGGACACCAACAACCGCTTCGTGGTCCTGGCCCTGGTGTGGATGCCCGGCCAGATGACGCCGATCCACGACCACTCCTGCTGGGGCGTCATGGGCCTGATCCAGAACACGCTCGAAGAAGTCTGCTACGACCGGCTCGACGACGGCAAACGCCGGGACTTCGCCGAACTCGAGATGTCGCGGGGCACCGACGTCGGCCAGGGCGGCGTCGCCTACCTGCTGCCGCCGTACGAGGAGATCCATCGCATCGGCAACACCAGCAACAAGCCGACGATCTCGCTGCACGTCTACGGGCGCGACCTCGACGAGGTGAACGTGTTCGACCCGGTCACCGGCAAGGTCAACCCGATGCGCATCAAGTACTACTCGCCGGAGTGCGGGAAGACGCCGTTCGTGATCTGAGCCTGCTCGCCCGCCGGGCGACCAGGCTCAGCGATTGCCTGGACGCCGCAACGCGGGGCCCATCCACCGCGAGAACTACGCCCTCGACCCCGCTGCGGCGTCGCCTTGGGGCCTGCTCGCCCGCCGCGAGGCGAACCCGCCTTGGTAGCCGCCCACCGGCTGCCGTGTTCCGCAACAGCCGGCGAAGCGATCTCAACCCGGGGCAGCCGGGCGTCCGATCATCGGAGCGATGAGCAAGCCCGGCGACATCACCGACGAGTTCGACGACGACGCCCTCCACCGATCGATCGAGCAGGCGTCGACGAAGGGCACCTGGAAGAACGACGCCGGCTTCGAGGACCCGAAGCTGAAGGACATCGCGCAGAAGCTCGCGACGGCGCCGATCGAGAACTACGCCGAACGCCGGCTGCGCGAGCTGCAGGAGCGCGCCGCGCGCAAGGAGCAGAGTCTGGTGAAGGCGGTCGAGCCGACGCGCTTCGCCGACGATCCGGTGTTCCGCGACGATCCCGACGAATGGCGGGAACGCGTCGTGCCGACGACGAAGCCGGCATCGCCGGCGGCGAAGCCACGTTCCACGGTCGATGCGCCGACGAAGCCGCCGCTCGCTGGCAGCGCGCCAACCCCGATCGCCCGGGCCGCCTTGCCGGACTTCGCCGCGCGCGAGTGGGCCCTGCCCCTCGGCGCCGCCGCGATCGCGTTCGGCCTCGGCGCCACGGCGAACGGCGCCTTCGCTGGCTGGACGGCATCGCTGCTGTGGCGTGCGGTCCTGACCGCCCTGGTGGCCGGCACCGCCTGGCGCCTGCTCGAGTGCAGTCGCCTCGCGACCGCCGTCAGCGCCGCCGCCCTCTACCTCGTCGGCTTCGCCACCACGTCGGCGGTCGGCGATCCGTCGTACCAGTTCGGCGTGTTCCTCGGCGTGCTCGTGGCGACCGCCGGCGGCTTCGTCGCGGGCCTCGCCAGCGAGGCCCGCCGCGCGTCCCACTATCGCCCGGCGACCTTGCCGGCGAACGACGGACCGCTCAAGCCTTGCTGATGAACGACTCGAGGTCGGTCTTCAGTTCTTCGAGGCCGTAGCCCGGCACCGTGATGCAGCGGTAGACGATGCGCTCGAGTTCTTCCGGCGTCTTCGGGTTGAGCGCGTGCGGCGGGCTGTAGCTGAAGAAGTAGCTCAGCGACAGTCGCTGCGTCTCGCCGCCGCTCTGCCGGCCGGCGAACTCCCACGGCACCTCGTCGAACGGCAGCGTGCCGGTCAGGATCTCGTAGATCATGATGCCGATCGCCATCACGTCCGCCTTGCTGTCGGTCAGCAGCAGCGGGTTGTAGTGCGGCGTCGTCGTCACCACGCGGTGCTCCGGTGTGCGCATCGCCGGGTCGAGCAGCACGACCTTGCCGCTCGGCTTGACGACGAGGTTCTCGGGCTTCAGGTCGCCGTGGTAGTCGAGCGTGCCGGCCTGCTTCAGCGCCAGCAGCGCGCGCGCCACCGCCAGGAACCAGTTGAGGTGGATGCCCTCGAGGCTGCGGATCTTCTCGCGCAGCGTCTTGCCCCGGACGTACTCGAGCACGAGCACCGGGTTGTTGTCGACCGTCAGCCGGTCGAGCAGCTGCACCACGTTCTCGTGGTGGCAGTTGGCGAGCAGGTCGCCCTCGCGCCGCAGCAGGTTCTGCACCTCCTGTTCGTCGAACAGGTCGATGCGCACCCCGTTGGACTCGAAGAACACCGCCTCGGCGGGCAACTCGTCGGGGCTGATGCCCTCCGACGTGCGCCGCGACGTGACTTCGAGCAGGCGCGTCACCTGGCGGCCACCGCCCGATGCGCCGCCGACCTTCAGGGCGACCTTGTTCCCAGTCTGCTCGTGTTGCGCCAGGAAGACGGTGGCGAAGCCGCCGCGTCCCAGGAAACGAGTGATCCGGTAGCCCTGTACGACTTCCCCGACCGCGAGCTTCATCATCCGCTGTGTGTCCCGGTTGCATGCGGGAGGGGTCTTCCCCCCGCCCAGGCCTTTTCGGTATCCCCTTTTCTTGAGTTGAGTTATGACGGCATCCGGCGCCGCCGGAGCGATACCAACGGGGATTCCGGATCAGCGGATCTCGACGGTTTCGTGCACGCCGGCGAGCGGCCCGGTCGGGCCCTCCCCGATCACGTACCAGTGGTAGCTCTGGCCGGATTCGAACAGGTCGCGGACCTCGGGCGGCAGCGGCAGCTCCGTCGCAGCGAGCCCTTCGTGCCGCGCCAGCTCGCGAAACTCGTCGTCGAGCAGCACCCAGGTGAACGGTGCCTTGGCTGCCCCGGCGTGCCACAGGCACAGGGCCGGCGCGCCGGATACCGATGCCACTGGGAATTCCGCAGCAGGGCGCTGGAGATGGGGCGATGGCGGAGCCGATGAGCGGCCGGCAACATGCGCTCGCATCGGAACTACAGGCTGCAGGGCCGCGAGGCACGCGAAGCCGAGGCAGGCGACGCCCAACGGGCGGGGCCACCACGGCTGCGGGCGTTCGGCGCGAATGCGACGAGCCGCTTGCACGGCCGCTGGCGTAGCGATGCGCCACGGACGAACCAACGGTCGCCCGTCGGGACCGATCGTCCGAGGCACGGCGGCGCCGGCACGGACGTACCGATGCGCCGCGAACAACGCCCACTTCGACATGCCGTCATGATCGGAACGAACCCCACCTCACCGCAGCGATTTCCCGGCGCGATCGCCCTCTTGGCCCTGCTGACCGGCTGCGGCGGCGGTGGCGGCGGCGGCGCCAACAACGCGAAGCCGACGATCGTCACCGCCGCCTTCGTCGGCAGCGGCAGCCCGACCGCCGGCGACACCCTGCTGCTGACCTTCAGCGAGACGGTCGCGCTCGTCGGCGGCACGCTGCTGACCGACGCCGACCTCGTGCTGTCCGGCGGTGCTTCGCTCGGCAGCGTGACGCAGGCGCCGACGCTCGCCAGCAGCAACACCGTGTCGGTCACGCTCGGCAGCGGCGTGTCGTTCACCCCGAACAGCACGACGGTCGCGCTGGGCCCGGACAACGACTGCGTGCGGGACGCCACCGGCCAACTCGGCGTCGGCGGCACCGCCGTCGTCATCGGCACCAGCGACGGCAGCGCCCCTTCGATCTCGAACGTGACCATCGCCGGCGTCGACGATGCCCTGAACGGCACCGGTGCGGCGGGTGGCACGCTCCAGGTGCCAGCGAACGGCTGGACGGTCGACCTCGCCTACAGCGACAACACCGCCGTCGACACCAGCTCGATCCGCATCTCCGTCAGTGTCACGGTGTCGACGAGCAGTGGCTCGCAGCCGCCGGGAACCAACCTCGTGCCGTTCCTGACGCAGGTTTCGGCGACCAGCAGCGCCGCCAGCTTCCGGGTGCCGAGCACCGTCGGCTTCCCGAGCGGCGACATCACGCTGTCGTGCCTCGTCACCGACGTGTCGGGCCTCGGCTCGGCGCCGTCGACGTTCGCCGCGACGGTGTTGCCGTTCAACGACGCACGCCGCCCGTTCGAGACGACGACCAACGCCTCGCAGGTCTGGTATCTCGACTTCTCGCGCGACGTCGAGGGCTACACGACGGGCCTGCTGACCGGCGGCGCGCTGGTCAGCGTGTCCGGCGGCGCCAACGGCACCGCCGACTTCGACGAGCTGCTGCGCATCCTGGGCCTGACCACGGCGTCGCCGATCGCCAACGTGCAAGGCGGCCTGAACAGCAACCAGGTCGCCACGGCGCGCTTCAAGGACGAACTGCTCGGCGCCCTCGACGAGTTCTACGCCGGCGCCAACGTCGACTTCACGCTGACGCAGCCGAGCGGCTCGTTCGGCACGTCGTCGAGCGTCGCCTACAACTCGCTCGGCTACTCGCAGATCGCCATCGCCGGTGCGCCGACGACGTCGGGCCAGCTCGGCGTCGCCATCTTCGATCCGAACAACACCACGCAGAACGACGACACCAAGACCGACTTCAACGGCCTGCGTCTCGGCGTCTTCCTGTTCACCATCGTGAAGTCGGGCTTCGAACCGCCGTCGACGACTCGATTCCGCCAGACTTTCGGCACGTTCGCTCCAGCCCTCGGCGGCATCGCCATCGGCAACGACGCCCAGGACGGGCTGCGCCTCGCCGACACGCTGAACGACGCGCGCGCCGCCGACATCGACGCCGCGATCGAGGACTTCGCGCGCTTCGCCGCGGTCGTCACCGCGCACGAGTGCGGCCACTCGATGGGACTCGTGCAGAACGGCGCGATGCCGCTCGGCCTCTACGGCAACGACTCGACCAACTTCCCCGGCTCCAGCGACGGCCACATCCGCAACACCGCGCAGTTCCCCGCCGGCTCGACCAACATCATGAGCCCGTCGCTCGGGTACTCGACCGCGCTCGGTGCTTCGACGGCCTTCAACACGCTCAACCTCGCCTACCTGCGCGAGCAGGCAACCTACGGCAACTGACATGCGAACCCTTCCCCTGCTGTCCGCCCTGGTGGCGTTCTCCGCGCTGGCCTGCGGCCAGGAACTGCGCCGCGGCATCGTCGACGCCGACACCGTCGTCGTCGGCCGCCAGATCGGCAAGACCGAGCACGACGAGAACCTGACGCTGCATCGCCTGCAGGTCGTGCTCGACGTGCGCGGCGCCGCGGGCAACACCGCGATCACCGTGCTCGACTGGCCGAAGCTCGGGCTGCACCAGCGGCCGATGCTGCGGCAGTCGCGGCTCTACTGCCTGCAGGACGCCAGCGCGATCGCGGCGCGCCTGAACCTGCCGAGCGCTTCCGGCCCGTACTACAAGATGGTCGCGTGGCCCGGCAGCAACCCGCTGGTCGGCGCCGAACCGCAGAACGACCCGGCGGTGCGCTTCGCCCAGGCGCTCGCCGCCAGCGAGAGCGGCGCGTCGCCGACCGACACGGCGACCGCGTTGGCGACGATGGCGCTGCAGCCCGATCCGACGCTGCGCCTCGAGGCGACGAAGTACCTGACCGAGCGCGGTGACCTGCGCAGCAAGCTCGTCGGCCTGCAGTGGAACAGCCTGCTGGCGCGCGCCACCGGCGAGGTCGAGGACGTCGCCTACAAGACGGCGCTGGCCGAACTGTGCGCCGAGCAGAAGCTCGACGGCGTGTTCGACGCGCTGATCGTGTCGCTCGGCCAGGTCACCGACCCGGAGTACGCACGCACCGTCGGCCGCATCGGTCGCGCGCTGCACGGCGAGCAGGCGGCGGCGAAGCTCGGCGAA
>JBILEY010000025.1:0-24583 GCA_044351865.1 Planctomycetota bacterium | reverse complement strand
GGACGATGGCGACGCGGGTGTCGAAGCACGGCGCCTCGACCTCGGCCACCAGGCCCCACTTGAAGCGCGACACCAGGCGTTCTTCGACGGTCGGGATCTCGACCGGCGGGCGGTCCGACGACAGCACGATCTGCTTCTGGGCGTCGTAGAGCGCGTTGAACGTGTGGAAGAACTCGTCCTGCGTCTTGTCCTTGTTGGCCAGGAACTGGACGTCGTCGATCACCAGCACGTCGGCGGTGCGGTAGGTCTCGCGGAACTGGTCAAGCGAGTGGCTCTGGATCGCCTGGATGAACGCGTTGGTGAAGTCCTCGCAGCTCAGGTAGAGCACGCGGGCCTTCGGGTCGCGGCGCAGCACCGTGTGGCAGATCGCCTGCAGCAGGTGCGACTTGCCGAGGCCGACGTTGCCGTGCAGGAACAGCGGGTTGTAGGCGCAGCCCGGGTTCTCGCCGATCGCCAGCGCCGAGGCGTGGGCCAGGCGGTTGCACGGCCCGACCACGAAGCGGTCGAACGTGTAGTTCGGGTTCAGCGCGTTGCCGAGCCGGCGCGAAGTCGGCACCCCGGTGGCCGCTGGCAAACTCGCCGCTGGCATGCTCGGCGGCATGCCGAACGGGTTCGGCAGCGAAGCTGGGTTCGAAACCGGGCCGGCCGGCACACGCTCGTCGCGCTGGCGCAGCAGCCGGTCGATCTCGTCCGACATCGGCGTCGGCTGGGCGAAGCGCAGGCTGTCCCAGCCATCCTCTTCGCGGTGCGTCAGCACGACGCGGCGCTTGGGCTCGCCGAGGGCAGTCACGGCCTCCTGCAGCACGCCGAAGTAGTTCTTCTGCACCCAGTCGCGCACGAAGCTGCTGGTCACCGACAGTTCGATCTCGCGCTCGTCGGCCCGGCGCACGTCCAGCGACCGGAACCACGTCTCCAGCTGTTCGCGCCGCACGCGGGCGCCGAGCTGCTGAAGGATGCTGCGCAAGAGGGAGCGTTCCATCTGCAGGGGCCGATCCGAGGTGGCCACAGGTTCCGGAACGTGTTCATCCGTCATGGTGTTCGAGGTGTAGGAAACGAGGTGGTCGGCAGGGACGAGACGGACAGACGGTCAGTGCGTACGGACCGGTGGCCCGGTAGGAACTGAGGCTGGCTCGGGGTGGAGCCCGAGGCGCGGGATCCGGGTCGATCTGGCAGCGAACGATCCGGAGAGGGCGGTTGGCTTTCGCGAACTCGACCGGCGTCGGTTAGGCGACCGACGACGGCTGAGCGACTGACGGGTGCGTTCTTAGCGACCTACTCCGAGCGTGCAAGAGAGCGCGGGGTACTTTACGCACCGCACTCGACGAGATCCTCACAGGCTCTTCCCAAGCTCTGCACGTTCTCTCCCGGAAGAACAACGACTTGGAGTCGATGCGCACGCCGACGTGGTGCGCTCCGAGCGCTGCTACTTTTTTTCTTGGCGACGACGCACGACGCCACCGGCGCGAGCACCTGCATCGTGGCTCGTGCTCGGCTCGGCGTCGGCACCCAAGCTGAAGCGTACGCACGCACGCGCCGTCGCGTCGTCGAGGCCGAGCGCCGACAAGATGCGTGGCGGCGTCGGCGAACCGGACGAGCACGCTGCTCCGTGCGAGGCGCGCACGCCGGCGAGGTCGAGCGTCGGCAGCAGATTGCGCCCGTCGATCTGCGCAAAGTGGACCATCACCGTGTTGGGCAAGCTGCGCGCGAGCGGCGTCAGCACACGATGCACGACGCCACTCGCGGCGAGACCCGCCAAGAAGGCAGTGCGCGCGGCGAGCATGCGCTGCGCGCGCTCCTCGGTGGCGGCGACGGCGCGTTCGATCGCCAGGGCGTTGGCCGCGGCGAGCGCTGGACTCTGCGTGCCCGGCCGCAGCCCCGACTCCTGCCCGCCGCCTCGCAGCAGCGGCCGCAGATGGTGCTGCAAGCCGCGACCGAACAGCACGCCGTGGCCGCGCAGGCCGCCGGCCTTGTGCGGCGACAGTGCGATCGCAGCACCGCGGGCGACGACCTCGGCGAGTGGCAGCCGACCGAGGCTCTGCGCCGCATCGACGAACAGCGGCACGCCGAGGGCTCGTGCCAACTCGGCAGCCGCACCCACCGGCTGCAGCGTGCCGAGTTCGCTCTGCGCGTGCGCGCAGCAGACGAGCCCTACCGGAAGTTCGGGTCGCTGCACGATCGCTGCACCGTCGGCGTCGACGCCGCACTCGATCGCGCCGCGCGCCTGCGCCGGCTCGAACACCGCCGGGTGCTCCGCCGCCGACAGCAGCACCGGCAGCCGCGGATCGCCGAGGCCGAGCACGGCCAGGTTGGCAGCTTCGGTCCCGCCGCTGGTGAACACGACGTCGAGCGCATCGACGCCGAACACGTTCGCGATCCGTTCGCGTGCGTCCTCGAGCACGGCCCGCGCCTGCCTGCCGCCGGCGTGCGCACTGGCCGGGTTGCCGGGCGTGCGCTGTTCGACCGCGACGAACTCCGCCAGCACCACCGGATCGACCGGCGCGCCGGCGTTGGCGTCGCAGTCGAACGCGCTGCCGCCGTCGGTCATCCGACGATCCGCGCGTAGATCGCCTCGTACTGGGCGACGATGCGATCGGTCGCGAAGTGCTCGATCGCGCGCTGCCGCCCCGCCACCGACAGCCGCTGGTGCAGCGCCTCGTCGGTCAGGATCTTCAGGGCCGCCTGCGCCATCGCCTCGGGCTGGCCGAACGGCACCAGCCGCCCGGTGTCGCCGAGCACCTCCGAGCAGCCGCCGACGTCGGTGCTGACGCTCGGCACGCCGCAGCTCATCGCCTCCAGCATCGACAGGCCGAAGCTCTCGGTCTCCGACGCCGACAGGAACAGGTCCGCCGGCGGCAGCAGGTCCTGCACGTTCTCCTGCATGCCGAGGTGTTCGACCTTGTCGAGGCAGCCGAGGTCGCTGGCCACCGCCAGCGTGTGGTCGCGGTCGGGGCCGTCGCCGATCAGCACCAGCCGCGCCGGGATCTGCTTCTGGATCGCCGCGAACGCGCGCACGACGTCGGCGGTGCGCTTCACCGGCCGGAAGTTCGACGCGTGCACCAGCACGCGCTCCTCGTCGGGCCGTTCGCGCCACGGCTTGCGCGCCACCGGCTTGAAGCGTTCGACGTCGACGAAGTTGTGCACGACCTCGACCTCCTTGCGCACGCCGAACACCAGCTGCGTCTCCTCGGCGAGGTAGCGGCTGACGGCGGTCACCGCGTTCGACTGTTCGAGCGCGAAGCGCGTCGGTCGCATGTAGGCGCGGTCGCTGCCGACGACGGTGATGTCGGTGCCGTGCAGCGTCGTCACGAACGGCATGCAGGCGTTGTCGCCGCACATGCTGCGCGCCAGGAACGCGCTGACCGCGTGCGGGATCGCGTAGTGTACGTGGAAGACGTCGATGTCCGCTTCCTCGCGCACCTCGATCATGCGCGTCGCCAGCGCCAGGTCGTACGGCGGGTAGCGGAACAGCGGGTAGGCCGACACCTGCACGAGGTGGAAGCGCAGCCCCGGCACGCCGCGGCGCAGGCGCCCCGGCCGGTCGTAGCTGAGCAGGTGCACTTCGTGCCCGCGTTGGGCCAGGGCGATGGCCATCTCGGTGGCGACCACGCCACTGCCGCCGACGGTCGGATAGCAGACGATGCCGATGCGCATTGGGCGCGCATGCTATCGCCGGGCGTCGGCGGTGCCGCGCGCCGGTTCGTCGCCGTTCGGCAACAAAGCGTTCAGCGTTCGTCGATCGCCAGCGCCAGCGGCAGTTCGAGCACGATCAGCAGGTTCTGCTGCTCGTCGTAGGCGACGCGGCAGGTGCCGCGGAACGACGACACGAACTCGCACAGCGTCTGCGCGCGATCCTGGAGGTTGCGGTCGTTGCGCGTGCCCTGGCCCTCGAGCTCGAGCACGGCGCAGTCGTCTTCGCGGCGCGTGGTGACGCGCAGCTCGCCGCCGACGTCGAGGCGGCTCGTCGCCAGCACCAGCGCGCGCTGCACCGCGTAGGCGAGCTGGCCCGGCGTGCAGGCGATCGGCGGCAGTTCGCCAGCGAGGCGCTGGCGCACGACGATCGGCGAACCGAGCTCCTGCATGCAGCCGCGCACCGAGGCGTGCACGACGTCGTCGAGGTCGCTCTGTTCGGGCGCGTCGGCGCGTTCGAGCAGCGAGCCGACCAGTTCCTGCAGACGCGCCGCTTCGTTCTCCAGCACGTCGGCGACGCCGTCGTCGGCGCAGTCCTCGGCCTCGTCGCCGACCTGCTGCAAGCGATAGGCCTGTTCGTCGATGCGTCCGAGGCACTGGCCCAACAGCGTCGTCAGACGATCGAGTTCCAGGTCACGCTTCATGCCGGCGGATATCGGCCGCGGCGATCGTCGACATGAGGCGCGGTGCGACGCCGTGCGCACCGGCAGCGTCTCAACCCGAGGCGCTGGCTTCCTGCGCACCCGGCGTTTCGCCGTGGGGCTCGGCGACAGGTGTCGCGTTCGGCGGCACCGTCGGCGCGGTCGCATCGGCTGCGGGGGAATCGGCCGCAGGTACATCGGCCGTGGGTGCTGCGGCGACCGCTGCCCGCGGCGACTGCGCTGGCATGCCGATCATGCCGAGGAACTCGCCGGCGAACGCCTCGTAGTCGCGCGCGCCGTTGCTGTCCGGAGCGTGCTCGAAGATCGAACGGCCGAAGCTGGGCGCCTCGGCGAGCTTGACGTTGTTGCGGATGCGCGACTTCGCCAGCATCGAGCCGAAGTGGGCGTCGATCTCGCGCAGCACCTCGGTGCTCAGGTTGGTGCGCGAATCGAGCATGCACGGCAGCACACAGGCGATCTGCAGCTGCGGGTTCAGGCGTTTCTGCACCAGCTGGATGACCTCGAGCAGCTTGGCCATGCCCTGCAGCGACAGGTACTCGGCCTGCATCGGGATCACCACGTGGTCGGCGGCGACCAGCGCGTTCGCACTCAGCACGCCGAGCGACGGCGGGCAGTCGAACAGCACGAAGTCGAAGTCCTTCGCCGCCGGGAACGCCTCCAGCGCCTCGCGCAGGATCGTCTCGCGGCCGATGCGGTTGGCGAGCACCTGCTCGACGCCGGCCAGCGACGTGTCGCTCGGCACCACGAACAGGTTCGCCGTCGTGGTCGTCTGCACCAGGTCCTTCAGCGGCACGTCCTCGACCAGCAGGTTGGTCAGCGTGTTGCTCTCGAGGTCGGGGCGCTTGTCGACGTGCACCGTCAGGTTCGCCTGCGGATCCATGTCGAGCAGCAGCACCTTGTAGCCGCGCCGCGCGAGCCCCGCGCCGAGGTTGACGGTCGTCGTCGTCTTGCCGACGCCGCCCTTCTGGTTGATGACCGCGATGCGCTTCATGGTTGCCTCCGCGGCGATCTTGGAGGATCGGGCGGCCCGGCGCGAGCCTCAGTCCGGGAACACCGGATCAGCCGCCGAGCGAGTAGCTCTCGACCAGTTCGAGCTGGGCGCGGACCGCGGGCGTCGCATTCAGCACGTGGATCGGGACCTTCCTGGCCCATGCCAAGCGCACCACTTCGTGCAGCAGGGCGTGCAGGAAGCTCTGCGTGCAGACGCGCATGGTGGCGAAGTCGAGAGCAACCGGTTCCCGGCGCATCAGACGTGGCTCGAGGACGGAGACGGCGAAGGCTCGGGCTGCCGTCGTGTCCGTGGAGTCGATGGCAACGAGGCTGCGGAACGTCCCTGTCGGTGGTTCGGAGAAGGCCAACCACTTCGTGGTCATCGCCGCGGATGCTATCGCGCATCGTCGCCAGGCTGGCGATGGTCACTTCGTCCGGTGCGGGGCCTCGAAGTAGAGACGGACCGTACTGACCACCTCGATCTCGCGGGCGCCAGGCATGCGCGGGTCGAGCGCGTCGACGTCGGCGAACAGACCGCGGTAGTAGACCAGCAGCGGTCGGGTGGCGGCGATCTGCGCCAGTTCGCGGTCGAACCAGGACGTCGAGCCGCTGTCCTCGGCGCGCGGCAGGTTCTGGTAGAGCTGCTGTGGGAACAGGATGGCCGTGTTCTCGTGCACGTTGATTGGTCGAGGTGGCTCCGGGAACACCGCGAGCAGCGTCTTCGCCTTGGCCTGTGCCTTCGCTACGGCCTTCTGCAGGGCCTCGGCCTGCTTCGCTTCGAGATCCTGGCTCCAGTAGTCGACGGCGAGCAGGTCCACACCGTCGCCGGCGGTTGCTGCTTCGATCGCGATCCGGGCCTTCGCTTCGTCGGCCACGACCACGTGCAGGTTGTTCTGCACCCGGGTCGCCTGGCGCCGCTCGACCAAGACCTTGCGCCCCTTCTGATCCTCGATGCTCCAGCCGTAGACCGGCACTGCCGCGATGAAGTCGACGTCGATGTCGGCGATGGGGACACCGGCGGTGAGCAGTCGTTGCTTCGTCGCCTCCACCACCCTGCTGCTGGCGATGCTCGCAGCACTGGTGGTCTCGCCGGTCGCGCTGACCGAGAACACGAGGCGCAGCTGGGTTGGCGCCACACGCACTTCGGCGACCGCCTCGACGACGATGAACTGGGTCGCTGCGGCATCGGCAGGCGGGCCGATTCGTTGGATCTGGGGCTTCTCCTGCTCCGCGCCGCGAAGGCCAGCTGCCTGGGCTCTTGTGAGTGCGGGGGACAGGCAGCAGAGGACGAAGAGGACGAGGGTTCGGTTGCGCATGGTCGCTCCTTGGCTGTCGGAGAGACCCGCGATCTGCGCGTTCCTTACATCAAGAAGCGGAAATCGGCTCTGCTCCCGAACTCAGCCGAGCAGCGCCGACAGCTCGCGCACTGGCAGCGGGCCGTCGTGCCAAAACGGTTCGCCGGCGCGCACGCCGATGCGGGCACCGTAGAACTGGTCGCGGACCAGCGCGCGTTCGGCGACGTCGAGGCCGAGCGTCAGGTGGCTGCGATCGGGCGGGTTCAGCTGCGAACGGAAGCAGCGCACGACTTCGGCCTTCGCCGCGGCCACCGACGTGATGTCCACGACGAGCGTCGGCTCGATCGGGCGGTTGCCGGGGTAGCGCAGGTGCACGCGCGGGCGGTGCGGCTCGCCGAGCTGCGGCTCGTAGTTGCGCAGGCCGGCGAGGAACACGGCGCGGTCGGCGAGCTGGGCCACCGCGGTGTGGTCCGGATGCACGTCGACGGCATGCGGTCCGATCAGCAGGCGCGGGCGCGTTTGGCGCAGGGCGGCGACCAGCAGGTTGTTGGCCGTGTCGTCGACCCGCACGCCGGTGTCGGGCAGGCCGAGGTTGCCGCGAACGAGCGCGCCGAGCCGTTGCGTCGCCGCCGCAGCTTCGGCGTCGCGTTCGGCGGCGGTGCCGCGCGAACCCTTCTCGCCGCGCGTGACGTCGAGCAGCACGACGCGGTGGCCGGCGGCGCGCAGCAGCAGCAGGGTGCCGGCGTTGCCGATCTCGATGTCGTCGGGGTGCGGGCCGAGCGCCAGCACGTCGCACGCGGGCAGCGACAGCGGCGCCATGCTCACAGCTCCAGCACGCCGTGTTCGATGCGGAACGGGTCGGCGGCGTCGATCAGCGCGTCGGCGAGGCCCGGCCCGAAGCTGTTCAGGTAGGCGATCGGCCCGAGCACGCGCTCCTGCGGGCGATTGCGCGGCCGCAGCGAGTTGCACAGGCGGCGCAGCTGCTTGATGCCGGTGCCCTCGCGGTTCTGGCGGGCGTTGCGCACCTTCTGCTGCAGCCGCTCGATCTCCTCGAGCGCCTTGGTGCGCGCGCGATCGAGCGCGCTCAGCATCGACGCGTCGAGCGCGGTCAGCTTCGCGGTCAGGCCGTCGAGGCTGGCGCGCACCTTCGCCTGCAGTTCGTCGAGCGCGTCCTCGACGTCGTTGCCGTCGTCGCTCTGCAGCAGCTTCTCGGCGAGCTTCTCCGGGCCCTGGTCGAGGTCCGGCAGGTCGAGCGAGAAGCGCGTCAGCAGGCGCTGCAGCGACGGCTCGACCAGCGTCATCGACGCGCGCGGCACGAACACCGGCATCGGCACGCCGAGCAGCCGGTAGAGCGGCGCCACCGCGCACAGGTAGGCCAGTTCGCCCGGGCCGACCACGAACGCGATCGTCGGCAGGCACGCGTCCTGCCACAGCGGCCGCAGCAGCACGCCGGGGCTCAGGTCCTGCGCGCGCCCGGCTTCTTCGCCGTCGGCGAGCGGTTCGCGATGGCCACCGGCCAGCTGGAACATCATCGTCGTCGACGGATCGAGCGTGACGTCGACGCCGACGTCGGCGAGGTCGTCGCAGGTCTGCTTGACCTTCTCGCGGATGTCGTTCGACTTCGCCCACCACTTGGTCAGCGGCTCGAACGCTTCCGGCGGCAGGTCGCGCGGTTCGATGACGAGCAGGCCGTGGCGGCCGAACGCCTCGAACAGGAGCCGCGCCTGCTGGTCGCCGAGCGTCTCGTCCGGATGGCGCGGCTTGCACAGCGCCAGCACCTGCTCGCGGAACTCCGTCTGCGGCAGCAGCGGGTCGATCTCGGCCAGCACCTTCTCCATCTCGCGGCCGATGCCGATGCCGCGCAGCGGTTCGCTGGTGCGCTGCAGGTCGAGGCGGAAGCGCTGCACCTCCTGCTGCTGGTTGACCAGGAACAGGCGGTTGGCCTCGTCGAGGTCGTGGTCGTCGCTGTGGTTCCAGAACAGCGGCACGACGCGCGGGCCGCCCGGCTGCGCGTTCAGTTCGCGGCACAGGCGGATCGCCGTGGCGACCTTGTGGAACGTGAACAGCGGACCGCCGAGCAGGCCGGGCTGCTGGCCGGTGACGACGACGTGCACGTTCGGGTCGAGCAGCGCTTCGGCGGAAGCGAGCACCTCCGGCGGCGCGTTGTGCTTCTGCGCGTAGGCGCGCAAAGCCTTCACCAGCAGGTCGCGCGGCAGCAGCCGGCCGGCCCCGGTCGGCGCGCGGCGCACGAGTTCGGCGACCGAGCGCGCGCGCATGCCGAGGAAGCCGCCGAGGTCGCGGTCGTCCTCGAGGAAGCGCTGGTGCACCTCGGAGGTGCCGAGGCGGCGGAAGGAGATGTGGCGGAGGGTCGAGGTCACGGATTGCCTGGGGCGTGCTTTGGCGACTTCGCCACGGCGTTGCAGTCGCGGGCGAAGTCGCGCGCCGCCTGGTCGATGCGATCGAGCCAGTCGGTGGCGGTGGGTTGGAAACACTGCATGACGCCGCGGCTCTGGTTGACCAGGGCGCCGAGGCCGCGGCGATCGAACGCGGCGGCGAGGTCCTGCACCTTGCCACCTTGCGCGCCGACGCCGGGCAGCAGCAGCCACGCGTGCGGCAGCAGCTGGCGCAGACGGGCGAGCTCCTGCGGCCAGGTGGCGCCGACGACGGCGCCGACCGGCGAGTAGCCCTCGCTGCGTTCGAGGTCCTGGCCCCAGCGCGTCACCGCGCGGGCGACGACGTCGCACAGGGGCTCGTTGCCGACCATGAGATCCTGGAAGTCCTTGGCGCCGGGATTGCTCGTGCGCACCAGCACGAACACCGCCTTGCCGCCGCGTTCGCTGCGGCAGTGCGCGAGGAACGGCTGCACCGAGTCGAGGCCGAGGTACGGGTGCAGCGTCACCGCGTCGTTGCAGCGGAAGTGGCCCTCGGCGTAGGCCTCGGCGGTGCTCCCGATGTCGCCGCGCTTGACGTCGCCGAGCACCAGAAGGCCGTGCTGCTGCGCCATCGCCGCGACCTCTTCGTAGGCGCGGTAGCCGTCGCTGCCGTAGCACTCGAAGAAGGCGATGTTCGGCTTCACGCACGGCGCGTGGCGAGCGAGGCGCGGCAACGCTTCGCGGTAGAACGCCACGATGCGCTGTGCCGGCGAACCGCCGGGCAGCACGTTCGCGGGGAGCGCGTCGAGACGCGGGTCGAGGCCGATGACGATCGGAGCCTGACCGGAGAGAACTCGTTCCGCGAGGCGGGCGACGAAACTGCGCATTCGAGCCAGGGAGACTAGCTGTGATTCCCCATGGCGCGAGCGGCGTGCGTCTGATTCTCTTCCGGCCCCCGAACTGGTCTCGGGCACCGCGCGCGTCCGCGCCGTGCCTTCGTCGAGGCCAGCGCCGGGCATCCAGTGTCAGCGCCCGCGACGCGCTCGGCTGCTTCGTCGACTCGAAGGGCTGCACGTGCGTGGGATCCGACGGAGGCAGACCCCCATGGTTGTGATCTTCGTGCCGAAGGAATCGGCGGCCGGCGAGACGCGTGTCGCGGCGGTGCCCGAGACCGTCAAGGGCATGCTGAAGCTCGGCCTGTCCGTGCAGGTCGAGCGTGGTGCCGGCGCCGCCGCCGGCTTCTCGGATGGTGACTACGAGGCCGCCGGTGCGTCGCTGGTCGACGCCGCGGCGCGCAGCGGCGCCGACATGGTGCTCGGCGTCCAGACACCGCCCGCGGACGTCTGCAAGCAGCAGAAGCCCGGCTCGCTGCTGGTCTGCACGCTGATGCCCGGCATCTCGCTGCCGTCGATGAAGGCGCTGCGGGACGGCAAGGTCTCGGCCGCCGGCCTCGAGTTCATGCCGCGCATCACGCGCGCGCAGAAGATGGACATCCTGAGCTCGCAGGCGACGTGCGGCGGCTACCAGGCCGTGCTGCTCGCCGCCGTGCACCTGCCGAAGATGTTCCCGCTCATGATGACGGCCGCCGGCACGATCACGCCCGCGCGCGTGCTGGTGCTGGGCGCTGGCGTCGCCGGCCTGCAGGCGATCTCGACCGCGAAGAAGCTCGGTGCGATCGTCGAGGCCAACGACATCCGGCCGGCGGTGAAGGAGCAGGTCGAGTCGCTCGGCGGCAAGTTCGTCGACACCGGCACGCCGCCGGAAGCGGAGACGAAGGGCGGCTACGCGCGCGAGACGTCGGAGGAGTTCGCGAAGAAGCAGCGTGAGATCCTGACCTCGCACATCACGCAGGCGGACGTGCTGATCACGACCGCACTGATCCCGGGCAAGAAGGCGCCGGTGCTGGTCACCGCCGAGATGCGCAAGGGCATGAAGCCCGGCTCGGTCATCGTCGACATGGCGGCCGGTGCGGGCGGCAACGTCGAAGGTTCGGTCGCCGGCCAGCGCGTCGTCGTCGACGGCGTCACCATCCTCGGTGACACCAACCTGCCGGCGCAGGTCGGCGCCGACGCTTCGCGCATGTTCGCGCGCAACGTGCTCGCCTTCCTCGGCGAGTTCGTCAAGGCGGGCGAGGTGAAGTTCGACCTGCAGAACGAGATCCTGAACGCGGTGACGATCGTCCACGACGGTCAGGTGCGCCACGAACCCACGGCGAAGTCCCTCGCCGCGCAAGGAAGCTGACCATGGAGTTCTACTTCGTCTTCGTGTTCGTCATCGCCTCGCTGCTCGGCTTCGAGCTGATCAACAAGGTGCCGCCGACGCTGCACACGCCGCTGATGTCGGGCTCCAACGCGATCTCCGGCATCACCGTCGTCGCCGCGCTGATGTGCGCGCAGCGCGACGGCGGCTTCGTCGCCCAGGTGCTGGCCTTCTTCGCCATCGTGTTCGCGATGATCAACGTCGTCGGCGGCTACATGGTGACCGACCGCATGCTGGCGTCCTTCAAGAAGAAGGGGAAGTGACGCATGGAATACCTCTATCTCCTCGCGACCCTGCTGTTCGTCGTCGGCATCAAGCGGATGACGAGCGTCAAGACCTGCCAGCAGGGCAATCGCCTGTCGGAGATCGGCATGCTCATCGCGATCGTCGCGGTGCTGCTGATCACCAGGAACATCAACTGGATCACCGTGCTGTCGGGCCTGCTGGTCGGTGCCGCGGCCGGCGCCGTCATCGCCAAGAAGACGCCGACCACGCAGATGCCCGAGATGGTCGCGGCGCTCAACGGCTTCGGCGGCTTCGCTTCGGCGATCGTCGCGCTGGCCGACCTGATCATCAACCAGGGCCTGTTCGTCCGCGACGACAAGGGTGAGGTCGTGCGCCAGGCGGCCGCCAACCTGGGTGCGATGTACGCGATCAGCACGCCGGCGACGATCGTCATCGGCATGGTGACGCTGACCGGCAGCTTCGTCGCCTACTTCAAGCTCTCGGGCAAGAAGCTGGTGCACCCGTGCAAGGGCTCGCAGCGTCACCTCGTGCACGCGGCCCTTGGGCTCGCGGCGATCGGCTGCGCGACCTGGCTCGTGTTCGCCAGTGGTGGTGCGTCGGTGGCGATCGCGGCGATCCTGCTGGCGCTGCTGTCCGGCGTGCTCGGTGGCTTTCTGGTGCTGCCGATCGGCGGCGCCGACATGCCGGTCGTCGTGTCGCTGCTCAACAGCTACTCGGGTGTCGCCGGCGCCGCGGCCGGCTTCGTCATCGCCAATCCGCTGCTGATCGTCGTCGGTGCTCTGGTTGGCACGTCGGGTCTGATCCTGACGCAGATCATGTGCAAGGCGATGAACCGTTCGCTCGGCAACGTGCTGCTCGGCGGCATGGGCGAAGAGACGGTGGCCAAGGACGCGAAGGACTACAAGTCGATCAAGTCCGCCGGCCCCGAGGAGATCGCGATGCTGCTCGACGGCGCCTCGTCGGTGGTGTTCGTGCCCGGCTACGGCCTCGCCGTCGCGCAGGCACAGCACGTCGTGCGCGAGCTCGCCGACCTGCTGGCCAAGAAGGGCGCCAACGTGCGCTACGCCATCCACCCGGTCGCCGGCCGCATGCCGGGCCACATGAACGTGCTGCTCGCCGAATCCGACGTGCCGTACGAGCAGCTGTGGGAGATGGACAAGATCAACGGCGACTTCAAGAACACCGACGTCGTCATCGTCGTCGGCGCCAACGACGTCGTGAACCCGGCGGCGCGCGAGAGCACGGGCCCGATCGCCGGCATGCCGATCCTCGACGTCGACCAGGCGCGCACGGTGGTCGTCATCAAGCGTTCGCTGGCACCGGGCTATGCGGGCATCAAGAACCCGCTGTTCGAGTTGGAGAACACGCTGATGGTGTTCCTCGACGCGAAGGAAGCGCTCGAAGGGATCGTGAAGGAAGTGAAGGAACTGAAGTGACGTCGCGCCGCGGCTGCGCGATCCGCGGCTGCGGCGTCGTCATGCGATCGTCCCCCACCGCGGCTTTCCTAGTTGCGGTGCAGCGGTAGACAGTCCGCGACAGAGCTCTTGCGTCGGGTGCGCTCTTGGCTGGAGGGGTGGACGCGAACCGCGGATCTCGCCAAACTGCCTCGCCCGCTGCGGCCATCGGCTGCGCGCGCGATCGCCAACGCGGCTCGTGCGTACGCCATCGTCTCTACGCCGCAGCTCGACACACCAGTTCCACCCATTGCCCCTATGACCATGTCTCGCACTTCCCTGCTCGCCGCCGTCGCGGCGCTGCTCGTCGCTCCCTCGATTCTCGCCCAGGCCACGCTGACGCCGCTGACGTCGTTCGGCACGAACGGCTGGCTCGCCCCCGGCTCGATCCCGCAGCTCGGCATCGCCAACAACGAGCGCGGTTTCGCCTACAACCCGGTGACCAACAACCTCGTGCTCGTCTCGCGCACCGGCGGCAACAACGTGCGCGTGCTCGACGGCATCAGCGGCGCCGACCTCGGCGGCCTGAACGTCACCGGCATCACCGGTGGCACGTTCGCCATCAACATGGCGGGCGTTGCCGACGACGGTTCGATCTACGTGTGCAACCTCGCGACGACCCTCGCCGGCCCGTTCAAGGTGTACAAGTGGGATTCGGAGGCGCTCGGCCTGATCAGCGGTGGCAACACGCCGCCGTCGGCGGCCTTCAACGCCTCGTCTGGCATCGTGCGCGCCGGCGATTCGTTCGACGTTCGTGGCGGCTCGGGCGGCAACCCCATCGTCTTCGCTGCCTCGGGTAGCGCGCCGGCGGCTGCGACCAACAGCAACTTCTCGATCGGCAACCTCGACGGCACCAACGTGGCGACCGGCTACAACTCGATCAATCCGACCACGCCGGCCTCGAGCAACGACTTCCGCCTGGGCATCACCTTCGTCGACGCCGACACGATCATGGGTCGCGGCGACAACCTCGCTCGCGTGGCCTCGTTCACCGGCGGTGTGGCGACCATCGATGCGTCCTTCGCCACTGGCTCGGCCGCTCGCCGCGCGATGGACTACGCCGTCATCGGCGGTCGTCCGCTGCTGGCCATGATCGACACCAACAGCTCGCAGGTCGTCGTGTTCGACATGACCAACCCGAGCACGCCCCTGCAGTTGGTCACCGCCAACAACACCACCGGCACGCTGACGGCGAACGCCAACGGCACCGGCCAGGTCAAGTGGGGCGCCATCAGCGGCACCGTCGCGACGCTCTACGCGATGAGCAGCAACCAGGGCATCCAGGCGTTCACGTTCTCGCTGGCCCCGCTGGCCACGGCGCCGACCTACGGCACCGGCTGTGACGGCCTGACGATCGGCACGAACGGCCTGCCGAGCATCGGCAACGCCAGCTTCGAGCTCGTCGTCTCGAACGTCCCGGTGATCTCGCCGGTCGCGTTCGTCGCCTTCGGCACGACGGCCCTGCCCTTCGGCTTCGACCTCACCCCGGTCGACATGGCCGGCTGCTTTGCCTACAACACGCTCGACATCGACCTGATCCCGTCGGGCCCGGTCGTCGGCGGCACCAGCCTGTTCCCGCTGTCGATTCCGAACAGCGTCGGCCTGCTGAACGCGTCGATCGCCGCGCAGGGCGTGTCGCTGTCCCTGACCACCGTGCTCGGCCTGGCCACGAGCAACGGCGTGAACATGGTGTTCGGCTTCTGAAGTTGCTCGCCCCTCGCGGGGCGAATCGCAGAACCGAAGAGACTCGCGGCGCGGTGGTGTCCCAGGCGACACCGCCGCGCCGCGTTCGTTTGCGGACTGGTTCATGGTGGTCGTCGGGGTAGCGCGGAGTGCCCTCGAGGTGCCCTCGGGTGGCCACACGGCTAGAAGGCTTGTTCGCGCCGAGCTCGGGCAGGGCCGGCTGCTGACGCTGCAACCTCGATGAGAAATCCACGCCCCTGGCTGTCTTCGCTCGCTCTGTTCTCCGCCATCCTGGTGACACAGGATCCGGCACCTACGCCCGCGGCCAGGAAGCCGCCTGCCGCGCCGACGGCGCCCGCAGCGGCGAAGTACACCCTGGCCGACCTGGCGAAGCTCGACTGGCTGGTCGGCACGTGGCGGTTGCAGGACGGCGAGACGGTGACCGAGGAGCACTGGCGGCCGCTGCAGGGAAGCACGATGCTCGGCAGTTCGCACACGTTCCGCGGCGAACGCACGCTCGCGTTCGAGTTCCTGCGCATCACCGCGGCGCGCGGCCAGATCGGCTACGTCGCGATGCCGGGAGGCAAGGCAGCGACGACGTTCCTGCTGCAGACGCTCGGTGACGGCGTCGTCGAGTTCGCCAACGCCGAGCACGACTACCCGCAGCGCATCCGCTACGAGCGCACCGAGAAGGGCGTGACGGCGACGATCAGCCTGCTCGACGGCAAGAAGGCGCAGGCGTTCGTGTTCGAGCGCGTCGCCGACAAGATCGAGAAGAAGTGACGCAGCGCGAACTCAGGCGCGCGTCTTGACCGGCGGCGGTGGGGCCGGCGCCGGCGGCTCGGGCGGCGTCGTCGACAAGGCCGCGAGCGCCTTCAGCGCCGGCTGGGCGCAGCGCTCGGACAACGAGCCGGTGAACCAGCGCACCTGCGACGTCGTCAGGCCCTGACCGAGGTCGGCGTCCTCGGCATCCGGATACAGCACCGGCTCCTCGGGCACGCCGAATGCGAGCGGCGGCAGGTCGCCTTCCGGCTCGGTCTGGTGCACCTTCGCCAGCGTCGCCTGCAGGTCGACGCCGCGCAGCATCAGCATCTCCCACGGCCGTTCGTCGAGCCGGCGCGCGAACAGCTCGTGCAGCGCCAGCACGTGGCGGCAAGGCTTCTCCGGCAGGTCGCACGAGCAGCCGAACGTCACGCTGCGCGCGTCCGGGAACAGCGGCTCGCCGATGACGCGCGCGACCAGGCGGTCGAAGCTGCGCGGCACGCGGCCGTCCTCGAGCGCCTGCACGATCGACTTGCTGCGGCGCAGCACGCGGATCAGCGTGTTCCAGTCGCGCTGCGGCAGCGTGCGGATCTGCAGGCTGACTTCGTGGATCGAACCCATCGAGCCCTCCATCTCGCAGCGGATCGAACCCGCGCGGATGCGGACCATGGGCTTGCGGATGCTGGGCAGCGCCTCGAGCGCCGCGGCCAGCCGCTGGTCGTCGACGCCGCGCGTCGCCTCGCGGCGCCAGCGCTCGCCGAGCGACACCGACTTGCGTTCGGAGCTCACGCCATCGCCTCCTTGCGATCGAGGGTCAGCAGGCGCTTCAGCTCGTCATTGCTCAGTTCGGTCAGCCAGTTCTCGCCGGCGGCGAGCAGGCTGTCGGCGACCTCGCGCTTGCGATCGAGCATCTGCTGGATGCGCTCCTCGAGCGTGCCGCTGCAGACGAACTTGTGCACGAACACGTTGCGCTGCTGGCCGATGCGGAACGCGCGGTCGGTCGCCTGGTCCTCGACGGCCGGGTTCCACCAACGGTCGTAGTGGAACACGCGGTTCGCCGCGGTCAGGTTGAGGCCGGTGCCGCCTGCCTTCAGCGACAGCACGAACAGCTTGGGGCCGTCCGGCCGCGACGCCTGGAAGTCGGTGACCATCTGGTCGCGTTCCTTCTGCGGCACACCGCCGTGCAGGAACAGCACCTGGCCGCCGAACGACGTCTCCAGGTGCGTCTTCAGCAGGGAGCCCATCTCCTTGAACTGCGTGAAGATCAGGCAGCGGTCGCCCTCTTCGAGCGACTCCTCGACCATCTCGCTGAGCAGGTCGAGCTTGCCCGAGCGGCTCGGCAGCACGCTGCCGTCCATCAGGTAGTGCGCCGGGTGGTTGCACACCTGCTTCAGGCGCAGCAGCGTGGTGAGGATCGCGCCGCGGCGCTGGATGCCCTCGGCGGCCTTCTCGACCTCCTGCAGGCCCTTGCGCACGACGGACTCGTAGAGGATCGCCTGCTCGCGGCTCAGCGTGGTGGTGACGATCTGCTCGGTCTTCTCCGGCAGGTCGGCGACGATCTCCGGATCGGTCTTCAGGCGGCGCAGCACGAACGGCCGCACGAGGCGCGCCAGCGCCGACATCGAGCCCTGCCGACGCTGCTTCACGATCGGGTGCTCGAGCGTCTGCATGAACTGCGTGCGCGAGCCGAGCAGGCCTTCGTTCAGGAAGTCCATGATCGACCACAGGTCGAGCGGACGGTTCTCGAGCGGCGTGCCGGTCAGCGCCAGGCGGAAGTTGCCGCGCATCGCGCGCGCGACCTTCGACTGCCGCGTCGTCGGGTTCTTGATGTTCTGCGCTTCGTCGAGCAGCACCCCCTCGAAGGTGATGCCCTGCATGATCTCTTCGTCGCGCTGCAGCAGGTTGTAGCTGGTCAGCACGATGTCGGTGCCGGCGAGCATCGTGCGGAAGTCCTCGGGGGTCTCGGCGCGGCCCTTGCCGTGGTGCAGCGTGATACGCAGCGTCGGCGCGAAGCGGTTGAGCTCGCGGCGCCAGTTGCCGAGCACCGACACCGGGCACACGATCAGGATCGGATGGCCACCCGGGCGCGCACGGCGCCACTCGAGCATCACCGTGATCGCCTGCACGGTCTTGCCGAGGCCCATGTCGTCGGCAAGGCACGCGCCGAAGCCCTGGTCGACGAGGAAGTGCATCCACGCCTGGCCGCGGGCCTGGTAGGGACGCAGTTCGCCGATGAAGTCGGCCGGCAGCGCGCGGTTCTCGATCGAACGCGCCTGTTCGAGGTTGTGCAGCAGGTTCTCGAGCCGCGGCGTGCTGGCGATCGACTCCATCGCCAGGCCGTGCAGGTGCGAGGCACCGCCGAGGCGCAGGCGGAGCGCTTCGAAGAAGCTGATCTTCTCGCCGCCCTCCTTCATGCGCGCCTTGAAGTCCTTCAGCGCCTCGCGGTCCTTCGGCGACAGCAGCACCGGGCGGCGATCGATGAAGACGAGCGGCGTCTTGGCGTCGACCAGCGAGTCGAACTCGGCCTGCGACAGTTCCTGGTCGCCGAGCGCCAGGCTCCAGCGGAACTCGAACCACGGCCGCGGGTCGTTCGCCTGGCCCTTGCCCTCGACGATGGCGACGCGCGCCGACAGGCGCTGCATCGACTCGATGCCGGGCAGCTGCAGCTCGAAGCCTTCGCTCTCGAGCATCGGCATGTGGTCGAGGATCTGGTCGAGCTCGGCGCGCGTCAGGCTGATGCGGCCGTCGCTCATGTTGCGCGCGCGGCGCAGCGACGGCAGCTTCTCGGCGACGCGATCGATCGTCTGTTCGATCTTCACCACGCTGTCGGTCGCGATCTCGTTGCGGAACGGCGACGCCGCGAGCCGCCGGTGCAGGCTCTCGATGGTCTCGGTGAAGGCGACCGTCGGGATCGGCCGCAGCAGGATCTGCAGACCCCAAGGCACACCTTCTTCGAGCGGCTGGTCGGGGACCAGGATCTCGAGCACGGGCACCATCGGCGTCTGCCAGAACTCGCGCGGCAGGCGCTCGGCCTTCTGGAAGCGGCTCCCTGGCGGCGTGCCGGCGGCGGCGCGCGCCTGCACCCACTGGTCGAGCGCGTGGCCGACGAAGCTGACCACGAAGTTGCGCGGCGTCACCGCGTAGACCGGATCGTCGGGGACGGCGAAGCGCGCCGTGCACAGCGTGCCAGGGACCAGGTCGGCAAGGGCCGCGAGCACCCACTGTGTGTCGGCGCTCCAGTGCGGCGCCCACTGCAAGACGCCGGGCTGCGGGGCCGGCGCGTAGTCGCCGCGGGCCATCAGCTTCTCGACCAGCTGGGCGAGTGCGGTGATCGCGCGCAAGGGTGCTGGCTGCTTGTCGGCCGGCAGCGAGGCGAGCCACGGCAGCGCATCCGCGAGCCGCAAGCCCAGCGCCGGGATCGTCCACAGCGCCGGTGCGATGCGCACGGGTGGCCGTTCTTCGTCTTCGACTTCGCCCTCGGCGAGGCGCGCGACAGGACGCAGCGTGGTTTCCTCGACCGGGATCAGCTGCTGCAGTTCGACCGGTTCGAGTTTGGCGGCGAGATCGCTGGGCAGCGCTGTGGCGACACCCTCGGTACCGAGGTCGGACCAGAGGGCGATACGCGCATCGGCGGGCTGACGCGAGTGGAGATAGGCGGCGTGCAGACTAGTGCTTCCCGTGATTCGGATCGGCCTTCGGCTGCGTCCACTGGTACTGCACGTTCGTGTGGCGCACGGTCAGCTCGCCGTCCAGGCGACGGGTCGCGTGGTCGGACAGAGTGAAGATGAACAGCAACGACAGGAACAGGAACGAGCTCAGGAAGACGATCTTGTTGATCGCCGTGTCCCACTTCACGTGCATGAAGAAGGCGATGACCAGCGACGCCTTGACGCTGGCGATGGCCATCGCGATCAGCATGTTGGCCGGACCGAAGTCGACGCGCGAGGCGCCGACCGTGACGCCGGTCAGGATCAACAGTGCGATCAGCACGTTGAGGAACATCGCCGAGCTGGAGATGTGGTGGTGACCCATCTGCAGCCCGCCATGGTTGCTGTGACCATGGGCGTCGTGCCCGTGGGAGTGATCGTGGGCGCTCATCACGGCACCAGGTAGAGCAAGGGGAACAGGAAGATCCAGATCAGGTCGACGAGGTGCCAGTAGAGGCCGACCAGGTCGACGGGCAGGAAGTAACCGTTGTGGAAGCGACCCTTGGCGGCACCGACCATGATCCAGACGATCAGGCCCGCACCGATGATGACGTGCAACCCGTGGATCGCGGTCATCGTCAGGTAGATCGCGAAGAACAGGTGGCCGTGCGGCACACCGGCCATCACGCCGTCGTAGTCCTTGAACCAGGCGAGCGAGCCCGTGGCTTCGTCGTAGGGCGCGAACAAGTCGCTGAAGACCACGAAGCCGTGCTCGTGCTTCGCCTTGTACTCGAAGAACTTGATGACCATGAAGGCGAGCGCGCCCACCACGGTCAGGCCGCAGAACATCAGGGTCTTCTGCTTCTGGCTGGTCTGCGCCGAGCGAACGCCCATCGCCATCGTCCACGAGCTCAGCAGCAGCACGGTCGTGTTGATCGCGCCGAGCTGCCAGTCGAGCTGTTGGCCGCCGAGACGGAAGGTCTCGGGGTACATCTCGTGGTAGTAGAAGTAGGCGGCGAAGAGGCCACCGAAGAGCAGGATTTCCGTCGCCAGGAACAACCAGAAGCCCAGCTTGGCCGACTGGAACTCCTGCACCGGCGTGTCGAAGTGGTGCGCCACCGTGTGGGGAACGAACTCGGGTCCCGGCGCCGGGATCACTACCGAGTGGTGACCGTCGTGACTCATCTTGGAATCCTGTAGCGAGGTGGCGTTGGAAGGCTCTGGGGGCCGCGGCGCCGCGCAGCTGCGCGCGGCGGTGCGACTGGACCGGTCAGCGGACCGGCGTCTGCATCGATTGGTAGTCGAGCGTCGAGTAGTCGTAGACCTCGTGCACGACCTTCGGCGGCACGTCGAAGTTCTCGAGCGGCGGCGGGGTCGGGCACAGCCAGTCGAGCGTGACACCGCCCCACTGGTTCTGCATGGCCTTCTTGCCCTGGAACAGCGAGGCCACCAGGTAGAAGACCATCATGCCGATGCCGACCGTCAGGATCAGCACGCCGATCGTCGACGCCGCGTGGTAGGGCGCGTAGTCCGGCACGTAGGTCGCGTAGCGGCGCGGCATGCCGCGGCTGCCCATGATGAACTGCGGCAGGAAGGTCGCGTTGAAGCCGACGAAGATGATCGCGCAGGCGATCTTCGCCAGGAACTCGTCATACATGACGCCGAACATCTTCGGCCACCAGTGATGCAGGCCGGCGAAGAACGCCAGCGCGATCGAACCCATCATCACGTAGTGGAAGTGCGCGACGACGAAGTAGGTGTCGTGCAGGTGGATGTCGACGTTCAGCGCGCCGAGGATCACGCCGGTCAGGCCGCCGATCGCGAAGATGATCAGGAACGCCAGCGTGTAGAGCATCGGCGAGTTCAGCGCGATCGAGCCCTTCCAGATCGTCGCGACCCAGCTGAACTCCTTGATCGCGGTCGGGATCGCCACGAAGAAGGTCAGGAACGAGAACGCGAACATCGCGTACGTCGACTGACCCGACGTGAACATGTGGTGGCCCCACACGAGGAAGCTGATGATCGCGATCGCCAGCGAGCTGAACGCGATCAGCTTGTAGCCGAACAGCGGCTTCCGGCTGTGGACCGACACCAGCTCGCTGATGATGCCGAAGGCCGGCAGCACCATGATGTAGACGGCCGGGTGGCTGTAGAACCAGAAGAAGTGCTCGAACAGCACCGGGTCGCCACCGAGGCGCGGATCGAAGATGCCGATGTGGTAGAGGCGTTCGAACGCGACCAGCAGCACCGTGATGCCGAGCACCGGCGTCGCCAGCACCTGCAGCAGCGACGTGGCGTAGAGCGCCCACACGAACAGCGGCATGCGGAACCAGGTCAAGCCCGGCGCGCGCAGCTTGTGCACGGTGACGATGAAGTTCAGCCCGGTGAAGATCGAGCTGAAGCCGAGCACGAAGATCGCGAGGCCGATCGTGACGACGGCCTGCTGCGTGTAGAGGCTGTACGGCGTGTAGAAGGTCCAGCCGGTGTCGAAGCCGCCGAGCACGATGGCGAGCGTCGCCAGGATCGCGCCGGTGAGCCACAGGTAGAAGCTCAGCAGGTTCAGCCGCGGCAGCGCCACGTCCTTCGCGCCGAGCATCAGCGGCAGCACCATGTTCCCGAGCGAGCCCGGGATCGCCGGGATCACGAACAGGAACACCATGAAGGCGCCGTGCAGCGTGAAGATCTGGTTGTACTGCGCGTTGTCGAACAGCATGCCCTTCGGCTCCCACAGGTGGAGACGAACGAGCAGCGCGAACAGGCCGCCGCACAGGAAGGCGATGGAGACGCCGACCAGGTACATCAGGCCGATGCGCTTGTGGTCGAGCGTGCCTGCCCACGACCAGAAGCCCGAACGGTTGTTCAGGTAGTTGGTCCCACCCGCCTCGGGAGCGTGGTGCGCGTGGGTGTCGATCACTGGGACGTTGGTGGTCATCGGTGCCTCACTTCGCCTCTGCGAGCGACTTCATGTACTGGATCAGGCCGGCGATCTTGCGGTCTTCGATGTTGTCGAACGCGGACATGCCGCCGCGGTTGTACGGCTCCTCGGCGACGATCTTCGCCATCGGCGTCTTGATCGACTCGATGATGTAGGCGTCGTCGACGGTGATGGTCTGCTTCTGGCCGCCGACCAGGACGTCGCGCTGGCGACCCGTGAAGGTGCCGTCGGCGTTCTTGGTGAAGAGGCCCTTCCAGCTCGGGCCGACACCGGGCAACCCGTTCACCGAGTGGCAGCTCGAGCACAGCTGCTTGTAGAGGCTCTCACCACTCTTGGCGGCGGCGGCCGGCGTGCTGTCGTCCCACTTGTCCCAAGGCTTCTTGGCGAACTCCTCGGACGAGACGACGTGCAGCTGCGCGTACATCTTCGAGTGGTCGTTGCCGCAGTACTCGGCGCAGAACAGGTGGTAGTCGCCGACTTCCTTCGGGTGGAACCAGACGACCTGGCCGCGGCCCGGGATGACGTCGCGCTTGACGCGCATCTGCGGCAGGTAGAACGCGTGCAGCACGTCGGTCGACTCGAGGGCGAACGCGACGGGCTCGTTCACCTCGACCCAGACCTCGCCGAACGACTGCTGGCCGTTCGGGTAGGTGAAGGTCCAGTTCCACTGCTTGGCGGTCGCCTTGTAGAGGTTGCGGCTCGCCGCTTCCGGCACGTTGGTCATGTCGAGGCTGCCCTTGAAGCCCCACGCGAACATGACCATGACGATGATCAGCGGGATCACCGTCCAAACGACTTCCAGCGGCGTGTTGTGCGTGACGTTCGACAGTGCCGGCTGGTCCCACGTCTTGCGACGGTAGAGGACGACCGACACGGCGATGACGCCGACGATCACCACGAAGAAGAAGATGCAGACGATGTAGGTGAAGTAGAAGAGCCCGTCGACGTGGTCGAACGTGCTCGCCAGTTGCGGCAGTTGGCCGTACGCGTCCACCGCCAGCGGCGGAGCCGGGTTCTCGATGTGGCCGGGAGTCCTGGCCGGGTCCTGGGTCAGTAGGGCGAACACGGTTGTTCCTGGTCTGCTGGGGTGTGGGCTGCGGAAGGCGGAAGGCTCACGGCGAGGAGGGTTGCGGCTCGGCCAATGCGGCGCGTTGCCGCTCCTTCCGGAGCATGATCCAGATCATCGTGCCGAGGGCGACGACGGTGAGGACGCCACCGACGCGCATCACGGTCATCGCCGTGAGCGAGTAGGTGTTGGTGCGGGAGTCGAAGGTCAGGCAGTTGAGGCGCACCTGGTCGAGGAACGTGCCGAGCTTGCCTTCGCTGGCTTCGACCAGGGCGAGGCGGAGATCCTCGGCCTCGAAGATCGTGTTCTTGACGATGCGGCTGACCCTGCCTTCCTTGGTCAGGAAGATCAGCGACGGCGGGTGCGAGAACTGCTGGGTCGCGTTGGACCAGTAGTAGTTGAAGCCGACGGACTTGGTCAGCTTCGTGATGTTGTCCTGGTCGCCGACGAGCACGCGCCACGCGTCGTCGCCGCCGATCTTGGCGAGCTGGCGCAGGAACGTGGTCTTGCGCGCCTTGGCGATCTCCGGCGTCTCCTTCGGGTCGATGGAGACGTTGAGGATGCGGTACTGCTTGCCCGGCTCGAAGTCGACGTCGCTCAGCGCCCGGAACGCCTCGCCCAGCACCTGGCCGCACATGCGCGGGCAGCTGTAGTAGCCGAGGATCAGCACCACCGGCACTTCGCCGGGGAACCACTGGCGCAGCTGGAACGGGTAGCCGCGCTCGTCGGTGAAGCTCAGCTGCGGATCGACCGTGACGCCGATCGTGTCCAGCTGGTCGGCGGCGACCTCGCGCGACTCCAGCGTCGACGTGGGCGGCATGCCCTCCTGCGCCAGGGCGGCGCCGGTCGTCAGCAGCAGGGTTGCGAGGAAGGACTTCATCGAAGGTGTGGTTGCGGACTCGTTCCGTCTACTTGCCGGCGAGCTTCTTGACGACGTCTTCGATCTTGACCGGGCCGTCGTGGAGGAACTTGCTCTCGAGGGCGCGGACCTTGCCCAGCTCTTTGTTCTCGGCCTTGTAGATCTTGGTCTCGCGTTCGGCTTCCTGCACGCGCACGAAGATCGGGACCATCACCCACAAGGACAGGAACAGGACGACGGTGCCGCCGATGACCCAGATGGTCGCCGACCGGGCGTTGATGTCGTTCTCCGGATCGTGCACCACCGGCTCGTGCGTGGCGCCGGGTGCGTGATGGTCGTGATGGCCGTGGCCCATGGCTGTGTCCGTTGGGTGGTTCGTTGGGGGGCTGCCTTCAGATGTTCTGGAAGTGCAGCGATTCGGCGAGACGCGGGTCGCGGATCGGCACCAGGTTGGTGCGGCGCACGTTCCACAGTACGAAGCCGGCGACCAAGGCCAGCAGACCGGCGAAGCAGCCGAAGTCGGCCCAGCACAGGCCGTCGGTGTACTTGCCGAGGTCTTCGCCGAAGTGCGACAGCGTGTAGCTGACCGCGGCGTTCATGTTCTCGTGGCCCTGGGCAGCGGCGCCACCGGCAGCGTGGCCGGCGTCGTGACCGCCGATGCTGGGC
>JBILEY010000221.1:0-8438 GCA_044351865.1 Planctomycetota bacterium | reverse complement strand
GCGCTGCGCGCCGACGACACCGACCTCGCTGCGCGCATCGCCAGCTTCGAGCTCGCCTACCGCATGCAGTCGCACGCGCCGGAGGCGATCGACCTCGCGCGCGAGAACGAGGCGACGCAGCGGCTCTACGGCCTCGACGACCCGCGCACCGCCGACTTCGGCCGCAAGTGCCTGCTCGCGCGCCGGCTGGTCGAACGCGGCGTGCGCTTCGTGCAGGTCTACTCCGGCGGCAACCACAACGACCACAACTGGGACGCGCACGGCGATCTGGTGCTGAACCACGAGAAGCACGCCGGCGCCACCGACAAGCCGATCGCCGGCCTGTTGGCCGACCTGAAGCAGCGCGGGCTGCTCGACGAGACGCTGGTCGTCTGGGGCGGCGAGTTCGGCCGCCAACCGACCGCCGAGTACGCCGAGGGCACCGGCCGCGACCACGACGCCGAAGGCTTCACCATGTGGCTCGCCGGTGGCGGCGTGAAGGCGGGCATCAAGGTCGGCGCGACCGACGAGCTCGGCTACAAGGCCGTCGAGCGCCCGTTCCACGTCAAGCACCTGCACGCGACCATCCTGCACCTGATGGGCGTCGATCCGAACCGGCTCGCCTTCCTGCACGCGGGCTTGGACCAGCGCCTCGTCGGCACCGAAGGCGCGCAGCCGATCCGCGAACTGCTGGCCTGACGGCGCTCAGGCTCGGGCGCCGACGTTGCCCGCGGTCGCGCCACCGATGCCGAGGTGGTCGCCGGTCGCCGGCTGCGCTGGCTGCGGGGCGCCATGGGCGAGCGTGCGCAGTCCCTGGGCGAGTGTGGTGTGCGGGCGCCAGCCGAGCAGACGCATCGCCTCGCTGCCGTCGGCGACCCAACCGGCGGCGCGGATCTCGCGCACCTTGTCGCGATTGAAGAACCCGACTCGACCGATCGCGCGTCCGCAGACCTCGGCGACGACGGCCGCCGCGCCCGCCACCGCCATCGGGATCGGCACCAGCCGCGCGCGTCGTCCATGGGCGCTCGCGATCGCGCGCAGCAGGGAGTGGGTGTCCGTGCGCTCGGGGCCGTCGAGCGGCAGCACGGCGCCGAATGGGCGAACGCGGGCCGTCGCGATCGCGGCGGCGACGAAGTCGTCGACGTGCAGGATCGACAACGGGCGAGGCGTCGCCGGCACCGCCGTCACCGGCGCGCACGCCTGGCGGACCAGCAGGCGCGTCGCCGGATCGCCGAGGCCGTAGACGACCGGAGGTCGCAGGATGGTCCACGAACGCGCGCCGGTGGCGACGGCATCTTCGCCGCGCAGCTTGCTGACGCCGTAGAGCGACACCGGGCGTGCGGCCGAGGGCAGCGCCGCACTCTGGGCGCCGTCGCAGCCGGGCCCGGCCGCGGCCAGCGACGAGACGTGCACCACGTGGGCGTCGGGCGCCGAACGGGCGATGGCGCGCACCAGGCGGCGCGTGCCCGAGCAATTCGTCGCCATGAAGTCGGCGGCGTTCGCGCCTTTCAACGTGCCAGCGAGGTGCAGCACGAGTCCTGCCCCGCGGACGGTGGCGGCCAGATCCTCTTCACAGCCGGTCCGCGCGAGATCGATGCGACGCAGGGCGATCGCCGGCAGGCCGGCGAGGATGGCCCGTTCCGGATCGCGCACGGGGCAGCGCAGGCGGGACGGTGGAACGCCGAGCGCGAGCAGTTGGCGCACCAGGGCACCGCCGAGGAAGCCGGTGGCGCCGGTGACGACGATGTCGCCGTCGGGGAGGTTGGTGGGCTGTGCGTCGGTCATCGAGGCCTCTGCGGGTGGCCTGAGACTCGGGCGCGATTCGAGGATCTCTCGACGGACTGCGTGAAGGAACGCCGCGGAAGCCGTCGGCGAGCGCGTCGTCTGCTTCTTCCTCGACGTTTCGTCGTCGCTTCATCCGCGGACGAAGTGGCGGGCGATGCTCGCGCCCCACGCCCATGACTTCCCTCGGCTCGCAGACATGCGGCTCGCTTCCGGTTGTCGACTCGTCGATGCCGGCGGGACCCGCGGCGGTCGCAACGGCGGCGCAGTTGCCGGCGACCTTCGGGCTGCTGTTGGTGCCGTTGCCGCTGCTCGCCTACGCGGTGTTGCGAGCCTTCGCGGTGCCAGTCGGCGTCGCCGAGGACCTGGTCACGGTGGCCGTGATGGTGCCGCTCGGCGGTCCGCACGTCGTCGCCACGCTGCGACGCACCCTCGGCACGGCGGCCTTCTGGCGCGATCAGCTGCCGCTGGCGATGGCGTCCGTGGCGATCCTGGTGCTGGTCGCCGCGGCAGCGGTCGGCAGCGCCTTCTTCGGGTTCGAGATCGACGGGCGACCGGCGATGACGCACCTGCTGACGTTCTTCTTCTTCTGGGCCGGCCTGCACGTGGTGCAGCAACATGCCGTCGTCGCCGCGCGCCTCCGCGCGCACGATCGCGAGCCTGGAATGCGACGGCGAGCCTGGCTCGGTGCCGTGGTCGTCGTCACGTCGCTCTACCCGGTGGCCTTGTTCCGCATGTCGATGGCGCGCGCCGACGGCGGGCCCGGCGCTGCACCGGACGCGCTGGCCACGCGCTGCTTGCTCGGCCTCGGCTTCGATCGGCAGTTCGTCGACGACTATGTGTTCCGCATCGGGCGTGTCGCTCCGGTCCTGCCCGACCTGATGCACCAGGCCTGGGTCTGGCTGCTGGTGGGCGCCGTCTTCGCGATCGCGACGACGTGCTTCGTCGTCAGCGTGCGCACCGGGAAACGAAGCGATCCGCGCGGCGATGGCCACGCGCGGTTCGTGCTCGCGGTGGCGCTCGTGGGCATTCTCGTGCCCCTGTTCCCGAACCTCGACGTCGCCTTCCAGGGCGTCAATGCCTGGCACTGCTGCCAGTATCTGGCGCTGCTCGCGGCACCGATGGGCGTCGCCGTGCCGGCCCTGGGTCGACCCGACCGTCGCTCCTGGCTGCTCGGCGTCGCCGCCAGCCTCGGGCTCGTCGCCGCGATCCTGCTGTTCGCGTTGCTGCTGGAATGGGGCACCGGCGGCGCCTTCCGCGCCTTCGGCCACGAAGAGCCGCCGACCGACGGCGCCGGCAGGGTCCTGTATCGCCCGGGTGGCGTTTTGCTGGGCTATTACCTGCTCGGCTTCGGCTTCCTGCTCGTGCACTACCTGTGCGACACGGTGCACTTCGTCGCTCGCGGCGCACGGGCCTCCGTCCGGTAGCGAGCCGAGGCCTGTCCCGTCAGCGCGGCACTGCCACCGCCAGCAGATCGGCGCGCCAACCTTCGTCGAGCACGCGCGGCACCTTGTGCTGACCGCCGACCTTGCCGCGGCGCCGCAGCAGTTCCAGGAACGTGCCGGCCGGCACGGCTTCGACCTTCGGCGCGCGCAGACCGAACGTGCGGTGCGTCGCGTAGTCCTCGTTGCCCCGCGCGATCGTCGCGTCGAGTTCGCGCGCGAACGCGGCCAGGTCGTCGGGAGCCCGGTGGAACTGCACGTAGTGGCAGTGGCAGCCGGTGGGTTCGCCGGGCACCGGGAAGTCGGTCGCGGTCGCGAACTCCTCGACGACGGCGCCGGTGGCCTGCGCCGCCGCCGCGATCGCTCGTTCGAGTTCGCCGCCGCTCACGTGCTCGCCGAACGAGTTGAGCGTGTGGGCGAGGCGGCCGGCGAAGACGAAGCGCAGCGGCGCCACGCCGGTGACGCGGACGACGTCGCCGACGAGGTACGACACGAGACCCGAGTCGGTGGTCAAGGCGACGGCGTAGTCGACCCCAGGCTCGACGCGGTCGGCAGCGAGCCGCTTCGGGGTGGCGGTGCCGAGTTCGGTCAACGGCACGAACTCGAACACGGCGCCGCGGTCGAGCAGGGGCAGCATCGCGGGCGACGTCGCCTCGTCCTGCACGGCGAGCATGCCACCCTCCGACGCCGAGTAGGTGTCGACGAGCCGGATCGGTCGTCCGATCAGTTCGCGCAACCGATGCGCGTAGGGCGCGTAGGTGACGCCGCCGTGCACGAACAGCTGCAGGTTCGGCCAGACGTCGGCGAGGGACTCGGCGCTTCGACCGAGCCGGCGACAGTGCGCGAGCACGGCTTCGCCGAAGAGCACGATCCACGACGGCACGCCGGCGAGCATGCGCAGGTCGACGTCGGCCGTCGCCGCCGCCGCTGCCGCGACCTTTTCCTCCCACGACGACATGCCGCGGATGCGGTCGTCGGGCGCGTGCCAGCGGCGCAGGCAGCGTGGCACGTGCAACGCCATGATGCCGGTGTTGTCGCCGAGCCAGACGTCGCCGTGGCGGCGCAACTGCGTCGAGCCGCCGAGGAACAGCAGCTTGCCGGCGAACAGTGCGGCCGTCGGGTCGACGAGGTGCGGCACCAGCGCGTCGAAGCCCCCGCGGCGGTTGCTGGCGATCGTGGCGTCGCTGACCGGCAGGTACTTCTCGCCGCTGGTGGTGCCGGAGGACAAGGCGAAGAAGCGGATGCGGCCTTGCCAGGTGACGTTCGGTTCGCCGGCGCGGGCGCGATCCCACCACGGCCGCATCGCGGCGTAGTCGAGCAGGGGCACGGCGGATGCGAGGTCCTCGATCTGGCGCACGCTGCCGAGGCGGTGCCGCCGCCCGAAATCGGTCGCGGCCATGCGCTCGACCAGGCGCGCCAGCAGGCGCTGCTGCGGGGCCCGCGGCGCCATCGCGTTCGCGCGCATGCGTGCGAGGCGGCGCCTCGCGATGCCGCGGGCCAGCGCGTCGATCATGCTCATGCGCGGGCGTTCCCTGCGCTCTTGCGCGTGCGTTCGAACACCGGTCCTTCGAGGATCTGCGCCGTGGGGCGCACGCCGGCGATGCGTTGGGCCGCCAGGTCGGCTGTGGCCATGATCGACAGCATCGGATTCACCCGGATGCTGTGCGGGAAGACGCTCGCGTCGACGACGCACAGGTTGTCGAAGCCGCGCACGCGGAAGTTCGCGTCGACGACGTCCTGACGCGCATCGCCGCCGGCGCACGCGCCGCCTTGCGGATGCGAACTGCCGAAGCCGACGAGGTCCTGCTGGCTCGCCAGCGCTGCGTCGAGATGGACCAGATCGTCGGGTCCTTCGAGCGTCGGACGGATGGCGCTCGGGATCATCACGCGCCGTGCGCCGGCAGCGAACAGGGCCCTGGCCGCCGTGCGACAGCCGTCGCGGAAGGCCTGCAGTTCGTCGGCGTGCAGGCGGAAGCGGATGTCCGCGTGGTCGAACAGGCGCGGCAGCAAGCGGTGGCCGAGGCCCAGGAACACCTCGCCGCTCGGGCGGGTCGGCACCAGCACGCCGAGTGCGGCGAGGTGCCGGTAGCGCTGCATCGCCGCGGCGTGGTCGCCGTAGAAACCGGGCAGCGTCAGCGCCAACGAGACCGGCGGGTTCTGGATCTGCTCGATGACGTAGCGCTCGGTCAGATGGTGGACGCACATCTGGTCGCCGTCGAAGCCGTCCAAGGGCTCGTCGAACTCGCCGAACACGATCGCGCCGGCGTGGAACGACGTGCGCTTGCCGGCGCGGCCGCGGTGGATACCGGACCGCAGCAGCAGTTCGGGCGTGTTGATCGCGCCGGCGGCCAGCACGTATTGCTCGGCGCGAACCGACAGTTCCCGTCCGGTGGTGGTCTCCCGTGCCCGCAGTCCGGTGACGTGCCCGCGCCGGTGCTCGATGCCGCGGATCTCGAGGTCCGGCACGATGCGGGCCCCGCGCCGTTCGGCCATCGGGATCCAGGTGACGGCGGCGTCCATCTTCTTGCCGTAGCGACAGCCGACGTTGCAGTAGCCGCAGCCGATGCAGTCGAGCAGCGCCTTCTCGAACTCGCCGGCCGCGGCGCCGATCGCGCGCAGGCCGCGCGTCAGCGGCCGGGTCGCCGGGTTGTGCAGGCCGCGGTCCAGCGTCTGCACGCCGAGCACCGCTTCGACGCGTTCGAAGGCACTGGCGAGTTCCGCCGCGGGCAGGTCGAAACCCTTCGCGGTGAAGCTGCGGCGCACGTCCTCGGGCATGCGGAAGCAGACGGCATTGGTCAGCACGGTCGAGCCGCCGACGCAGTTGCCCTGCAGCACGAACATGTTGGCGTCGTTGTTCGTCTGCGCGCCGCCGTCCTTGTAGAGCCGCGCGATCATGGCGGCCTCGTCGTGGTCGAGGTCGCGCGCGCGCAACCAGGGCCCGCGCTCGAGCACGGCGACCGAGGCTCCGGTCGTGGCGAGGTGGTAGGCCATGACGCTGCCGCCGGCCCCCGAGCCGACGATGGCGTAGTCGACGTCGATGTGGTGACTCATCCGACCGCCCCGCGCAGCCGCGCTGCTGGTGTGTCGCTCGCGGCCCGGCCGCGCCGGCCGACGGGCACGAAGCCGATGCGCGCGGCGACGTCCGCGTCGCCGTAGTAGCCCATGCGCACGAGCTGCCGGGCCAGGGCCGGGATGCCGAGCAGCCCGCGCGTCGTTCGCATGTGCCGGTCGAGGAAGCGGCGACGTTCTGCGGGAGCGAGACGGGACAGCCGCGCACGGCCGCGCAGCCACGGGGCGAAGTCGAGGGCCAGGAGCACGACGAGCGTGCGCCAGTGGCGGGGGGAGCGCACGGCGGCGAGGTAGGCGTCGACGTTGCGTGCGACCCGCTCGTAGCCGGCCGCCGGCGGAAACGGCGTCGAGACCTCCGCGTGGGCGATCAGCGTGCGGGCCATCGACGTCGACAGACAGCGATAGCCAGCGGCGCGGGCGGTGCGCACGTCCCGGCGCCAGCACCACACCAGCCAAGGCAGCAGCGGCAACCACAGAGGGCTCGCCACCAAGGCCAGCAGGGCCACCAGTGCGATCCGTGCATTCAGCGACATTCGCGCCTCAGCTTCGAGGCGTCACCGAGATTGTGAACAGCCTCCCGTGAAGTTTCGGCGGACCCGACTTCTCGAGGCCGTGTTCCGCTACACGGGGCGCATGACTCTCACTCGCCACGAGCCGAGCCCTGCGCCTCCGGTCGATCGCATGCGCGGCGGTTGGTTCTTGCGGAAGTTCCTGCGCGAGCCCCGTTCGGTCGCTTCGGTCTGGCCGAGTTCGCGCTGGCTCTGTCGGGCGATGCTCGATGGACTCGCGCTCGCACCTGGCGAAGGAGTCGTCGAACTCGGACCGGGCACCGGCGCGTTCACCCGCGGGATCGAGGGCCTGCTGCAGTCGGTCCCCGATGCCGGCTACCTCGGCATCGACCGCGACGTCGACTTCGTGGCGCATCTGCGCCAGCAGTATCCGCAGCGGGAATTCGTGCAGGCGAGTGCGTTCGACCTGCCCGAGCTGTTGCGCGACCGATCGCACCTGCGCGTGCGCGCCGTGCTCTCGGGCTTGCCGCTGGTCAGCATGCCGAAGGCGCAGGTGGACGAACTGCTGCGCTTCGTCGCCGCGGCGCTGCCACCCGGCGGTGAGTTCCGGACCTTCTCCTACGTGCACACGATGGCGAGTCGCTCGTCGTGGTGGTTGCGTGGGCTGATGAAGCGCCACTTCCCGCACTTCCGCGTCGACGGTCCCATCTGGCGCAACGTTCCCCCGGCGCTGGTGTTCGTCGGCCGCGTCTGACCTGCGAACGGCGCCGACCGCGCGGGTCGTGCGTCAGTTGCGCGACGGCAGTGGCTTCGCCGGCGGCGGCGCGCACTCGGGCTCGCCCATGTCCAGCGCGACCAGCGCCGCCAGGTAGACCGCCGACTGCGCGGGGCGTTGTTCGACGAACTCGCGGGCGACGGCGAGGAACTCGCGGAACGAGATGGTGCCGTCGTGGCCGCGGTGCAGCAGCCGCGTGCCGAAGTCGATGGCGTGCGGGGTGGCGAGGCGGCGCAACGATTCGCGCGCCTCGGAATGGACACCACTGGCAGGGACGCCGCTCGAGGGGACACCGCTGGAAGGGACATGGTGCATGGTTCTGGCTCCTGCGGCGATCGGCCGCAGATACCTAGTGGGGCACCGGGGGCAGTCCGCGCGCGATTTTTCGCACGCTGGGCGCGTCCGCTCCACTCGCCGCCTTCAGCTGGTCGGCAGCAACCGCAGGATCTCGTCGGGCTCCGGGAAGCGACCTTCGCGGTTCTTCTTGTCCCACAGCAGGCGGCCGTCGACCGTCACCACGAACGCGCCGCGGTCGCCGGGCTTCTTGTCGATCGCGATGCCGGGCCGTTCCTTCTTCAGCGCGGCGGCCAGACCGGCCGCCTTCGGGAGGTAGTTTCAAACCACGCAGTATTCGATGGTCACGCGCATGAAGCACAGCGTAGGGGCGAGCGGGCGGCAAAGGGAGATCACGTTCGTTCCGCCGGTGCCGAACCGCGCACCGCCAGCAGCAGCCAACCGACCAGGAACGCCACGCCGCCGAACGGGGTGACGGCGCCGAGCCACTTCGTGCCGGTCCACACCAGCGCGTAGAGCGAGCCGCTGAACAGCAGCACGCCGAGCAGGAAGCCGATCGCCGCGGCGCCGGTTCGGCGGCCGCCGAGG
>JBILEY010000024.1:0-24678 GCA_044351865.1 Planctomycetota bacterium | reverse complement strand
CCGAAGCGCCCGACCTATCCCAAGGCGCCGCCGAAGGACCCGCAGAAGGACGCGCTGCTGGCCGTTCTCGACGGCGACCTGCCGCTGCGCGTCGAAGCGCACCGCGCCGACGAACTGCGCGCCGCGCTGCAGCTGCAGCGCACGCGCGAGATCCCGCTGCTGGTGCTCGAGCAGGCCTATGGCGCAGACGCCGTCGTGAAGCAGCTGACCCAGCAGAGCGTGTCGGTCGTGCTGACCGAGGTGCTGCCGATGACGATGCCGGCGCCGTACGACGCGTTCGACCCGTCGCTGCTGCCGAAGCACCTGCACGACGCCGGCGTGCCGTTCGCGATCGCGTCGGGCACGGCGCGCTTGTCGTCGGCGCTGCCGCTGCTGGCGGCGACCGCCGTCGGCCGCGGCCTGCCGGCGGACCAGGCGCTGCGCGCGATCACGCTGTCGGCGGCCGAGATCCTCGGCGTCGCCAAGGAGACCGGCTCGCTGCAGAAGGACAAGTTCGCCGACGTGCTGGTCACCGACCGGCCGCTGTTCGCCAGCGACAGCCGCGTGCTGCTGGTGCTGCAGAAGGGCAAGACCGAATTCGAGGCCAAGTGATGAACTGCCGCTCGTCCATGCTGTCCGCTGCGGCGCTGTGCGCCGCGCTGTCCGTGCTGCCCGCCGCGTTGCGCGCACAGGACGTGCTGGTCAAGGCGAAGACGATCGTCGTCGCCGCCGACACCGTGCTGACCGACGGCGCCGTGCTGCTGCGCCAGGGCAAGGTCGCCTACGTCGGCAACGACATCCCCGCCGAAGCGCGCGCGCAGGCAACCGTCGCCGACTACGGCGACGCCACCATCGTGCCGGGTTTCGTGCTGCCGCCGACGACGCTCGGCCGCGACCGCGATCTCGCCGAGGGTGCGCTGGCGTTCACGCCGGACCTGCGTGCGGTCGAAGCGTTCGACCCGTGGCAGGAAGAACTGCAGAAGCTGCCGGCGCACGGCGTCACCTCGCTGGTGCTGGCGCCGTCGCCGCGCAACGTCGCCGGTGGCCTCGGCGCGCTGGTCAAGCCGGGCAGCAGCAAGGAGGCCGGCGGCAGCGTGGTGACGCCCGAGCTGCACCTGCAGCTGTCGCTGAGCCAGGCCGCGCGCAATCCCGAACGGCAGCCGACGTCGCTGATGGGCGCCATCGAGATGCTGCGCCTCGCGTTCACCGCGGCGAAGGACGGCACGCACAGCGGTCCCGACGCCGCCGTGCTGCGCTCGGTGCTGCAGGGCGGCCGCAAGGTCGCGATCGCCGCCGACAGCTTCCCCGAGCTGGTCGCCGCGCTGGACCTCGCCAAGGAGTTCGGCTTCGAGCCGGTGCTGGTCGGCGCCCGCGATGCCGAGAAGGTGCTGCCGCGCCTCGCCCAGCAGAAGGCGTCGGTCGTGCTCGACCCGCTCGGCTTCGACCAGCGGCAAGCGCGCCTGCAGCTGCCGACGCGGCTGGCCGAGGCCGGCGTGCCGTTCTGCTTCGGCGGCAACGCGCAGGGCCTGCGGATGTCGGCGGTGCTGGCGGTGCGGAACGGCCTCGATCGCAAGACCGCGCTGGCGGCGCTGACGCGCACGCCGGCGATGCTGTTCGACCAGTCGACGCTGGTCGGCTCGCTGCGCCAAGGCTGCGCTGGCGACTTCGCCGTGTTCACCGGCGATCCCCTCGACCTGACCTCGGCCCACGTCGCCACCTGGATCGGCGGCGTGCGCGCGTGCGGCACCGAGCCGGACGCGAAGAAGGCCAACCCCGCCGCGGCCAGCAAGGCCGCAGGAGCCCGCTGATGTTCCGTTCGTCGCTGTTCGCCTCCGGGGCGTCGACTGCCGCCGCGGTGCTGCTCGCCGCCACAGCACTCGTGGCCCAGCAACCGGCCGGGAAGGCCCAACCGGTCACCGCTTACGTGCACGCGCGCATCCTGCCCGGCGGCGGCGTGCCGATCGCCGACGGCGTGCTGGTCGTCGACAACGGCAAGATCGCTGCGATCGGCCCGGCCGGCACCGCGATCCCCGACGGCGCCAAGGTCGTCGACTGCACCGGCAAGACGATCACGCCGGGCCTGATCGACGCGTCGTTCCGCACCGCTGCGAGCCTCGCCGACGTCAACGAACAGAGCAGCGAGGTCACGCCGCAGCTGCGCGTGCTCGACACGCTCGACCCCGACGACAAGGCGCTGGTGCGCGCGCGGCAGGCCGGCGTCACCGCCGTGCACGTCATGCCCGGCACGCGCGCGGTCATCGGCGGCATCGGCTGCGTCGTGAAGACGATGGGCAGCGAGCCGCGCGCGATGCTGCTGAAGGAGGACGCGAGCCTGCGCATCACGCTCGGCGCCGAGCCGTCGATGGGCAACCGCGCGATCCGCGGCGGCGAGGTCGATTCGATCTACTACCGCCGGCCGACGACCCGCATGGGCGTCGTCTGGGAGGTGCGCAAGTCGTTCTTCGACGCGAAGGCAGCCATGCAGACGGTGCCGGGCCAGCCGCCGACGCCAGCGTCGCCGGGCCTCGCCGTGCTGCAGAAGGTGCTGCAGGGCCAGCTGACCGCGGTCACCACCGCGCGCAGCGAACAGGACCTGCGCACCGCGCTGCGCATCGCCGACGAGTTCGGCTACCGGACCGTGATCGACGAGGCGCAGGACGCGCACCTCGTGCTCGACGAGCTCGCGGCGGCGAAGACGACCGTGCTGCTCGGCGCGCCGAGCGCACCCAACGTCGCCGGCACCGGCGCCCAGGACGGCGCCGAACCGCGCTACGCGACGATCCAGAAGCTGGCGGCGCGCGGCATCCCGTTCGTCATCACCACCGGCACCAACCTCGCAGCACTCGACCTCGTGCGCGAGGCGATGTTCGCGACGCGCCACGGCCTGTCGCCGACGCAAGCGCTCGACGCCGTGACCATCGAGCCGGCCAAACTGCTCGGCATCGCCGAGCGCACCGGCAGCCTGCAGAAGGGCAAGGACGCCGATTTCGTCGTCTGGTCCACCGATCCCCTCGACCCGGCCGCCGTCGCCGAGTCGGTCCACATCGACGGCCTCTCCGTCACCGTTTCCCGATGATCGCCATGTCCCTCCGCCACTCCCTCCTCGGCTTCTGCGTCGCCGTCGCCGTAGCCGCGTCCGGCACGGCCCAGGACCTGCTCGCGGTCAAGGCCGGCAAGATCGTTCCGATCCAGGGTCCGGTCGTCGACGACGGCGTGATCCTGATCGAGAACGGCCGCATCACCAAGATCGCCAAGGCCAGCGAGGTCGAGATCCCGTGGGCCGCGAAGGTCGTCGACGCCAGCGGCAAGACCGTGCTGCCGACGTGGGTCGTCGCCCACTCGCAGGGCGGCCAGCGCGGCTTCAACGAGAACATGCAGAACGTGCCGTGGCTGTCGGTCGCCGATGCGATCGACCCGGCCGCGATCTACTTCGAGGACATGCTGCGCGCGGGTGCTGGCACGATCCACGTGCTCGCCGGCAACCAGACGCTGCTCGGGGGCTGGGGCATGGTCGTGCGTCCGTTCGGCCGCACGGTCGAGGACATGGCCGTGGCCAGCAACACCGGCATCAAGATGTCGCTGTTCGCCGGCGGCGGCGGTCGCCTGCAGCAGATCCGCCGGCTGCGCCGAGCCCTCAGCGACGCGCGCGAGTACCTCGCCGACTTCGACCGCCGCAAGGCCGAGTTCGACAAGGAGAAGGCCGCCGGCGCGATCCCGGCCGACAAGACCTGGACCGAAGAGATCGACCGCACCAAGAAGGGCGTCGTCGACCTGATCCAGAAGAAGACCAAGGGCTGGCTCTACGTGCCGAGCTTCGCCGAAGTCGACGAAGCGCTGCGCCTGTCGCAGGAACTCGACCTCGTCTGCGTGCTCGGCCCGAACATCGACGAAGCGGTCGGCGTGCTCGGCCGCCTCGGCAAGCCGGTCGTGCTCGACGAACAGCTCGAGTACTTCGAACTCGACGAAGAGACGCAGAAGGAGAAGAAGTTCTGCACGGCGAAGCTGCTGGCCGACGCCGGCGTGCCGTTCGTGCTGACGCTCGGCCAGAGCGGCCCGACCGCGAACGCGTGGTGGCAGCTCGGCACCTGCGTGCGCAACGGCGTCAGCCGCGAGGTCGCGCTGGAAGCGCTGACGATCGCGCCGGCGAAGCTGCTGGGCCTCGACAGCCAGATCGGTTCGCTCGCCGTCGGCAAGCTCGCCAACCTGCAGATCCTGACCGGCGATCCGCTGGCGGCGACGACGTGGGTCGACACGCTCGTGCTCGAAGGCCAGGTCGTCTACGAGCGCAGCAAGGACCAGCGCCTGCAGTTCCTGTTCGGCGAAGAGGCCGACAAGGCGAAGAAGGCGGCGGGCCCGGACGGCAAGGAACCGGCGAAGGACGGCAAGCCCACGCCGAAGGCCGAGGAGAAGCCGGCCGAAGGCAAGCCGGCGGAGAACAAGCCGGCGGAAGGCAAGCAAGGCGAGAAGCCGGCTGGTGAGCAAGGCAAGCAGAGCGGCGGTGATGCGCCGCACGAGGTCCGCTGATGAAGGCCCGCCCCACGCTGCTCTCGCTCGCCGTCGCGGCAGCGCTGCTCGCGGGTGCGCGCGCCCAGGCTCCGGCTGCCGGCGCCGCCGAGGCACCTTCGCGCACGTTCGCACTGCGCTGCGGCACGCTGCTGCTCGGCGACGGCACCACGGTGCTGCGCGACGCGTGGCTCGTCGTGCAGGACGGCAAGGTGCAGAGCGCTGGCACCACGCCGCCGAGCGCCGACCTGCCGGTGGTCGACGCGCGCGACAAGGTGGTGATGCCCGGCATCGTCGCCGTCGACAGCGACCTCGCCCCCGCCGCCGACTCCGAGTACCAGGTCACGCCCGACGCGATGGCGCTCGACCAGTTCGACTTCGAACGCAAGTGGCCGCAGGCGCTGCAAGGCGGCGTCACCTCGGCCTACGTGTCGCCCGGCCGGCAGCGGCTGGTCTCCGGCCAGGGTGCCGTGGTCAAGCTCGCCGGCGACGACCTCATCGCGCGCGTGCTCAGCGAGACGCAGAGCCTGCGCGTCAACTTCGGCGACGGTGCGATCAGTGCGCCGCGCGTGTTCGAACCCACCCCGCATCCGACCGACGACGATCCGCTGCTGCCGGCGCGCATCCAGACGCCGACGGGCCGCATCAGCCTGCTGGCCGAGCTGCGCGCGGCGTTCGCGCAGGCGACCGACAAGGACCTGCGCCCCGGTGGCCAGGGTCCCGCCGAGCACCGCTACGACGAACGGCCGCTCGCCGCGGTGATCGGCGGCACACTGCCGCTGCGCGCCGGTGCGTTCGTGGCGCAGGACATCCGCCGCGCGCTCGAGCTGCAGAAGGAACTCGGCGTGCGCATGGTGCTCGAGGATCCGCAGGAGATCGGCACCGTCGCCAAACAGGCGGCGGCGCAACAGGTCGCGGCGACGTTCCGCGTGCCGGTGCGCTTTGGCCGCACCGGCCAGGGCGGCGAAGACCGCCTCGACAAGTCGCCGCAAACGCGGCCGGAAGCCGCCGCGCAAGCCGCCGCCGCCGGCATGACGATCGGCCTGTCGCCGGCCAGCGGCATGTCGCCGCGCGACTACCTGATGGCGGTCGCGGTGGCGGTGCGCCACGGCCTGCCGACCAACAAGGCGCTGCGCGCGATCGGCATCGACGCTGCTTCCATCCTCGGCGTCGACAAGCGCGTCGGCAGCCTCGAAGCCGGCAAGGACGCCGACTTCGTCGTGCTCAGCGGCGATCCGCTCGCGGTCGGCACGATGGTCGAACAGACCTGGATCGACGGCCGCCGCGTCTTCGTGCGCCACACCGACAGCCAGGTGCTGGCGGTGCGCGCCGGCCTCGTGCACGACGGCGACGGCCGCGTGCTGCGTGCCGGCGTCGTGCTGATGCAGAACGGCCGCATCAAGGCGGTCGGCGAAGACCTCGCGATTCCGTACGGGGCGCAGGTCGTCGACCTGCCGAACGGCGTGATGACGCCGGGCCTCGTCGACGCGTTCTCGCACCTCGGCCTCGCCGGCGACGGCGTCGGCGTGCCCGGTGGCGCGCCGAACCAGAAGCTGCACGAAGCGATCGCACACGACGACCCGATGTTCGCCCCGGCCCTCGCCGAGGGCATCACCACGGTGCTGGTCGCCGGCAAGGACGGCGGCTTCGTTGCCGGCCGCGTCGCCGCGGTGAAGACCGGCGCCGACTCGGTCGAAGCGATGGTCGTGCGACCGATCGTCGCCCAGCGCTTCGTGCACGACGCCATCGGCCCCGACGCAGTGAAGCCGCTCGCCGACCAGATCGGTCGCGGCAAGCAGTACGTCGAAGCCTGGCGCAAGTACGAGAAGGAGCTGGCCGAGTGGCAGGGCGGCAAGAAGGCCGCCCCGGCCCCGGCCCCCGCCCCCGAGAAGCCGGCGAACGAACCGGCGGCGCCGCCGGACCCGGTCACCGGCGTCTGGGAAGCGGAGATGAACATCCGCGGCCAGATCCGCATCGGCCTGCGCCTCGAGCTGAAGCTGGAAGGCACCAAGGTCAGCGGCCAGGTCCGCATCGAGCCGCCCGGCGGTGGCGGCGACGAGATCCCGCCGCAGCCGATCAGCGAAGGCTCGTTCGAGAACGGCACGCTGAAGCTGACGTTCCGCGGCATGGGCGGCCCTGGCGGCGGCGGTGCTGGCATGACGCTCGAAGCGACGCTGAACGGCGACAGCCTGACTGGCAAGGTCCAGCTCGGCCGCCTCGGCGAGCAGGAGGTCACCGGCAAGCGCACCAGCAAGACGGTCGGCGCGCCGCCGCCCCCGAAGCGCACCAGCACGCCGAAGCCCGACGAGGCCGGCAAGCCGAAGGCGCCGAAGATCGACGAGAACCTCGAGCCGATGCGCGCGGCGCTGGAGAAGCGGGCGACGCTGGTCGTGCGCACGAGCCGCGGCGCGGCCATCCGCGACGTCGTCGAACTGCTGGAGAAGGAGCAGGTGCCGTACGTGCTGCAAGGCGCCGAGGACCTGCTCGACCAGCCCGAACTGCTCGGCGGCAAGAAGCCGCCGGTGCTGCTCGGCCCGGACACGCTGCGCGAAGAAGACGGCAAGCTGCAGAACCGCGCCGCGATGTTCAGCGACCAGAACCTGCCGGTGCTGTTCGGCAGCGGTGAGTGCAAGGGTGCGAGCAACCTGCCGCTGCACGTCGCCTACGCGGTGCGCTACGGCTTGAGCCCGGCCGACGCGCTGGCGTCGCTGACGTCGGCGACGGCGCGCGCGTTCCAGCTCGGCGACCGCATCGGCTCGCTGGCGAAGGGCAAGGACGCGGACCTCGTGGTGTTCTCGGGCAACCCGTTCGAACCGCAGAGCCGCGTGCTGCTGGTCGTCTGCAACGGCCGCATCGTCGTCGACCGTCGCAGCGAGACGCCGCGGGAGGAGAAGCAATGATCGCCGTGCTCAAGACCGCTCTGGTGCGCTGCGCGGCGCTCGCCGCCGCCACCGCCGCGTTGCTCGCGCAAGAGACGCCAGCACCGGCACCGGCCGCAGTGGCCCCCGCCGCCCCGGCGGCCAAGGCCGAAACGCCGCCGCCGCCGCCGCCGCCGAAGTTCGAGGTGTGGCGCCCGCGCCGGCCGGCGACCGAGAAGGACTACCAGGTGGCGAAGTGGGGCCCGCGCGGCCTGCCGAGCCCCGGCTACGCGTTCCGCGCCGCCAAGGTGCTGCCGATCACCGCGCCGCCGATCCTCGACGGCATCGTCGTCACCCGGAACGGCCTGATCGAAGCCGTCGGCCCGGCGAAGGAGATCGCGGTGCCGCCCGGCTACGAGCTGATCGACTGCGGCGACGCGATGCTGGTGCCGGGCTTCATCGAGATGCACTGCCACATCGCGTCGGAGAGCTTCGACCTCAACGACACGGTGCATCCGACGAACCCCGAGTTCCGCACGCTCGACCTGATCGGCATGGAGCACGACCAGATCCGCATGGCGCGCGCCGGCGGCATCAGCACGGCGCTCTACATCCCGGGCTCGGGCTCGAACATGGGCGGCTTCGGCACGCTGACGAAGACCTGGGGCAAGTCGCCGGAGGAAGCGCTGGTGCGCTTCCCGGGCAGCTTGAAGATCGCGCAGGCCGGCAACCCCGAACGCGGCAGCGGCGACCTCGGCACCGACATGATGGGCATGACCGAGGGCATCCGCATGACGCTGCTCGACGGCATGCGCTACTGGCAGCAGCATGAAGCCTGGCAGCAGGGCAAGGCCGAGAAGCCGAAGCTCGACCCGACGCTCGAACTGCTGCGCGGCCTGTTCCGCCACGAGTACCCGTGCTCGGTGCACACGCAGATCTACCAGGTCGTGCTGACGACGCTGCAGCAGCTGCGCCTCGAGCTCGGCCTGTGGACCGTCGTCGTGCACGGCGAGTTCGACGCCTACCGGCTCAGCGGCAACGCGCTCGCCGCCGGCATGCCGGTCGCCGCCGGCCCGCGCAACTACCACTTCGATCGCGCCACGTCGCAGTTCCTCGGCCTGCTGCAGACCTGGCACGACGGCGGCAAGTACTACCCGTGGCTGCCACCGGTGCCCGGCCTCGGCCGCGACGGCATCGGCGTCAACACCGACTCGCCGGTCGTGCCGCAGGAGCAGTTGCCGCTGCAGGCAGCGATCGGCGTGCGCCTGGGCCTGCCGCACGAAGTGGCGATGCGGGCGCTGACGATCAACAACGCGCGCTTCGCCGGCGTCGACCACCGCGTCGGCTCGCTCGAGGTCGGCAAGGACGCCGACCTCGGCATCTGGAGCGGCGACCCGATCGACCCGCGTTCGCACGTCCGCCTGATGGTCGTCAACGGCACCATCTGCTACCGCCGCGATCCGGCGCGCCCGATGTGGTGATCCGCGTGAAGCCTTCGCCGCATCGCCCGCTCACACCGCTCGTCGCCGCTGTCGCCCTCGCGATCGCGGCGGCGCTGCCCTTGCGTGCGCAAGCGGCGAACGGCGCGGCGAACGCTGCCGCGGCAGCCGGCACCGCGATGAGCGGCACCGCGACGGCGCACTTCGCCGCGCGCATCGTGCCGGTCGACGCGCCGCCGATCGACGGCGGCGTGCTGGTCGAGCAAGGCGGCAAGATCCTGGCGCTGGGCCCGCGCGCGACGACGGCGCTGCCACCCGGGGCACGCACCGTCGATCACGGCGACGGCTGGCTCACGCCCGGCTTCGTCGACCTGCACCACCACGTCAGCGGCGGCGGCGGCGACATCAACGACATGGTGATGCCGTTGAACGCCGAGCTGCGCACGTTCGACGTGGTCAAGCCGTCCGAGGACCAGATCGCGCGCACGGTCGCCGGCGGCGTCACCACGACGCTGTTCATCCCGGGCTCGGGCACCAACATCAGCGGCTTCGGCACGCTGCTGAAGATGCGGCCGAACGGCCCGCTGGTGGCGATGGTCGTGCGCGAGCTCGGCGCGATGAAGGTGGCGCAGGGCTTCAACCCCGAACGGCAGAGCGGCGACCTCGGCGCCTTGCGCATGGGCAGCAGCGAACTGCTGACGCAGCTGCTCGAACGCGGGCAGGCCTACGCCGCGGCGTGGCGCGCGCACGAACAGCAGGGCGCGAGCAAGCCGACGTTCGACCCGACGCTCGAACAGCTGCGCCAGGTCTTCGACGGCAAGGTGCCGGTGCTGATCCACACCGCCGGCCTGCGCGACTGCATCGCCACGTCGCGCATGTTCCAGGACCGCTTCCCGGTCCGCATGGTGCTGTCGCACGGCTGCTTCGACGGCTGGCTCGGCGCCGAGGCGCTGGCGCTGCGACAGACGCCGCTGAACCTCGGGCCGCGCATGTACGAGTTCGACCGCTTCGGCCGCTTCCAGGGCATGTGCCAGGCCTACTGGGACGCCGGCTGCCACGACCTGTCGATCAACACCGACGCGCCGGTCGTCGCCGCCGAGGAACTGCAGCTGCAGGCGGCGATGGCGGTGCGACTCGGGCTGCCGTGGAACGCCGCCCTGCGCGCGTTGACGCTGCAACCGGCCCTGCAGATCGGCGTCGCCGATCGGCTCGGCTCGCTGACCGTCGGCAAGGACGCCGACTTCCAAGTCACCGCCGGCGATCCGCTCGACCCGCGCCATGCACCGCGCGAGGTCTGGATCGAAGGCACGATGATCCACCCACTCCGCACCGGAGTCGTTCGATGAGCATGCAGAAGAAGAGCCTCGCGATCCTGCTGGCGTTGGCGACGGCGAGCGCCGCGCTGGCGCAGGACGGACGTCCCGTCGCGTTCGTCAACGCGCGCATCGTGCCGATCACCGGCGACGTGATCGAACGCGGCACGCTGGTCGTGAAGAACGGCAAGATCGAGGCGCTCGGCGCCGACGTCGCGACGCCACCCGGCGCGCGCATCGTCGATGCCAGCGGCAAGACGATCCTGCCCGGCCTCGTCAGCGCCGTGTCGCGCGCCGGCCTCGCCGGTGGCGCGCCGCGCGTCGAGGAGCCGATGGGCGGCGGGCGCCGCCGCGGCGGCATGCCGATGCCGATGCCCGGCGGCGGTGGCGGCGGCACGCAGAACCGGCCGACGGCGAAGGTCACCGACGGCCTCTACGCCAAGCAGACGGTGTTCGTCGAACTGCTGCGGCAGGGCGTCACCACGCTGGCGCTGAACCCGGTCGGCGGCGGCTTCCCCGGCCTCGGTGCCCTGCTGCGGCCGGACGGCAAGTCGGTCGCCGAACTGGTCGCCAACGACAGCGCGTTCCTGCAGGTGACGATGGTGCGCGACGGCGGCACCAAGAAGCTGCTGAAGGACAACTTCGACAAGGCGAAGAAGGTCGTCGAGGACCGCAAGAAGCCGCCGGAGAAGCCGCCGGCCCCCGCCGCGGCCCCGGCCGAAGCCAAGCCCGGCGACAAGCCGGCCGACAAGCCACCGGAGGCGAAGGAACCGCCGAAGGGCGGCGAGCCGCCGAAGCCGGAACCGAAGCCGGAACCAAAGCCCGAGCCGCCGAAGCCGGACCAGCCGCCGCAGGGCCAAGGCGACAAGCCGCAGCAGCCGGCGCCGCAGAAGCCGCCGGAGCCGCCGAAGGACCCGAACATCGAACTGCTCGCCGACCTGCTCGAAGGCAAGCAGCGCGCGATCGTGCAGATCGACTCGGCCGCCGACCTGCTGCACTGGCAGACGGTCGTCGCCGACGACGTGAAGTTCCCGCGCGCCGTCGCCGTGCTGCGCCACGATCCGCTGTCGGGCACCGTCGACCAGGTGCTCGAACCGCTGAAGGCGTGGCAGTGCCCGGTGCTGCTGCCGCTCGACCTGACGACGCTGCCGCGATCGCGCTACCTGATCCACCCGGCGAAGCAGCTGCACGACGCCGGCATCGAGATCGGCTTCGTGCTCGGCGACAACCCGCAGACGATGCGCTTCACGATGTATCGAGTGATGGAGCTCGTCCGCCACGGCCTGCCCGCCGACGTCGCCCTGCGCGGCCTGACGCTGGTGCCGGCGAAGGCGCTCGGCGTCGACAAGAAGGTCGGCACGCTCGAAGTCGGCAAGAACGCGGACCTGTTGGTGTTCCAAGGCGACCCGCTGGCCCCGACCGGGCAGCTGGACAGCGTGTGGCTCGGCGGCAAGGAAGTGCCGCTGCAGCCGTGAACGGCCCACTCGAACACACCACGCCCATCCGAAGCACCTTGCCCGTTCCTGCCATGAAGAGCCTCTCCCTCCTGTTCGCGACCGCCGCCGTGCTGACTGCGGCGCTCGAACTGCCGGCCCAGGGCCGCGGTCGCCGTGGCGGCCGCCCCGGTGGCGAAGGACCGCCGCCCGCCGCCGCCGAGCAGAAGCCGGAAGCGGCCGCCGAGACGAAGCCGAAGAAGTACACGGCGATCGTCGGCGGCGACGTCTACCTCGGCACCGGCCAGCGGCTGTCGGGCGCCACGGTGCTGATCGCCGACGACAAGATCGACGCCGTCGGGCACAACCTGACGCTGCCGGAGGGCACGACGGTCATCGACGCCGCCGGCAAGGCCGTGAGCCCGGGCTTCGTCTGCGTCGCCGGCTACGGCATGGGCAGCGGCCGCGGCTCGCCGCCGTTCGGCGACTCGGTCAACCCGTTCGATCCGGAGATCAAGCAGGCGCTGGCCGCCGGCGTCACCGCGTTCCTCGCCGGCAACGCCGGCGGCGGCAACGTGCCGAGCGGCGGCAACGCGGTGATCAAGCTCGCCTACGGCGACGTGAAGGGCATGGTGGTGCGCGAAGACAGCGTCGTCGGTCTCAGCGTGCCGCTGAGCCTCGGCGACCGCGAGAAGCTCGAGGAGCTGGTCAAGAAGACCAAGGAGTACCTGGTCGCCGTCGCCGACTTCCCGAAGAAGAAGGCCGCCGATGCGAACGCCAAGGAACCGCAGCTGCCGCCCGGCGCCGAGAAGATCGTCGCGGTGCTGAAGGGCGAAGCCCGGCTGTGGATCCAGTCCGGCGGCTCCGGCTTCAACCCGTTCGGCGGCGGCCGCCGCGGCGGCGGGGCGCGCGGCAACGACGTCGACTCGATCCGGCAGGCGATGGAAGTCGCCAAGCTGTTCGGCGTCGGCGTCGTGCTGCAGAAGCCGACCAGCGCCTGGCTGGTGCCCGGCGAGATCGCCGCGACCGGCTCGATGGTCGTCTTGAGCCCGCGCGACCGCGTGCCAGCCGATCCGGCCGACCCCGAGAACACCGGCAGCAACCTGGCCAGCGCGGCGATCCTGGCCGAAGCCGGCGTCCCGGTCGCCGTGACCTGCCCGGTCGGCATGTTCGGCGGAGCCGGTGTCGGCACCGGCGGCATCCTCGGCCAGGACCTGAACACCCCCCACATCGACGCGGCGTTCGCCGTGCGCGGCGGCATGGACAACCGCAAGGCCCTGCGCACGCTGACCTTGGATGCGGCGCGAATCCTCGGCGTCGACGCCCGCCTGGGCTCGCTGGAGCCCGGCAAGGACGCCGATGTCTTGATTCTCTCAGGCGATCCGTTGCACTATGCCACTTTCGTGGCGACGGCCGTGGTCAACGGCAAGGTCGTCTACGAGAAGGGCAAAGAGCCCCTCTACCGACACATCGCGCGATGACGTTCGCCGGCCGCGCGGCCCCCGCCAGGGTCGCAGCGCGCCCGCCTCGCCCCTCGCCGCACCCCAGGATCAGCTGCCCATGAGCGTCGAAAGCCTGAAGGAACTGGACGACTTCTTCCGCAGCATGCGGCAGGCGTTCAACAGCCGCGACCTCAAGACCTTCCGTTCGCACTTCTGGACCGACAAGCGCTTCCAGAACCTCGACGCGTCGGGCCGCCGCGACCGCGGCTGGGGCGCCTTCGAGGAGGTGCTCGACCAGGAGTTCCGCTACCTCGACACGGTCAAGCTCGAGCTCAAGGACCTGGACATGCAGGTGTTCGAGGACCAGTTCGCCACCGTGGTCGGCGTCTGGAAGCTGGCGCAGGTGGATCCGGAAGGCCGCAACCACGAGCAGAACGGCCTGTGCACGTTCTCGCTGTGCCGCATGAGCGACGACTGGAAGATCGTCGCGCAGCACTACTCGCTGATGTCGGCCGAGAACGCGGCCACCGAGTGACCGGCTGAGGGACCCGCGGAGCGACCCGCTGACTGCCGCACCGGCGCCGCCGCCTCGGCGCCTTCGCCGGCGCCCCACGCCCGGCGATCTTGCCGCGGGGCCTACTCCGCTCTCGGTGGTTGCGCCGATGGTTGCTAAGGTGATCGGCTCGTCCGTCACCCCCTACGCACCGTGACCCCAGCGGCCTCCGCATCGCACCCCGCGACCACGCCCGCGTCGCCCGTTCCTCCGCCGTTCCACGCCGAGCACAAGATCCGGTTGGTCACTGCGACCAGCTTGTTCGACGGCCACGACGCGTCGATCCACATCTTCCGCCGCATCGCCCAGGGTGCCGGCGCCGAGGTCGTGCACCTCGGCCACAACCGCTCGGTGCAGGAGATCGTCGACGCCGCCATCCAGGAGGACGCGCAGGGCATCGCCGTGACCTCCTACCAGGGCGGGCACAACGAGTTCTTCCGCTACATGCACGACATGCTGAAGGAACGTGGCGCCGGCCACGTGCGCATCTTCGGCGGCGGCGGTGGCGTGATCCTGCCGGAGGAGATCGCAGCGCTGCACGCCTACGGCATCGCCCGCATCTACTCGCCCGACGACGGCCGTTCGCTCGGCCTGCAGGGCATGGTCGACGACATGCTGCGCCGCGCCGACTTCGCGACCGTGCAGCCGAACGAGCCGCTGCCCGAACTGCGCTGCACCGAGCCGCGCCAGCTGGCGAAGGCGATCACGCTGGTCGAGAGCTTCCCCGAGCGGCACCGCACCGAACTGCACGCGCGCCTGGCGAAGGCGACCAACACGCCGCCGGTGCTCGGCATCACCGGCACCGGCGGTGCCGGCAAGAGCTCGCTGATCGACGAACTGCTGCGCCGCTTCCTGCTCGACTTCCCGCAGCATCGCATCGCCGTGCTGTGCGTCGACCCGACGCGCAAGAAGACCGGCGGCGCTCTGCTCGGCGACCGCATCCGCATGAACGCCGCCAGCGACGCCCGCGTGTTCGTGCGTTCGATGGCGACCCGCCGCGCCAACATGGCGCTGTCCGACTCGGTCAAGGACGCGCTGGCGGTGCTGAAGCTCGCCGGCTTCGACCTGATCCTGCTCGAGTCGAGCGGCATCGGCCAGAGCGACACCGAGATCGTCGAGCACGCCGACGTCTCGCTCTACGTGATGACGCCGGAGTTCGGCGCCGCGAGCCAGCTCGAGAAGATCGACATGCTCGACTTCGCCGACCTGGTGGCGATCAACAAGTTCGATCGCCGCGGCGCCCGCGACGCGCTGCGCGACGTGCAGAAGCAGGTGCAGCGCAACAAGAAGGCCTGGGACCGCGACCCGAGCGAGATGGCGGTCTACGGCACGATGGCGGCGACGTTCGCCGACCCGGGCACCAACCGCTTCTACCAGGCGGTGGCGAAGGCGCTCGACGGCAAGCGCCCGGGCCAATTCGTCAGCAAGCTGGCGCTGCGCGCCGGCGCGCCGGAGACGACGCACGTCATCCCGAACGACCGCATCCGCTACCTCGCCGACATCGTCGACGCCAACCAGCGCTACAACCGCTGGGCCAACGAGCAGAGCGAGGTCGCCGAGCGCTGCTACGTGCTGCAGGCCGCCGCCGCCGCCCTGCCGGCCGACGCCACCAGTGCCCGCACCGCCCTGCAGCAGGAGCTGGCGCGCGCCGAAGAACGCCTCGCCCCCGAGTGCAAGAAGCTGCTGGCCGGCTGGGCCGAGCTGCAGCAGAGCCTGACCGGCGAGCACTTCGTGTTCCGCGTGCGCGACCGCGAGGTCAAGGTCGAGAACCACACGCGCTCGCTGGCCGGCCTGCGCCTGCCGAAGGTCGCCCTGCCGAAGCACCGCTCGCACGGCGACCGGCTGCGCTGGCTGCTGCACGAGAACGTGCCCGGCCGCTTCCCGTTCGCCGCCGGCGTCTACCCGTTCAAGCGCACCGCCGAGGACCCGACGCGCATGTTCGCCGGCGAAGGTGGCCCGGAGCGCACCAACAAGCGCTTCCACTACCTCTCGTCCGGCCAGCCCTACAAGCGGCTGTCGACCGCGTTCGACAGCGTCACGCTCTACGGCGAAGACCCAGCGCTGCGTCCGGACATCCTCGGCAAGGTCGGCAACGCCGGCGTGTCGATCTGCACGCTCGACGACGCGAAGCGCCTCTACTCGGGCTTCGACCTGTGCGACCCGGTGACGTCGGTGTCGATGACGATCAACGGCCCGGCCCCGATGCTGCTCGCGTTCTTCCTGAACGCCGCGATCGACCAGCAGTGCGAACGCTGGCTCGTGCAGAACGGCAAGCTCGACGAGGCCAACGCGCGCATCGACGCGCTCTTCCGGCAGCGCGGCGAACAGCGGCCGCGCTACCGCAGCGAGCTGCCGCAGGGCCACGACGGCCTCGGCACGCTGCTGCTCGGCGTCACCGGCGACCAGGTGGTGCCGCCCGAGGTCTACGCACGCATCCAGAAGGAGACGCTGTCGACCGTGCGCGGCACCGTGCAGGCCGACATCCTGAAGGAAGACCAGGCGCAGAACACCTGCATCTTCAGCACCGAATTCGCCCTGCGCATGATGGGCGACGTGCAGGCGTTCTTCACCGCCAACAAGGTGCGGAACTTCTATTCGGTGTCGATCTCGGGCTACCACATCGCCGAAGCCGGCGCCAACCCGGTCACACAGCTCGCCTTCACGCTCGCCAACGGCTTCACGTTCGTCGAGTACTACCTGTCGCGCGGCCTGCCGATCGACGACTTCGCGCCGAACCTCAGCTTCTTCTTCAGCAACGGCACCGACCCCGAGTATGCGGTCATCGGCCGCGTCGCGCGGCGCATCTGGGCGAAGGCGATCAAGCACCGCTACGGCGGCAACGAGCGCAGCCAGATGCTGAAGTACCACATCCAGACGTCGGGTCGCTCGCTGCACGCGCAGGAGATCGACTTCAACGACATCCGGACGACGCTGCAGGCGCTCTACGCGATCTACGACAACTGCAACTCGCTGCACACGAACGCCTACGACGAGGCGATCACGACGCCGACCGAGCAGTCGGTGCGGCGCGCGATGGCGATCCAGCTGATCATCAACAAGGAGCTGGGCCTGGCGAAGAACGAGAACCCGCTGCAGGGCTCGTTCGTCATCGAGGAGCTGACCGACCTCGTCGAAGAAGCGGTCTACGCCGAGTTCCAGCGACTGTCCGAGCGCGGCGGCGTGCTCGGCGCGATGGAGACGATGTACCAGCGCGGCAAGATCCAGGACGAGTCGATGCTCTACGAGAGCAAGAAGGCGAACGGCGAGCTGCCGATCATCGGCGTCAACACGTTCCTCGGCCGCGACGGCTCGCCGATCCAGGTCGTGCGCGAGGTGATGCGCAGCAGCGACGACGAGAAGCAGGCGCAGATCGACGGCCTGGCGGCGCACCAGCGCTGCCACCGCGACGCCGCGAGCTCGGCGCTGGCGGCGCTGCAGCAGACAGCGTTCGCCGGCGGCAACGTGTTCGGAGCACTGATGGACGCGGCGAAGGTGTGCTCGCTCGGGCAGATGTCGGGGGCGCTGTATCAGGTCGGCGGGCAGTACCGGCGCAACATGTGACGCCGGTGCGCAGGTAGCGCCCCCGCGCCCGAGCTCACCAGCCCTGGATCTTCGTGCCGATCTCGTCGAGCTTGCCGCCGAGGCAGTCGCGCACCTTGTCGCGCGCGCGCATGAAGTGGCTGCGCAGCGTCGCCTCGTTGGTGACGCCGGTGCGTTCGCTGATCTCGGCGAACGACAGCTCGTGCTGGCGGCGCATCACGTAGACGTCGCGCATCTGCTTCGGCAGCTTGGCGACGCACTCGGCCTCCGCCTTCGCCAGCTCGCGGAAGCGCACGATCTGCGTCGGCGTCTCGCCCTTCGACGCGGCGCCTTCGGTCAGCGACGGCGCGCGTTCTTCGCCGCCGGTCGGCGTCTCGCCGCGGCCGAGCAGGCCGAGCTTGCGGTCGCGTTCGTGGCGGCGCCAGAAGTCGCGCCAGAGGTTGCCCGCGAGCGTCTGCACCCACTTCCAGAACGAGTCCTTGCCGCGGTACTCGAAGGTGTCGATCGAGGTCAGGATCTTCAGCATCGCGTCGCTGACGAAGTCGCTGAACTCGATGCCGTGCGGGAACGACGCGCTGCCAAAGCGCGTGCGCAGGTAGTAGAGGATCTTCTCCGACAGCACCGGCCACGCCTTGTCGGCTTCGCCGTGCACCGCTTCGCGCACCAGGAACTCCGTGCCCCCGACCTGGGCCGGGTCGGTCGGCGGTGGCGTCGGCGGCGGTGCGTTCGGGTCCTTGGGGGCGTTCGGGTCGTTCGGATTCATGCGGCGAACGGGCGAGACGCGGAATCATGCCACAGGAACGGCGGCAGGCACTGCCGCGGCTCGCGAAAGGCCGAGCTGCCGGTGGCAAGGCCGCACCGAAGGCATGGGCTTCAGGCCGTACCGCGCGCGGCGCGCTCCTGCACCGCCTTCTGCAGCAGCTGGTCGAGTTCGGCCTCGTAGCCGCCGCCGTCGGTGACTTCGTGGTAGGCCTGCACGTACGCCTTCCACAGCGCCGAGCTGGCGGTGGCCTGCACCAGGAGGCGCAGCTTCGCCTCCTTGCTGACCGCGTCGACGAGGCGCGCCGGATCGAGCCGTTCGCGCACCGCGGCGCGCATCTGCTGGTTGCCCTGCAGCAGCCCTTCGAGGATCGACATCAGCTCGTCGTAGAAGCGCGCCAGCAGGTTGGCGCCGTCGCCGGCGGCGAGGCCAGCGACGTCGGCGCCATCCTGGCCGAGCGTGGCGAGGCGCACGTCGGCGGCCGAACGCGGCACGAAGCGGCCGGCCGAGGTGCTGGCGAAGCCGAGGTCGAGGTGCTTGCCGAGCGCCTTGCGCAGTTCGAGCGTGCGCTCGATCCACTGCGACGTCGTCTCGACGAAGCGGCCGAGCTTGGCGACGAACGCCTGCACGTCGGCGGGGCTGGCGAACTCGCCGCTGCCGAGCAGCGAACGCGACAGTTGCGCCAATGCACGCGACGACGCGGCTGCCAGCGCCGTGGCGTCGACGTCGCCGACGGCGGTGCCGCCGATCGCCTGCCGCCAGCGCGGCGCCAGCAGTTCGAGCACCTGCTGCAGCTGCGTCGGGCCGAGCGACTGCTGCGCCTGCTGCAGCGTGTGCTGCAGCGCCTGGCGCTGCGCGACGGCGCCAGTCTGCGCACCCTGTGCGAACGTGTCGTGCAGCTGCTCCCACAGTTCCTCGGCGCCGAGCTGCGGCCCGAACGACGTCACGTCGAGGCGTTGTTCGGCACCGTGGAACACCAGCTGGAACGGCCGGATCTGGATCACGCTGCCGTCCTGCAGCGGCTGCGGCACCTCGCCGGGCAGACGGATGCCGTCGACCTCGGTGCCGTTCGTGCTGTTGCGGTCCATGACGCACCAGCCTTCGGGCAGCTGCTCGATGACCGCGTGCGCCGACGACACCATCGCGTCGTTGAGGCGCAGCACGTTGTCGCCTTCGCGGCGGCCGATGGTGACGCGCGACTCGGTGAAGCGGTGCTCCTGCACCGTGCTCTCGCCCTGCTTCTTGACGACGAGACGGAAGCCGCCGCGCTGGCCGCCGGGGCCGTCGGCAGCGCTCTGCGCCAGCGCCGCGAGCTGCGCGTCGGCGACTGCGGCGATCGCCTGGTCGCGTTCGGCGGCGGCGAACAACGCCACGTGCAGGCGCCGTTGGATCGCCTGCAGTTCGTCGGCGACCACCGCCAGCAGGTCCGGACCGCCGTCGCCGTGCGACGTGGCGAAGCCGAAGTGCGGAAGCGTCGACGACAACCGCGCCGCCAGCAACAGCACGCGCTGCCACAAGCCGTCGTCGAGCAGCGGCCCGTCGTTGCCGATCGCCGCCGTCAGGGCGTCGCGGTCGCTGCGGCGGTGCAGCAGGTGCAGCGCATCGATGCGCGGCCGCGCGTCGCGGCCGGCGAGCAGCTGCCGCCAGCGCGCCGCCAGCGAACGTTCTTCGAGCCGCACCGCCGTCGGCTCGTCCTCGAGCCGGCGCAGGCACCTGGCGAACGTCTCCGCGACTTCGTCGAGGCCCTGTTCGTCGTCGACCAGCAGCAGCTGCAGCAGCAGCGTGCCGAGGCCGTGCAGGTCGGCGGCGCTGCCGAACCGCCGGTGCAGCACGACGCGCGCGTCGAACGTGGTGCCGTCGAGCCCGAGCGCCGGATCGTCGGCGTGCAACAGTGTCGACGCGAGCAGCCCACGCGGCCGCATCTCCTCGAGCCGCAGCACCAGCGACGGGCCGCCGTTCGCCGGCAGCACGACGACGGCGTCGCCGGCGCGGTGCGTGCGCGGCACGCTGCTGCCGTTCGCTTCGACGACGAAGCGCACCTTGCCGTCGACCTCGCCGGCGCGATAGCACGCGACCGGCAGCGTCAGTGCCGCGACGTCCGGCCCGCGCAGCAGCACTGGCAGGAACAACCGGTGGCGCACGTCGTCGAGCATCTCGGCCCCGACGTGCAGCAGCGGCGTGCCGTCGTCGGCGCGACCGACGACTTCGGCGCTGCCGAGGTCGAGCAGCCGCGGCTGCAGGCTCCAGCGCACCGGCGCCCCACCGCCACCCGCACCCGTCGCGCCAGCCAGCGCGAAGACTACGTTCTGCGCGCACAGCCCGAGGTGCGGGCGCCCCGTGGCGTGCACCGCGGCGAGCGCGGCGGTGACCTCGGCGAACACGGCGAGCTTCTGCCGCAGCACCTCGAGCTGCCAGCGGCGCGGCTCGCCGGCGAACAGCCACTGCGGTCCGCTGCGCAGCGCCGCGGCGACGTCCGCCGGCAGCGCCTGGGCCCGGGCCGGCGCCGCGGTCGCCAACAGGTCGTCGAGCGCAGCACCGCCGAGCAAGGCCGTGCCCTGATCGCAGCCGAGCGGCGCGAACGTCGTCGCCACCGCGTCGACGTCGTGGAACGACACGGCGACGAACTCGCGTTCGGCCGCGACCGAATCGGGCCCCGCGGCACCGCTGCCGACGGCGTAGCACTGCGCGCGGTGCGGACACTGCACGCACGGCAGTGCAGCGGCCGCGTGCTGCGCCGCCGGCGCGTCCGGGGCCGCGACCAACGCGGCCCAACCGCGCACCAGCTGCGCTTCGTCGTGCACGGCGCCGCCGGCGACCGGACCGTCGGCGGCGCGGCGATAGAGCGTGCGTTCGCCGGCCCCGCCGTGCAGATGGCGCACGTGGTCGTCGGCGTAGGCCGGCAATCCGGCGGCGGCGAGCACGGTGTCGTCGCGGCACGTGCGCAGCACGCGGCCACTCGCCGGACTCACCGGATGGAAGAAGCGGTCGACGCGGCGGCACCACCACAGCGGCGGCGTGTCCTGCAGCGCCATCGCCGGCACGAACGGCGCCGCGAGCTGCGGTGCTGTCACGCGCGCGAGCTCGGCCCGTTCGCGCTGCCAGGCCGCGTCGGCGTCGGCATTGCGCGGCGGCAGACCGCGGCCCGGCGCGCGCACCGGGTCGACGCGCAGCTTCCAGGCGAAGCGCGCGATGGCATCCCCGTGGCCGTGCACCGAGCCGAGCAGCACGCGCCCGCTGTGGCCTTCGTGCAGCACGACGAACGGTGCGGCCGCGTCGCCGGTGCGCACGAGATCGAAGCGCAGGCCGGAGTTGGCGGCGGCGAACGACGGCGCCGGCGAGGCTGCGCCATCCACGAGGTCCGCTGCACGATCCGCCATTGATGCATCGAACGAAGGGCGCAGAGCCGTGTCAACGCTGCGGCCGGTGCTGCGCCGCAGCGCGAGTGCAGGTCGCGCCGCAGGGAGCGACCGCCGTAGCGCACGCGGCGTGCGCTTCCGTCAGCGGCCGTCGCCGCCGGTCGCCGGAGCCTGGGCGGGCTCGGTCGCCGGAGCAGGCGCCGTCGCCTTCGCCAGCGCCTCGGCGCCGCCGACGATCGGCAGTTCGAACTTCGTGCCGGCGAGGTCGAGCGTCATCTTGGTGCCGCCCGGGGGCAACAGCGTGAACTCGCGGTCGGTGGCGAACACCATCAGCGCCAGCTGTTCGCCGGCGGCCAGGATCTGGTCGTCGGGCTGCAGCTCGAACGTCACGTCGACGAACGTGCCCGGCACCAGCGGTTCGCCCTGCTGCGACTTGTGGTTCTGCGGATCGGCCCAGCCGCGCGTGACCAGGTCGTCGGTCGCACGCTTCGCATCGGTCCACGGCAGCGAAACCAGGTAGACCGACAGGTTGCACGCCGGGCGATCGGCCGCCAGGCGCAGCGTGACGCGCACCTTGCCCGACAGGTGCAGCGGCGCCGTGAGCTTCGGCAGCGCGTAGAGCAGGCGGTTCTCGCTGGGCAGCGCCTTGGCGAGATCCTTGGCCCGCTGCTTCGGATCGTCGACCAGCGTCTCCTTGCCGGCGTCCTGCTTCGGCGCCGTGCCGAGCACGCCGAGCCCGTTGCCGCCGCCGCGCGGGAACACCGCCACCATCTTCGTCTCGGGGTGCGGGTAGTCCGCGTACTTGGTCGCGTTGTTCGGCCGCTGGCCTTCGCGCACGACCCACGCCTTCGCCTCCTGCTCGACGCCGTTCTCGACGCCGTAGAGGAAGTGCGTGAACCAGCGATTCTGCAGCTCGCGCGGCGCCGCCGGCATGTGGCCGCCCTGGTGCAGGAACAGCATCGCCGGCACGCCCTTCTGCTTCAGGGCGACGTAGAGGTCGACGCTCTGCGCCGGCATCACGTTCCAGTCGCCGAGGCCGTGCACGCACAGCGTCGCGGCCTTGTAGTCGGCGAGCTGGTTCATGTAGTCGCGTGCGGCCCAGAACTCGGAGTAGTCGCCGCTCTTGCGGTCGGCGTTCTTGGTCAGGATCGCGTCGCGCACGTTCTCGGTGCACCAGCTGCGCCGCATCGGCTCGCCGCTGGCGATGAAGTCGTAGAGCACGTCGAGGTCTTCGCCGGGGTAGCCGCCCGGATTGCGCACGAGTCCGTTGCTGCGGTAGTAGCCGTACCACGACACCGCCGGCGCGCTCGGGATGATCGCCTTCAGGCCTTCGACGCCGGTGGTGGCACACGCGATCGGCAGCGTGCCGTTGTACGACGTGCCGAGCATGCCGACCTTGCCGGTGCACCAGTCGGCCTTCACCTCTTCGTTGCCGTCGATCGTCTTGTAGCCCTTGCGGCTGCCGCACAGCCACTCGATGACGCAGCGCGGCGCCTGGCGCTCGTTCTCGCCGCCGACGGTGGCGCAGCCCTGCGACATGCCGGTGCCGGGCGAGCAGGAGTGCACGACCGCGAAGCCGCGCGGCACCCAGTCCCCCGTCTCGCTGGCCGAGATCATCTTCGCCTTGCCGATCCACTCGATCGGCGCCATGTCCTTGCGCTTCTGCGGCTCGGCGCCGAGTTCCTGCTCGACCGACCAGTAGTAGCCGAGGTCCATCGGCCCTGTGCCGCTGAAGTACGGGCTCGACTCGTAGACGACCGGCACCTTCAGGCCTTCGGTCGCCGTCTGCGGCGGCCGCCAGACGTCGACGTGCAGGCGGTCCATCTTGCCATCGCCGTCGCTGTCGAAGTCGGCCTCGACGAACAGCCACTCCTTGATCCAGTCGGCGCGCTTGCCGAACGCTTCGACGACCTGGGCCTGGCCGTCGACGAACACCGGTCCGACCTTGGCGGCGGGTGCGGCACCCGGATCCTGGGCCGCGAGCGTCAAAGCGGCGGCGAACACGAAGAAGGAGGAAACGAACGCGAGTCTCGGCATGCGCGGCATCCGTGGGGTTGGGGCCGGGAGGATAACGACGCTCGGCGCGGGCGCGCGGGTACGCAGGGAGAAACGCGCCACCTGCCGCCTGCGGCCGGCCGCCCCTCAGCGCGGCGGCGGCACCGACGGATCGAACGTGCGCGCCCACAACCAGCGCAGGCCGCGGCCGACGTCGATGCGCGAGCCATCGCGTTCGGTGGGCACCACCGGCACGACCTCGCCGTCGGCGCCGACCTTGGCGACGACGAAGCGGAAGATGTAGTGCGGCTCCTGGCCCATGCGCAGGTCGACGAGGCGCAGGGCCTCGCCGTCGGATTCGACCTTGGTGCAGTCGCCGCTGAACCACTGCAGGCGATCGAACGCCCACTGGCCGCGCAGCCGCGGGAACCACTCGCTGCCGCGCGCGATCTGGGTGAACACGACCGGCACGTCGCCATCGCACACCGACCAGAAGCCCTCGTAGGCCTGCGTGTCGGTGACCGCCAGCACGCGCCACAGCAGCGTCTGCAGCGGGGCCGGCGTCACCACGAGCCGCGCGCCGACGACGCCCTGCGCGGCGAGGGCCCGTTCGGCGGCGCGTTCGGCCATTCCCTGCGCCAGCACGCTCCACGCGGCGTAGGCGGTGCTGAGCACGAGCCCGGCCCAGTTCGCACGGTGCCCGCGCGGCGAACCGCGCGTCGCCAGCAGCACGACGTTGCCGAGCAGCAGCGGCAGCGTGTAGAGCGGATCGACGACGAACAGGCTGCCGACGGCGAACGGATGGTCGGTGAACGGCAGCAGCAGCTGCGTGCCGTAGATCGTCATCGCGTCGAGCAGAGGATGCGTGCAGAGCGCCAGCCACACCGCGACGCACCAGCGCGCGAGCAGGGCCCGTTCGCCGTGCAGCCGTGCGATCGCCCACGCCAGCAGCGGCGTCGCCAGCGTCAGGTAGAGCAGCGCATGGCTCTCGGCGCGATGGAACGTCATGTTCGCGATCGCGTCGCCGTGGTCGAACAGCACGTCGAGGTCCGGCAGCGTCGCCACGACCCCGCCCCACAGCAGGCTGCGCCTCGCCTTCGTGCGCTGGCCGAGCACGGCGCCGGCGAGGGCGGCACCGAGGACGAACTGCGAGACCGAGTCCATGGGCGCGTCACTACACGGGTGCACACGGCGAGCGGCAAGGGCGGGCCGCGCCGACGCGACGTTCGCTCACCACGCAATCCAGCTGCTGCGCACCACGTCGAATGATCGCGGCATCGGACCGCTGCCGCCGTCGACGGTCCGCGTCGGCACCACGATGCGGCACCGCGACTGCGCGCCAAAGCGGTCGAGCGGCACACAGCACGACGCCCAGTCGAGCAGCGGCACGAACGCATCGTGCGCACGCAGCATCGCGTCGACGATCGCTTCGTCGTCGTCCAGGTTCGCGGGCGCGGATCGCAGCGCCGAAGAGAACTTCGGCGGTGTGCTCGGGGTCAGGCGCTCG
>JBILEY010000023.1:0-24746 GCA_044351865.1 Planctomycetota bacterium | reverse complement strand
GTTCAGCGTCGCCGTGCGCACCGCCGACGGCCGCACGTTCGCGCAGCGCACGCCAGCCGGTGGGCGGGTCGAGCTGCCGGTGCTGGTCGCCGCGGCCTGCGCCGAGGCCGGCCTCGCACCGGCGGATCTTCGCTCGGTGCGGCTCGACCTCGGACCCGGCTCCTACACCGGGCTGCGCGTCGCGGTGACGTTCGTGCGCTTCCTGCAGCACTTCGGCGGCGTCGCCGTGCAAGCGCTCGACAGCCTGGCGCTGCTGGCGGCGCGTGCGCGGCCGGTCGCATCGGCGGGAGCACCGGTGCGCGTGCGGCCGCTGCTCGACGCGCGGCGCGAACGCTTCCACACGGCGCTCTACGAGGCGCCCGCGCACGGCTCGCTGGCCCTGCTCGAAGAACCCGCGGCGCTGCCGTGGGCCTCGGTGCTGGCGCGCGTGGCCCCCGGCGACGTGGTCGTGCTGCCGGCGAGCCTGCTGGCGCAGCGCGGCGCCGAACTCGCGGCGCGCGGTGCCGTGCTGCACCCCGCCAACGAAGTGCTGGCGGACGAACTGTTCGCCGCCGGGCTGCCGTTCGTGGCGGCGGGCACCGCCGACCTCGAGCCGCGCTACTTGATGGCGAGCTACGCCGACTGAAGACCGCCGTTCGCCGCTTGCCGCCGCCGTGGCGTTCGATGAGCGTTCCGGCATGTTCGCCCTGTCGTCGCGCGCCGTCGTCTGCGCATTCGCCTGCGCTGGGTTTCTCGTCTCGGCGGCCGCCCAGCAGGCAGCCGATGCGTTCGACGCCGAACGGCTCGCCCGCGTGCCGGCGCTGCTCGACGACGCCGTCGCCAAGGGGCAGGTCGCCGGAGCTTCGTGCCGCGTCTGGCACCGCGGCGCGCCGGTGCTGCAGCACGCGGTCGGCGCCGCCGACCTCGCCGCCGGCACGCCGCTGCGCGACGACTCGATCGTGCGCGTCTACTCGATGACCAAGCCGCTGACCGCCGCCGCCGCGTTGGTCTTCGTCGAACGCGGCCAGCTGCGCCTCGACCAGCCGGTGCACGAGATCCTGCCGGAGCTGAAGGATCTGCGCGTGTTCGTCGGCGGCACCGCCGATGCGCCGGAGACCGTGCCGGCCGAACGCGCGATCACGGTGCGCATGCTGCTGAACCACACCGCCGGCTTCAGCTACGACTTCGTGCGCGAGTCGCCGCTGCACGACCTCTACCGGCGCGCCGACTTGTGGGGCAGCAACAGCAGCGAGCAGTTCCTCGCGCGCGCCGCGGCGCTGCCGCTCTACCGCCAGCCCGGCACGACCTGGCACTACAGCATCGCCGACGACGTGCTCGGCGTGCTGCTCGAACGGCTCGCCGGCCGGTCGCTCGACGCGGTGCTGCGCGAGTGCCTGACCGGGCCGCTCGGCATGGTCGACACCGACTTCGACGTGCCGGCCGACAAGCTGCCGCGCCTCGCCGGCCTGCACCGCCGCGAAGGCGGCAAGCTGGTCGCCAACGACGTGGTGTTCGGCGCGTTCGCCGAAGCGGGCCGCGGCTTCCCCGCCGGTGGGGCGGGACTGTTCTCGACGCTGCAGGACTACGGCCGCTTCGCCCGCTGGCTGCTCGGCGACGGTTCGCTCGACGGTGTGCGCGTGCTCGGCCGCAAGACGATGGAGCGGCTGCGCGCCGACTCGCTCGGCCCCGGCCTCGCGATCTCGCGTCCCGGCGAAGGCTGGGGGCTCGTCAGCGCCGTCGTGCGCGAACCCGGCCTCGGCCACGACCTGATGAGCGCTGGCACGCTGCACTGGAGCGGGGCGGCGACGACGACGTTCTTCGCCGACCCGCAGGAGCAGCTGGTCGCCGTGCTGTTCGCGCAGCACGTGCCGTACGACGAGTGCAAGCTGACCAACCGCTTCCGCACCGCGGTCTACCAGGCGCTGCGTTGATCGGCGCCGCAACCCGGCGTCAGCGCAGCGGCAGCAGGTAGTCGTAGCCGTCGCCTTCGAGCTCGCGGCGCGAGAACGCCAACGCCTCGTTGCCCGGCGTCAGGTAGGCGGCCGCCGCGCGCACGCTGGCGAAGTCGAGTTCGCCGACGGTCGCGAACAGCGTGCGGAACGTGCCGCGCTGCATCCAGCGGTCCTCGGGCAGGTCGCAGCGTTCGCCGACGAGGCGCGCGCTGCGGCCGCGGCTGGGCAGCAGGAACAGCACCGTGACCAGCACGTGGTCGAGGCGCACGGCGTTGGCGTCGGGCACCCAGCGCTCGGCGGAGTCGTCCTCGAGGCCCTGCACCCAGTCGTCGTACTCGCCGCGGCCGTTCGGCTGCAGGTCCCAGAAGCCGAGCGTCGTCACGTCGACGGCTTCGCGAAGCGCGTTGCCGAGCATGCCGAACAAGGTGCGCTGGCCGAGCACGTCGAGGTCCTGGCTCTGCTGCCGCAGCAGTCGGGCCAGCTGGCGCCGCAGCGTGCCGTTCGGCGGCGTCTGCAGGGCGACCTGGATGCCGAAGAAGTGGTCGCTCACGACGAACCTCCGCTGCTCGAACGGCCCCACGAGCCGCCGCTGGTCGAGCTCCGCGGGCTGCTGCGGTCCGCAGGACGCGGCACCCGGCCGACGCCGGCGAGGCCGCTGGCCCCGAGCGGCCGCCGCCGCGGTTCGTAGCCGTCGCCGATCATGCGCTGCGTCGGCGCCTGCATCGGCGCGCCGACCGGCGGCCGGCCGCCGTGCGAGTTCACCCACCACCAATGCGTCGACGGGCTGCCGCCCCAGTAGTGCCGCGGCGTCTGGCTGCTGCCTGCGAGCGGCTGGGCGGGCGCTGCGTCGCCCTTGCTCGCGGGTTCGTTGCCCGGCTGGAAGTCGGCGGCACCGACCACGCGCACGGTGATGCCGGCACTGCGCCAGGCGACGAACGTCTCGTTCAGGTCGTCGAGTTCCTGCTCGGCACTCGCTTGCCCACCGCCCGGCACGACGTAGAGCACGCGTTCGATGCCCTGCAGCGCCGTGGCCGACGGCAGCTGCACGACGTAGCGGTTGTCGAATCGATCCGGATCGTTGCCGTAGGGATGCAGGCGATCGCGATCGAGCACGAACGCCGCCGCCAGTTGTCCTTCGCGCGGACTCGCCGCCAGCTGCGGCCGGTGGAACAGCAGCGCCGCCAGCGTCATGTGCGCCGGCACCACGCCGCGCGGATGCGGCCAGTTGCCGAACATGCAGACCGGCGTCGCCTGCTTGGCGAGGCCGGCGGCGAACGCGACGCTGAGTGGCCCCGGCAGGTCGACGACGACGAGCCAGCTCGAAGGGGACTCGGCGAAGGCGATGACGTCGGCCAGCGCCTGCCCGCGCACGAACGCGTTCTGCATCGCCGGCGAGTTCACGAACGGGATCTTCGCGCGCAGCTCCGTCGCGTCCGGCGCCAGCAGTGAGCTGGCCAACGTCGGCAGGTAGAACGGCTGCCAGCGCGCGATCTTCGGCTGCAGCTCGGCGGCGAGCAGCTGCAGCGACGATCGGTCCATCGGGTCGCCGTTGGCGTCGCTCGGCACCGCGTCGGTCCATGCGAACGACGCGCCGTCGGCCGCGTACAGCAGGCCATACTGGCGCTGCGCGTCGGTGGCAGCGAGCGGCGGGGAACTGTTCGCGGGCACGCGCTGGCCGCTGCTGCAGCCGCGGAAGGCGACGCCGGCGAAGACGACGCCGACGCCGAGGCCGGCGAGCACCTTCAGTGCGGCCCGGCGCGACGCGTCGGTGCCGGGAGTCGAGTCGGCGAGATCGACCGGTGGCAGCTGCAGGCCTTCGTGCCACCAGCGGGCACCGAGCAGTTCGTCCTGGTCGTAGGCGACCCGCAGCACGAACGGATGCGGACGGTTGGTCATCGTTGGGCCTCGTTGGCGAAGAGGTCCGTCGGGGAGTTGGCGACGTCGCTGCGCGCGCCGAGCAGGGCTGGCGCGATGCAGGCGGTCGTATCGGTGCCGCTGCGGCCGTGCCGCCGCAGCAAGAGCCCGGCGGGGGCGCCGGCGATCACGTAGACGCCGTGGTTGGTGACGAGGCCGTCGGGTGCCAGGCGCGGTTCGAACCAGCGCTGCGCGACCCAGCGCCGCGCGATCGCGTGGCCGAGCGCGTCCTCCCACGTCGCCTGGTCGACGCACGGGCCGAGCACGACCTCGTCGCCTTCGCAGCCGTAGTCGCTCTTCAGCACCCAGTGTTCGCGCTGCTGCCACAGTTCGTCGCGCACCAGTTCGAGCCGCGCCGTGTACGGCAGCCAGCGCGCGATCGCCTGCTGCGTCGTGGTGGAGAAGCGCTCGCGCAGTTCCCACAGGAGCGCCATCGCGCGCTTGTTCTGCGTCAGCACCGCGCCGAACGGATTGACGACGGCGGTGCGGCGTTCGACGGCGGCTTCGAGCAGCGCCAGCAACGGGTCGCGCAGAGGCGCGCGGTCCTCGACCGGCGGCTCGTCGTCGCGCACCGGTTCGCGTTCGCCGAACCAGTCGGTCTTGTAGTGGCGCACGACGACGTCGCACGGCACGTCGAACAGCGCGGCGCGACCGCAAGGAGCACGGCCGACGTTGAACGGTGCGCCGAGCACGACGCGGTGGCCGGCCGCGGTCAGCCAGTCGCGGTAGAGCGCCACCATCGACAGGTCCTCGACCATCTCGGTCGGGTAGACGATGCCTACGGTGAGCGCTCCGGTGTGGCCGCAGGCGCGCGCGTTGGCGTGCACGAGGCCGAGGAAGCGCTGCCGCAGCGTTGCGTTCGGATCGACGAGGCCGGCCGCCTTCGCGATCGTTGCGCTCGCTGCCGCCGCCGACAGCAGCACCGCTTCGGCCTGCCCGCTCGGCGTGTCGCTGTTCAGTTCGCAGACGCGCACGCCGTCGGCGGTCGCGAACACGTCGGCGCGGGCGATGCCGTGCCAGTGCGGGGCGCTGCACTGCCACATGCCGAGTTGCCAGCGCGACAGCCCGAGCAGGCCGGCGGCGAGTTCGGGTTCGCGCGTGCACCACTGCGCCAGCTCTTCGTGCGCCTGCACCAGGCCGACCGCCGCCGCCGACAGTTCGTCGTGCTGCGCGCGCGCCACCACGAACGGTTCGGCGGCGAGGCGCGGGGCGCCGTCGAGCCACGGGTCGGCCAGCGGCGTCGTGCGCTGCAGGACCGCGGCGAAGTCGTGGGCCGTGCTCATGCGAGCCGCACCACGAACAGGGCCACGGCCAGGTAGGTGCCGCCTTCGAGCGCGCCGGCGCCGAGGTCTCGGCGTTCGCCGATCGCGCGGTCGAGTTCGCCGCCGGCGAACGTCGGCTTGCTGCGCAGGATCACGCACTGCACCAGCAGCTGGCGCAGCGGATAGACGACGAGGCCTTCGGCCAGCGCGATGCCGTAGTCGCGCAGCGCCGGCCACAGGCCTTGGTACTCGCCGTCGGTGGCGTGGGCGACGACCAGCGCCAGCGCGATGGTCAGGCCACCGTGCGCCAGCGCCGCGGCGACGTTGCCGGCGACGAGCTCGGCGCGGTCGTCGTAGCTGGTCAGCGCGCGAAACAGCACCAGCAGCACGAACAGCGTGCCCTGGCCGATCGCGTAGGCGACGGTGCCGATGGCGAGCTCGTCGAACGAACGGCCGCCGCACACCGCGGCCAGCAGCACGCCGATCGCCACCGTGTGCGCGGCCACTGCGGTCGATGCGGCGAGGTTGCCGTTGCGCGCCGCGGCGACGATGCCGCCGAGTGGGGCGAGCCCGAGCAGCAGCGCCAGCTCCAGCAGCACGAGCCCAGCACCGCCGAACAGCGCGGTCCACAGCACGTCGCTCGCGAGGTCGCTGCCATCGCCGCGGCAGCGCGAGGTCAGGCTCGCGGCCAGCAGGAACAGCGCCATGACGCGTGCGCCGACCAGCAGCCGGTCGGCCGGCTCGGTGCCGTCGGGGCGGCCGGTCAGCCGGCGCAGCACGAGATCGAGCAGCAGCAAGCACAAGGCCACCGTGGCCCCGAAGACGAGCGTTCCCACCATGGGCGCGGACTGTGCGGCACGTGCCCCGTCGATGCAACCAGGCGAGGCCGCCCGGTCGCGCGTTCACGCGGCCGGCAGTTGCCGCCACAGCAGCAGGACGGCGACCACAGCCCGACCGGTCCACGCCGCCGTGCGCCAGCCGTTCGTCGCGACGAGGCGCGCGATCGTCGCGGCGTCGTATTGCTGTTCCAGGCGCTGGTGGCAGGGCACCTGCACGAAGAACGTCGACGCCCAGACCACCGCCAGCAGGCCGAGGCCGGCGAAGGCGAGGCTGCGGTCCGTGGTGTCGTGGGCGGCGAACGGCAACCACAGTGAGAGCACCAGCTCGGCCAGCATCAGTGGCAGCACCAGCGGGCCGATGCGCCGGCAGTGTTCGCGTTCGTAGGCGACGAAGTCGGCGGCGGCGATGCGCGCGAACAGCGGATAGTGCACGAGCTGCACGAGCCAGATCAGGCCGGTGAGGCACAGCGTCGGCACGGCGTGCAGCAGGACGAGCGGGGCGAAGTCCACGCGGCGCGCTTCGCCGTCGCCGGCGCCGTGGACGCAGCGGCGGCCGCGAACGCGATCAACTGCCGTTGCGATGGCCGGCTGTCACCGTCGTTCCGGCTCGCGCGCGCCGTGGTGGTGGCGCCGCGCCGCCAGCAGCAGCAGCGCGAAGCCGGGCCACCAGATCAGGTCGTTGCCGAGCAGCAGCCAGCTGGCCCGCCACGGCACGTCGCCCGCGATGGCGGCCTGCACGAAGCCGATCGGACCGAACACCTTGCCCAGCAGCCCGACCAGCACGATCGGCCAGTGCCGCAGCGGCGCGTTCGCCGCGCACCAGTAGCCGATGCCGTAGACGCCGACGATCATGCCGATGCACTGCCACAAGTACAGCTGCGCTGGCACCGGCATGCCGCTCCATTCGAACCACGCGCGCGGCAGCAATACGGCGAACGCGCCGAACGCGAGGTTGTAGACGGCGGCCGCGCGCAGCAACGGCTTCGCCCAGCGGGGGCCACGTTCGTCCATGGGCGTCGCGTTCGTGCGGCTCGTCGTCGCGGATGCGTCAGGATGCCGCGTCACGCCAGCAGCACCAGCGAGCCGTTGTAGAGGAAGTGCAGCAGCATGCCCGGCAGCAGGCTGCCGCAGCGTTGGCGCAGCCAGCCGAGGTAGAGGCCGATGCTGGCGTGCACGAGCAGCACCGACGGCGCCTGGTGGCAGGCGGCGAACGCCATGGCGGTGACGACGAGGCCTGTGCGTTCGCCGAGCAGCGCCAGCAGCCGGCCCTGCAACGCGCCGCGGAAGATGATCTCCTCGAGCACCGCCGGCGACACGGCGATGACGAACAGGCTGGCGGCGACACCGAGTTGCTCGCGCAGGCCGTCGAGCGGATCGTCGGCGCCCGGGAAGGCGTGCTGCAGGAACTGCATCCACAGGTGGGCGAGCAGCAGGAACGGTGCGGTCATCAGCACGGCCTCGGCCCAGTAGCGGGCCTTGGCGCCGCCGAAGCCCATGCGCGCGTAGGGGCCCGCAAACGCCAAGGCGACCAGCAGCAAGGCGCCCGACACCAGGTCGGCGAGCGGCAGCAGCAGCACGAACTCGCGGCCTTCGCTGAGCAGCATCGCGGCCACCTGCGGCACGAACAGCGCCGCCATCATCGCCACGAACTCGAGCACGGTGCGCGTCGTCCAGCGCGTGCGGTTGCTGTCGCTCGCTTGCAGCAGAGCACCGGGCGCCAGCGGCAGGTCGGTGGCGATCGGTGCGAACACGACGGCGCCGGGCTCGACCGACAGCGACACCAGGCCGCGTTCGTCGGTCGGCAACCCGCCGGCGACGACCGGCAGCGCTTCGTCGCGGGAGCGTGGTGCGGGCAGGGTGGTCGGCTTGCTCGCGACCGGGGCCGCGGCGGCCGCTGGCACCATGACCCAGCCGCTGCAGCGGCAACGCAGGCGGAAGCCGGCCATGCTCGGGTGCACACGCCACGGCTGCGCACACGCCGGGCACGACACCGCGATCGCGTCGCCTTCGCTCGGCATGCCGGGCGGCCAATGCTGCACCGCGGGCACCGCCGCCGGCGCCGGCTCGGGCGCCGCCCCGCGGTCCGCGCCGCGCGCCGCGTCGTCGGCGCCGTCGCCCGGCACCTCGCTCACTTCGGCTCCGGGGCCTTGCTCAACGACAACCGCACCGCCGTCGCCTGCATCGCGCCCGGCAGCTTGACCTCGATCGTGCCGTCGGCCGCGGTCAGCAGCGGCCGCAGCTCGGTGCGTTGTTCGGCCAGCACCTTGTCGTCGGCGCCGAGCAGCTGCACGAACATCGCGCCGCCGTCGCCGACCGCGGCGATCGCCGCGCGCGCGACGAGATCCTCGGTGCCGTCGCGCCGTGCCGCCAGCGCGCTCGTGGTCGCCGGATACTCGAGTCCGCGCGCCACCGTCACGCGGTAGTTGCCCCACGCCGGTTCGACGCGCAGCTGCAGCATCGCGCCGAACGGTCCGGCGTCGGTGCGCAGCTGTTCGGCGCGCGCCGCCAGCACGCGATCGATCCAGCCGCTCTGCCACGCGACGATGCCGCCGGCGAGCAGCAGCAGCGGGGCGGCGAACAGCAGTTCGCGCCGCCGCAGCCCGAACGGCACCGAAGGCGCACTCGGCACGCCGACGCCGTCGTCGGCGGTGCGCGGCCGCACGCGCGTCAGCGGTTCGAGCTTGCCGTCGCGCACGACGAACAGCGTCTCGGCGACGACGTCGGCGTAGACGAGGCGGCAGCGCAGGTTGGTCTCGACCGAGCCGGGAGCCGCCGCGGCGGCGACGGCCTGCAGCGCCTGCAGGAAGCGCGCCTGGGCCCCTTCGTCGAACGGCGCACCGGTCACCTGCGTCGCTGCCGGCAGCAGCGAGAAGCGGCCGCCGAGCACTTCGGCGCGGAACGGGCCGGCGCCGGCGCCCTGGAGGTTCTGGATCGCGTGCTGCAAGGCGCCGGCGTCGGCGACGCGGCCGTCGAGCAGGCCTTCGACGTAGGCCGCCAGCGGCGCGCCGGCCGGCGGATCCAGCGGCGGGGGCGTGTGGCTGCCGCTCACGCGACGTCTCCGCGGAACTCGTCGACGCCGGCGGCCTTGGTCCAGTCGGCCATGCCTTCGCGCCACACCAGCGTGTCGCCGCGGATGGCGCCGGCCTGCAGCAGGTGGCGCACCGTCTCTTCGCTGACCGGGCCCATGCGTTCCTTGCCGCGCGCGTAGTACCAGCGCGCCCCGCTGGCGCTCGCTGGCAGCGCGGGCGCCGCAGCCGCGTCGGCCAGCGCCGGCGGCGCCGAGGTGTCGACGCCGATCGCCTGGTCGTGCACCGACAGCCGGCGCTCGATGTGGCCGTGCCGCTGGTCGGCGACCTGCCGTTCCTTCGACAGCGCCTCGCGCAAGCGGCGGTTCTCCTGTTCCTGGCGGCGGCGCTCGGCTTCCTGCACCTTCAGGTCCGGCAGCACCAGCACGAGGATCAAGCCGATGCACGAGGTGAAGACGCCGATGAAGAACCAGCCCGCCGCGTTGCGTCCGCGGCTGTTGGCGATGGCCGCACACGCCACCCCCCAGATGACGTAGAAGAAGATGGCGATGAGGGCGCCGGCAGCGTCGGATTGCGCGATCATGGGCGGTTCGGGCGAGTGCGAGCGAAGGTCAGGAGCGGAGGATCCTCAGCAGCCAGCCGAAGCCGACCGCGGCCGCGAAGGCGACGTAGCCCGCGGTCCGCAGGACCCGATGCCAGCGCATTTCGTGTCGTCGCCGGAGTATGTCGAAATGCACGAGGCTGCCCGCGAGCAGCAGGAACGCGACGACCGGCCCGGCCGGGTGACAGTCCCAGGCCAGCGCCAGGTCGCCCTGTAGTGCCGCCGCTGTGCTGCGCAGCAAGCCACAGCCAGGGCACGCCAGCGGGCCGAAGCAGGTGCCGAGTGGGCAGTAGGGGCCGCGCAGGCCGAACCAGGTGGCGCCTTCGCGGGTCGCAGTGGCGCTGTAGCCGACGACCAGCGCGCCGACGAAGCCGGCGGTCCACCAGGCGGCGGCGCGCAGCGACAGCGGATTCCCGGGGGCCGGCATCGGTGCGCATGGAACGCGGCGCCGCCCGCACGTGCAAGGGGACAGCCGTCAGGGCTGGCCGCCTTCGTCGTTGCCGCTACCGTCTCGGCCTCGGGAACCCATGCGCCACCCAGCCTTCGCCGTGCTCGCCTGCGTCTGGTTGGCCCTGTTCGGCCTCGGCCTCGTGCGGCCGACGTACGGCACCGCGCTGCGCGAGGCCGAAGGCGCCGGGCCGGTCGACTCCGCCGCGAGCCCCGACCAGGACGTGCAAGGCGGGCCGTTCGACGCTTGGGCGCGTGCGTTCCTGCTCGTGCTCCTGTGCCTGCCGCGCTGGCGCGCGATGGATCGGCTGTGGCGCGTCGTCGCCGGCCTGACCCTGTTCGCGACCGCGGTCGCTCTCGTGCTGCCGTTCGGACTGCTGCCGCGGACCGCGCCGTGGGGGAACCTCACCACGCTGACGACCGCCGGCACCTGGTTGCTGGCCCTCGGCGTGGTCGTCGGCGATCGCCGCTGGCTCGCGCCGCAGCTGTTGGCCGCCGTGGTGTGGTTGATGGTCGCGCCGATCGCAGCGTTCTTCGTGCCGGGCCTGGCGCCGGTCGGCCTGCTCGTCGTCCGCCTCGGTGCCGTCTACACGATCACGGTTCTGCTGCTGGTGTTGCTGTTCGTCTTGCTGTGGCGGCGCCAGTCGGGGCACGCGGGACGTATCGACGAGCCGCCGTTGGCCGCGGCGCAGCCGGTGTGAGCAACGCGTTGCCACTCGAGTCGCGGCTGCCGCGCGCCGGCTTCGTGGGAACGCGATGAAGCTGCGCCCGGAGCCAGCATCGCAGCGCGTCGGTGAACCCGTTCGGGCTGCGGCGGGATCAAGGTCCGCGATGCCCGACTTCTTGCCGACCGATCTGCTCGCCGAGCACGACTGGCTGCGTCGCCTGGCGCGGAGCCTCGTCGCCGGGCGCGACCTCGCGGACGATGCCGTCCAGGAGACATGGTTGCGCGTGTTGCGGGCGGCGCCGGCCGCCACGGCCGTGCAGCGGCCGCGGGCGTGGTTGCGCACCATCCTCGAGAACGTCGTGCGGCGATGGCAACGCGGCGAACAGCGACGCGTGCGTCGCCATGCGCGCATGCCGATTCGCGAGCACGAGCCTCCGGTCGACGAAGCCGTCGCCCGGGCCGAGACGTGGCAGCGCGTGGCGACGGCCTTGCTCGCGCTGTCGGAGCCGTACCGCACGGTGCTCGTGCTGCGCTACCACGCCGGGCTCGGCATCGACGCGTTGGCGCAGCAGGTGGGGGCACCGAAGGAGACCGTTCGCACGCGGCTGCAGCGAGGCTTGCGGCTGTTGCGCACGCGGCTCGACGACGAGCATGGCGGCGATCGTGCGGCGTGGGCCGGCCCGCTGCTGATGCTGGTCGGAGCCGGTGCCCTGCCGGTCGGCGCAGTCGTCGCCCTCGCCGCCGCGGTGCTGATGCTCGCGGGCTGGTTCGTCTTCGGCTCGCTCGCGCCGTCTGCTGCACTGACGCCGGCGTCGCAGCGCGAGGTCGCTGCGGCGATCCCGCAGCCCTTGGAGGCGGAGCGTGCCGAACGCGCCGGTCAGCCCGCGGACGAGGCGCGACGGCTTGCCCTGGCACTGCCGGCTGACGAAGGTGCTGCGGCTGCGGTCGCGCCCTCCGCATCCTCTCCTGTCGTGAAGGGGACGACGCACGATGTGCTCCTGGTGCGCGGCCGGGTCGTCGACGCGCAAACGTCTGCGCCGTTGCTCGGCGCCGAAGTCCGCTGCGAAGCCTCGTTGGTCAGGTCGGCGCGCACCGACGACGAGCGCGAAGCTCCGCCGGTCGTCCAGGTTGGTGCGAACGGCGAGTTCGAGCTCCGGGTGCCACGCTCCTTCGCGCAGGTGCTGGTCGTGCGGGCGGCGGGCTACGCGGGGCACAAGCGCTCGCTGTGGTCGAACGTGGTCACCGGCGACGTCTCGTCCGTCGACGTCGGCGACGTCGCGCTCGTCGCCGGTGGCGTCCTGCACGGCGTCGTCACCGAGGTCGGCGGTGCCCCCGCCGTCGAAGCGGACGTGTTCCTCGTGGCCGTCGACGACCGGGTGGTCGCCTGCGAGCCGATCGCTCGCACCGATGCCGGGGGGCGCTTCGCCGGGTCGGCCACACGCTGGCCGAGCACGCTTTGGCTGCTCGCAGTGCGCGGCCCGGATCTCGCCATGGCGAAGGCGCCTCCTGACGGGAGCCGGGTCGCGCTGCGCATGCGGCCGCGTGCGCATGTGGTCGTCGATGTCGTCGACGACGCCGGCACTCCGATCCGCGGTGCGAAGGCGTTCGCGCATCCTGCGGGGCTGCCGGACGACGACGGGCGGATGCGTTTGGCTGCGGGTCGGGGGCCGCGACTCGGTGGCCATGCCGGCACGGGCGGCGATGGCCGCGCCGTGCTCGGCGAGCTGCCGATCGCGACTCCCGCTGGCGAGTGTCTGCTGTACGTGTGCGCTGACGGCCATCGCGGCGAACGGCGTCGGCAGCCGCTGCAGGTCGGAGCGAACGTGGTGCGCGTCGTCCTGCCGCGTGGGCCCATGGCGACCGTGCGCGTCGTCGTCGTCGATGCGGCGACCGGCGCGCCGATCCCGCACGCGAAGATCGGTGGTCGTGTGGTCGACGCGTCCGGGCGCTTCACCTGCGAGGAGAACCTCGAAGACGGCGAAGTGCTGCTGCTCGTCGAAGCCGCTGGCTACCTGCCGCGCGACGTGCGCGAGCCGGTCGCGGGGCGGTCCGGCGATCTCGACGTGCGCATCGAGTTGACCGCGGCGCCGCGTTGATCGCCGCCGCGCGATCGCCAATGCTGCGTCGCGCACGCGCATGGCCGTCCTCCTCGACGCCCGGCACTGCGATCCTCGCGCCGCCCACATGAGCTCCTCCTTGCACGAACTGTCGCTGAGCCGCCGCATCGAAGCGCCACCCGAACTGGTCTACCGCGCGTGGACCGAGCCCGAACTGGTCCGCCAGTGGTTCACGCCGCGGCCGTGGACGACGCCGGTCGTCGAGCTCGACGTGCGCCCCGGCGGCAGCAGCTACATCCTGATGCGCGGCCCGGAAGGGCAAGAGCAGCCGTGCCACGGCGTCTACCTCGAGGTCGTGCCGGGGCGCCGGCTGGTGTTCACCGACGCGTGGACGCGCGCGTGGGAGCCGTCGGCGAAGCCGTTCCTGACCGGCATCATCACCTTCGACGACGAAGGGCCGGCGACGCGCTACACGGCGCGCGTGCGCCACTGGTCGGCGGCGGACATGGAAGCGCACGAGAAGATGGGCTTCCACCCCGGCTGGGGAGCGGCGACCGACCAGCTGGAATCGCTGCTGCGCGCGCTGCAAGTGCGGTGAGCCGCGCTGAGCCGCCGCCAGCCGCCCTCGGTCACTTCTTGCGCTTGCGCTGCTGCTCGATCGCGGCGGCGATGAAGTCGCGGAACAGCGGGTGCGGCTTCAGCGGCCCGGTCTTGAACTCCGGGTGGTACTGCACGCCGACGAACCACGGGTGGTTCGGGATCTCGACGATCTCGACCAGGTCGAGCTTCGGGTTGGTGCCCGCCATCACCAGGCCCGCCTGCTCGAGCTGGCGGCGGTAGGCGTTGTTCAGCTCGAAGCGGTGGCGGTGGCGTTCGCTGATCGCCGTGCTGCCATAGGCGCGGTGGCTCTTGGTGCCTTCCTTCAGCGCGCAGTCGAACGCGCCGAGGCGCATCGTGCCGCCCTTCTCGTTGGTGCGCTTCTGTTCCTCCATCAGCGCGATCAGCGGGCTGTTGGCGTTCGGGTCGTATTCGGTCGTCGTCGCGTCGAGGATGCCGAGCTCGCTGCGCGCGTACTCGACGACCGCGGCCTGCATGCCGTAGCAGATGCCGAAGAACGGGATCTGGTGCTTCCTGGCGAAGCGGATCGACGCGATCTTGCCTTCGAAGCCGCGCTCGCCGAAGCCACCGGGCACCAGGATGCCGTCGACGCCGCCGAGCAGCTGGTCGGGCCCGTCGTTGGCGACCTGCTCGGCCGAGACCTTGCGGATCTTGACCTTGCAGTGGTTGGCGATGCCGGCGTGGCTCAGCGACTCGTAGATCGACTTGTAGGCGTCGTGCAGCTCGATGTACTTGCCGCTGACGGCGATCTCGACCGTGTGCTCGGGGTTCTTGACCACCTGCAGCAGCCGCTGCCAGTCGCTGACGTCGACTGCCTGCTTCGGGGTCAGCTGCAGGTGGTTCAGGATGCGCTGGTCGAGGCCCGACTCGATCAGCATCAACGGCACCTCGTAGATCGAGAACGCGACGTCGCGCTCCTCGATGACCGCCTCCGGCCGCACGTTGCAGAACAGCGAGATCTTCTTCGCCATGTCCGGCTCCATCGGAATCTCGGTCCGACAGATCAGGACGTGCGGCTGGATGCCGATCTCGCGCAGCTTGCCGACCGACTGCTGCGTCGGCTTCGTCTTCAGCTCGCCCGACGCGCGCAGGAACGGCAGCAGCGTCAGGTGGATGAACATGCAGTCGTTCGGGCCGACCTCGAGCGAGAACTGGCGGATCGCTTCGAGGAACGGCAGCGACTCGATGTCGCCGACGGTGCCGCCGATCTCGGTGATGGCGACGTCGGGCGCCGGCTCGCCCGGCGACGGGGCCGCACCCGCCTTGATCGCCATCTTGATCTCGTCGGTGATGTGCGGGATCACCTGCACGGTCTTGCCGAGGTAGTCGCCGCGGCGCTCCTTCTGGATCACCGACTTGTAGATCTTGCCGGTGGTGTAGTTGCTGTCCTTGTTGATGCGCGCGCGGGTGAAGCGCTCGTAGTGGCCGAGGTCGAGGTCGGCCTCGGTGCCGTCGTCGGTGACGTAGACCTCGCCGTGCTGGAACGGCGACATCGTGCCGGGGTCGACGTTGATGTAGGGGTCGAGCTTCTGCATCGACACCTTCAGGCCGTTGCGCTCGAGGATCCAGCCGATCGCGGCCGACGTCAGGCCTTTGCCGAGGGACGACACGACGCCGCCGGTCACGAAGATGTACTTGGTCATCGCTTGGTCCTGTCGCCTGGGTTCGGTCGCGTCGCCAACCGCTGCAGGAAGGCGTCGTAGTCGCTGCGGGTCTCGATGCCCCACGGATCACCCGCGGCATCGAGCACGTGCATGGGAATGTCGTTCTCGAGGAAGCGCAACTGTTCGAGGCTCTCGGCCTCGGCGAGGCCGCTGCTCGGCAGCGGCGGGATGCGCAGCAGCACCTCGCGCTGGAAGCCGTAGACGCCGATGTGGCGGCGCAGCGCGTAGCTGCCTTCCTTGACGTACGGGATCACGGCGCGGCTGAAGTAGAGCGCCTTGCCGTTGCGGCCGCGCACGACCTTGACCACGTTCGGGTTCGCCGCGACCTCGGGATCGGTCAGCGGCACGCACAGCGTGTTGGTCGGTGCTTCGCCGCGCAGCAGCTGGTCGACGATCGCTTCGAGATCGCGCGGGGCGACCTCCGGCCAGTCGCCCTGGATGTCGAGCACGGCGCGGCACGGGATCGCGGCGGCGGCTTCGGCGCAGCGCTCGCTGCCGGTGCGGCAGGCGGGGCTCGTGCGCACGACGCCGTAGCCCTTCCGCTTCGCTGCGGCCTCGACGACGTCGTCGTCGGTGGCGACCACGACGCGGTCGATGTTGCGCGCCTTCTTGGCCTGGTCGCAGGTGTGCAGGAACAGCTCCTGCCCGCTCTCGGTCAGCAGCGCCTTGCCGGGCAGCCGCTGGCTGCCGACGCGCACCGGGATGATGGCCAGCGCTTCGATCGTCGTCATCGGGGGAACTCCGACTCGCGCTGGCGGCGGCGCAGCGCTTCGTCGCGCGCGTCGCGGGCCTTCTGGTCCTCGCTGCGCAGGTCACCGCGTTCGGTGCTGGTGCCGTGCCAGGCGGTGACGCTGTTGTAGGCGGCCATGAACAGGTTGCGCGCTTCGTGGAACGGCCGCTCGCTGGCCTGCATGCCGCGCAGGCGCCGCGACCAGCACCAGCGCTGGCCGGAGCACTCGAGCATCACCACGTCGATGGCGCCGGGAGCGGGCGTCGGCGTGCCGCTCGCCAGCAGGCCGGCCGCACCGAACGCGTCGATCACGGCCTGCAGCTCCACGTCGTCCATGAACTTGCGGCCCGGGTCGCTGGTCTTCGCTTCGTAGAGCGCGCCGTCCTTGGGCTTCTCCCTGCGGACCTTGTCAGCGGCGCTCTTGTTGACCAGGGTCAGCGCCAGCTGGTTGTCGCCTTGCGCCAGCGCGAGGCGGGTCGGTTCGCCCGCGGTCAGCTGGGGCCCGCTGGCGCATCCGGTGGCGGTGCCCGCTGCGAGCAGCAGCAGGGCGAACCGGAGCGATGTCGGGGCGAACATGCAGCGCGCGGAGGATAGCGACGGCGCCCGTAAAGAAAACTGCGCCGAAGGAAGGGTTGCCGGCGCGCGGCGCCGCGTCGGTGCTGGCGGCGGCGGCGTTGTTGTGGGGAGTGTTCCACAACGCGTCGCGAAGTCGCCGCCGGTGCCGCCTGCTGGGTGGTGCCTGGGGCGGCGGCGCCGCACGCAGCGCCGAGCCGGCGAGCCGAGACGCTGTCGGGTTCTTCATCCTGCACTTGCCGACTTGGTTGATCATTCGGCGAGCCTGCAAGGCAGGTCGCGACCACCGTGCAGGTCTTGCCGGGTGCCGTGCAGGATGTTCACGGTCGCACCAAAGTCGCCGTGCATCGGCGCTTTCCGTGGCCGCATGACGTTCGCGTGGCGTAGGGCGCGCCGTCCTTCTGCCGATCCCCGAGGCTCAGGTCGCGAGTCCCGGTACGGCGATTGAAATCGCGCATCGTGGACCTGCTCGTCCTCTCCATCCCACTCGTGCTGCTGCTCGTCGTCGTCGCCGCGATGGTGCGACGCCGCGTCGAGCTCGCGCACCGCGGCAACACCCTCGCCGAGCGGGCGAAGGCGCGCGAACTCGGCAGCCATCGCGCGCGGCTGCAGCATCCGAAGATCGACCTCGCCAACTGCATCGGCTGCGGTGCCTGTGTGCGGGCGTGTCCGGAGGATGGGGTGCTGGCGCTGGCCTACGGCCAGGCGGTGGTCGTGCACGGCGCGCGCTGCGTCGGCCACGGCCTGTGCGCCGCCGCCTGCCCGACCAACGCCATCGCGCTGACACTCGGCGACCTGCAGGACCGCCGCGACCTGCCGGCGATCTCGAACCAGCACGAAGCGGTCGGCGTGCCGGGGCTGTTCCTCGCCGGCGAGATCACCGGCTTCGCGCTGGTGCGCACCGCGGTGGCGCACGGGGCGCTGGTCGCCGAAGCGGTGGCGGCGCGCGTCGCCGCCGAACCGACGCCGGCGGCCGACCGCGGGGAGATCCTCGATCTGCTGGTCATCGGCCTTGGTCCGGCGGGCCTCGCCTGCCTGCTCGGCGCCAAGGAGCACGGCCTGCGCGCGCTCGGCGTCGACCAGGCCGCAGAGCTCGGCGGCACCGTCGCCGCTTACCCGCGGCGCAAGCTGGTGATGACGCAGCCGATGGCGCTGCCGTTGCACGGCAAGCTCGGCCGCCTCGAATACGAGAAGGAAGAGCTGGTGGCGCTGTGGCAGGGCCTGGCGCAGAAGCACGCGCTGCCGACCCAGACCGGCGTCGTCGTGCAGGGTGTCGAACGCGACGGCCACGGCGGCTTCGTCGTCACCACCAGCCGCGGCAAGCTGCGCGCGCGCAACGTCTGCATGGCGGTCGGTCGGCGCGGTTCGCCGCAGAAGCTCGGTGTGCCCGGCGAGGACCTGCCGAAGGTGGCCTACTCGCTGCTCGACGCCGAGAGCTACACGCAGCGCGCGATCCTGGTCGTCGGCGGCGGCGACTCGGCGATCGAAGCGGCGCTGGCGCTGGCCGAGCAGCCGGGCAACTCGGTCGTGCTCAGCTACCGCAAGGCGACGTTCTCGCGGTTGAAGGCGCGCAACCAGGAACGCATCGACGCGGCGGTGCAGCAGGGCACCGTTCGCGTCTTGTTCGAGACCGTCGTCGCCGCGATCGAACGCGACTCGGTGCGCCTGCAACCGGTCGGCAAGGCAGCGGCGTCCGCGGCCCAGCAGGAGGAAGAAGGCGGGGGCGTCGCCACCGCGCTGATCGACGTGCCGAACGACGAAGTGTTCATCTTCGCCGGCGGCACGCCGCCGTTCCCGCTGCTCGAAGCGGCGGGCGTGTCGTTCGATCCGGCCATGCGCCCGCCGGAGGAGGTCCAGACCGACCGCGGCACCGGCCTGCTGGTGGCGCTGGCGTCGACGGCGTTCGGCCTGCTCGCCTTGCTGCTGCTGCGCCACCTGTACGCGAACTACTACGACCTGCCGCTGGCGCTGCGCAGCGGCTCCGACCTGCACCCGGTGCTGCGGCCGCAGGGCTGGCTCGGTCTGTTCAGCGGCGTGTTGGCGACGGCGATGTTCGCCGCCAACCTCGCCTACCTGCTGCGGCGCGCGCCGAAGCTCGGCCGCCTGCTGCCCGGCTCGCTGAAGGCGTGGATGAACGTGCACGTCGCCACCGGGCTCGCGGCGGCGTTGCTGGCGCTGCTGCACAGCGGCTTCGCGGTGCGATCGAGTCCGGGCGGCCACGCGCTGCTGTGCATGCTGGTCGTGGTCGCTGCCGGTGTCGTCGGCCGCTGGTTCTACGCCTTCGTGCCGCACGCGCAGAACGGCCGGCAGCAGGACCTCGAAGAACTCGGCCACCAGGTTGCGGCGATCGCCGGCGAATGGGACCAGCACGGCCGCGGCTTCGGCGCCGAAGTGCGGCGGCAGGTCGAAGACCTGGTCGAGAAGGCGCGGCTCGGCCGCGGCTTCTTCGAACGCGTGCTCGGCCTCGTGCGGAGCCAGTGGCGCCTGCGCCGCCATCTGTCGCAGCTGCGTTTGGCGGCGGTGCGCGAAGGCGTGCCGGCCCCCGAGGTGGCGCGGCTGGTCGAGCTGGCGCGCCGTTCGCACCGCCTGGCGATGCAGTTGACGCACTTCGAGGAGGTGCGCGGTGTGCTGGCGCTGTGGCGCTGGATCCACCGTTGGCTCGCGCTGCTGCTTCTGCTGCTGACGGTCGTGCACGTGGTGACCGCGATGCGCTACGGCGGCGTCGACTTCGGCGTGCTGTTCGGGGGGACGCGATGAAGGCGCTGCGCTGGCTGCTGCCGTTGTTGTCGCTGCTGGCCGTGCTGTGGCTCACCTGGTGGGACACGCGCGGCGGCGGCACCGGCCCTGGCCCGATCCACAGCGCGCACGCGTCGCTGCCGGCGATCGACGGCGGCACGAACTGCGACGCGTGCCATCGGCAAGGGGCCGGCATCGACGCGGTGGCGTGCACGAGGTGCCACACCGCGATCGCCGAGTCGCTGCAGGCGCAGACGGGCCTGCACGGCAAGCTCGTCGGCGACACGCAGAAGCACTGCGAGCTCTGCCACTCCGACCACCACGGCGACACGGTGCCGCTGATCGCGCCGTTCGCGTTCGCGCGCGCCGGGGTCGCCGAGCCGAACGCGTACGACCATGCGCACGTCGTGTTCACGCTGACCGGGGCGCACAAGGCGCTGGCGTGCACGAAGTGCCATGCCAACGCCGAGGCGAAGCAGCCGCCGGCCGGTGGGCGCTTCCTCGGGCTCGCGCAGCGCTGCACCAGTTGCCACGACGACGCGCACCGCGGCGCGTTCGGCAGCGACTGTGCGTCGTGCCACGGCCAGGACCAGCCGTGGCGCTCTGTGCCGCAGTTCCGGCACGCGACGTTCCCGCTCGCCGATGCGCACGCCAAGGTCGCGTGTGCGCAGTGCCACGCGAAGGACACGCTCTTCGACGTCGCTGCGGAGCGCGTGCAGGCACAGCCGGTGCGCACGTGTGCGCAGTGCCACGCCGATCCGCACGCGGATCCTCGCGTCGGGGTGACGGCGTCTGCGGCGGCGAACGCGATCCGCCTGGCGAACACCGCCGACTGTGCGCGCTGCCACGCGGCGACGACGTGGGCGGCGGCGCGGCCGACGCTCGCGCAGCACGCCGAACTCGGCTTCCCGCTGCGCTCGGACCACGCGACCACCGACTGTGCGAACTGCCACGGCGATGCGAAGCGTCCGCCGCGGTGGCGCGGGGCCGCCCCGGCCCTCGCCGCCTGCGCCGTGTGCCACCCGCAGCATCCGCACGGTGCGCCGCTGCTGGCGGCGGCGACTGCGGCGGTCGGACCTGCGAACGGCTGCGCCGACTGCCACCGCGACGACCACGCCGACTTCCGCGCCGGCACGATGACCGCGGCCCAGCACGCGGCGACCGGGTTCCGCCTCGAACTGCCGCACGCCGAGGTCGCCTGTGCGAAGTGCCACACCGGCGGCGACTGGGCGGCGCGCTATCCGGGACGCGACCCCAACGACTGCCGGCGTTGCCACGACGACGTGCACCAGGCCCAGTTCGCGCACGATCCTCGCTACGCGCAGTGCTCGGCGTGCCACGCTGGCGCGCACTTCCTGCCGTCGACGTTCGGGCTCGCGGCGCACGCGCGGAGTGCGTTCCCGCTGACCGGCGCGCACGAAGCCGTCGCCTGCACGGCGTGCCACCGCGACGTGGTAGGAGAAGCGCGCACGTTCCACGGCACCAAGGCCCGCTGCAGCGATTGCCACCAGGATGTGCACCGGGGCGCGTTCGACCAGCCCGGTCGTCCGCGCGAGGTCGCCGGCCGCAGCGACTGCGCGCGCTGCCACGACACGAACGCGTTCGCGCCGGTCGTGGCCGACTTCGACCACGCCACCTGGACCGGCCATCGCCTGCTCGGTGCGCACCAGGCGCTGCCGTGCGCGCAGTGCCATGCGCCGAGTGGCAAGCCGAACGGGCCGCGGCTCGGTCCGGCCGCCGGCACCACGTGCGCGTCGTGCCACCAGGATCCGCACGCCGGCCAGTTCGCGGTCGGCACGGCGACCGACTGCCGCCAGTGCCACACGGAGACGAAGTGGCAGGAGCTTGTGTTCGACCATCAGCGCGACAGCAAGTTCGCGCTCGACGACACGCACCGCGCGCTCGACTGCGCCAAGTGCCACCAGGGCTACCGCGTCGGCGAGCGCACGATCGTGCGCTACAAGCCGCTCGGCACGAAGTGCGGCGACTGCCATCAGCTGGGCGCCGGCCAGAAAGTCATCGGCAGCAAGGGCGACGCCGCGAGCCGAGCGGCACCGCGCGGCGAGGGGCGCAAGTGACGTCGCCGGGTCGCTACGACCGGACGTTCGTCGCCGCCGCGCTGGCACTGGCTGCGTCGGCGGTGGCGCAGCAGCCGCGTGGCCAGGATCCAAGCGGGCGCGAACAGACCGTCGTGCTGACCGTCGTCTCGGCCAGCGATCGCAGCGTCTACTTCGACCACGGCCGCGACGTCGGCCTGCGGGTCGGCCAGTTCGTGCGCATCTTCCCGCCCGGTGCTGGCGAGATCGAAGTCGAGGTGCGCTCGCTGAGCCAGACGTCGGCGCGCGCCGAGTTGCCGCCCGGCGTGCCGTCGCCGCCGGTCGGAACGCGCGCCGAAGCGCGCTGCGTGCTGCCGGCGAACGCCCCGGTCGCGACGAACACGTCGCCGCCGAAGCCGAACGTGCCGGAGCACCCGCCGTGGACGCGTCGCGAGGATCCACGCAGCAGCGACCAGCCGCTGCTGGTGCCGACCTTCAGCCAGCGCCCCGACCAACGCCCGGCGACGCTCGACGGCCGCTTCTTCGCGTTCGGCCAGTACAACATGGACCGCGCCGGCGATTCAGCGACCGACTACCAGCTGCTGCGCACCGGCTTGCGCGCCGACGCCACCAACTGGCTCGGCGCCGGCGAACGCACGCGCATCGCCGGCGAGTACGACGTGCGCCACGTCGACGTCGACGGCGGCGACAACGTCGACAACCAGAACGCGCGCCTGGACCTCGCGTCGGTTGCGTTCGGCACCGAAGCCTGGGCCCCGACCGGCTACGAGTTCGGCCGCTTCTTCTCGCCGCACCTGCCGGAGCTCGGCCTCGTCGACGGCGCCGAGTTCGTGCGGCGCTACCGCTCTGGCGTGCGCCTCGGGGCTGGCGTCGGTGCCTATCCGCGGCCGTTCCCGGCCCGCGAACAGGGCGACGACGTCGGCGTGCACGCGTTCGTCGACTACACCGCCGACGCGGCGCGTTCGTTCGCTGGCGCCCTCGGCGTGCAGAAGACGTGGCACCTCGGCGCGCCCGACCGCGACCTGGTGCTGGTGCGCAGCGAGTGGCGGCCGGCGGAGCGCGTGTTCGTGCTCGGCAGCGCCAAGGTCGACTACTACTCGGGCAGCGACACCATCAAGGGCCGCGGCTTCGACCTGACCGAGCTGCTGCTGCAGGCGCGCTGGGACGGCAAGTCGGTCGGCACCGGCGTCACCGTGTCGCGCTTCACCTGGCCGGAACTGAAGCGCAGCGAGTACCAGATCCTGCCGGTCGAGCTGGTGCGCGACGGCTACGTCGAACGCCTGTCGTGGAGCGGTTCGCTGCGGCCGCTCGAGCGCCTGTCGCTGCGCCCGCGCCTCGACTGGTGGCGCGACCAGGATCGCGACGGCACGTCGATCGGCCTCGACGCCGACTGGCGCGGCTTGTGGAACGAGACGTCGGCGCTGTCGGCGTCGTTGTTCCGCAACGACGGCGGCTACAGCCAGGGGCCCGGTGCCCGCCTGCAGCTGCGCGACCGCATCGGCGACTGCGCGTGGCGCGCCGGCTATCGGTGGTACGAGTACGAACTCGACGCGCTGGTCACCGGCAGCGAGACGTACACCCGGCAGTCGGTGGAGGTCGGCTTGTCGTGGCCGCTCGGCGAGCGCACCGACCTCGACCTGTCGGCGGAACGTTGGTTCGGCGATCGCGAGGACGCGACCGCCTTGGCCTTCTACCTGCAATGGCGGTTCTGATGCAGAAGCGACCTCGTCTCCGTCGTCTGACCCCGCTGCTCGGCCTCGTGCTGTGGCTGCTGGTCGTGGCCTGCGCCAACCTCGTGCCGCTGAACGGCTGGGACCAAGGGGCCGGCCCGGTGGTGCCGCACGACTCGTTCCCCGCCGACTGTTCGTTGTGCCACACCGGCGGCAACTGGCAGACGATCCGCGCCGACTTCACGTTCGACCACGGCGCACGCACCGGCGTCGTGCTGCACGGTGCACACGAGAAGGCGAGTTGCCTCCTGTGCCACAACGACCGCGGGCCGGTGCAGCAGTTCGCCGCGCGCGGATGTGCCGGCTGCCACGCCGATCCGCACCTGACGCGGCTTGGCGCCAACTGCCAGGACTGCCACGAAGAGCGCTCGTGGTATCCGCGCGAAGCGATCCTCGTGCACGACCGCACGCGCTTCCCGCTGGTCGGCGCGCACGCGGCGGCGGCGTGCTTCCGCTGCCATCCCGGCGCGCAGGTCGGCAACTTCGCCGGCGCGCCGGTGCAGTGCGAACAGTGCCACGAGGCGGACTACCAGCGCACGGCGAACCCGAACCACGCGTTGGCGTCGTTCCCGCGCGACTGCGAACAGTGCCACCTGCCGGTCGCGTGGAGCTCGGCGCGCTTCGACCATCCGGCGTCGTTCCCGCTGGCGTTCGGCCACGCCGGCCGCCGCTGCGGCGAGTGCCATACGACGCCGAACGCGTTCACCGGCTTGTCGACGGCGTGTGCGAGCTGCCATCTCGACGACTACCAGGCGACGGCGAACCCGAACCACGCCGCCGCCGGCTTCGGCACCGACTGCGCCGATTGCCACAACACGTTGGCCTGGCGCGGGGCGGGCTTCGCGCATCCGGCGAGCTTCCCGCTCAGCAACGCGCACCAGCAGGCCTGCACCGCGTGCCACACCGGCGGCGTGTTCACCGGCTTGTCGACTGCGTGTGCCAGCTGCCACCTGCAGGACTACCAGACGGCGACCGATCCGCCGCACGCGTCGTTCGGACTGAGCCAGCAGTGCGAGCAGTGCCACACCCCGACGATCTGGGGCGACGGCAACTGGAACCACCAGTTCCCGATCACCAGCGGCCGGCACAGCGGCTTCGCCTGCTTCGACTGCCACACCAACCCGGGCAACCGCCAGGCCTTCTCGTGCATCGACTGCCACGAGCACAACCAGACCAGCACCAACCAGGACCATCAGGGCGTGTCGGGCTACACGTGGACGACGGCTGGCTGCTACCAGTGCCATCCGAACGGGCGCAACTGACGGGGCGGACGCGGCCGCACCGCGTCGCTCGCCGGCGCCTTCACGGGATGCGACGCCGCTGCCACAGACAGAGGCCCATGGCTGCGGCGAACGCCAGCAGCGCCACGTAGACGCCGCTGCCGGCGGTCAGTCCCGCGGTGAGCCAGCAGGTGAGCACCGTCAGGCCGCACAGTCCGAGGCCCGCGGCCAGCGCGGTCCTCTGTGCCGCGCCGGCGAAGCGGTGGGCGCGTTCGCGCAGCATGGCAGCGAGCGCGGCGACCACGGCCGCGAACAGGGTCAGGAACAGCGGCAGCCGGTGCACGCTCGCGTGCCAGGCATCGTTGATCTGCTTGCTGCTGACGTCGTGGTAGCGGATGCGGAACACCGACCATGCCCCCGTCGGCTGCAGATCGAACGCGTTCGCCACGATCAGCCACGGCATCCACTGCGCCACCAACACCAGGGCGAGGCACAACAGAGCTGCCAGCGGCACGCGCCAAGGCCGCGGGGCCGCGTCGCTGCGCACCAGCGCCGGGTGCGCGGTCGCTTCGCCGGCGCCACGGCGCGCGGCATCGTCGCTGCGCTGCTGCAGGTCGCGCTTCACTTCGCGCGCCGCCTGGTAGCGCTGCGCGGGGTCGCTCTCCAGCGACTTC